>DATNNN010000287.1:0-3219 GCA_035601815.1 Xanthobacteraceae bacterium | reverse complement strand
TCTCTATCGGGTGACGACGCTCGCCGAGCTCGCCGAGCTCGGCTGGGAGGAGGCATCGGAGGGCGCGGCCGTGATGGTCGAATGGCCGGACCGGGCGGCAGCGTTGATCCAGGCCGACCGGCTCGACGTGGCGCTCGCGCTCGCGCCCGATCTTGGCCCCACCTTCCGCCGCGTCCGGCTCACCGGCTACGGGCTATGGGCGAACCGGCTGACGCGGTTGCGCGCCACCCGCGTGTTGATCGACGCCACCGGTTTCGCCCAGGCGCGGCGCGCGCACCTCATCGGCGATGCGTCCACACGCCGCTATGAGCGGCTCTACGTGGAAGGCGCGAGCGCCGTCTTGATGGATTCGCCGCCCCGACCAGACGGGCCGCCGGTGCGTGGCGGGCGCTCCTACAGCGCGCTCGCGCACCTTGCCGAAAACGTGCGGCCGTTCGTGGCGCTCGCCCGCGGCTTGCGCGAGCGGGCGTTCAGCGCGCCGCTGGTGCAGTCCGCCGACCTCGAGGCCGGCCTGTTGCTGCTCGAGGACTTCGGCGACGAGCACGTGGCGGCCGGCGATCCGCCGATGCCGGTCGAGGAGCGCTACGAGACGGCGATCGACCTTCTGGTGACGCTGCATGGGCAGGAGTTGCCTCCGACGCTCCCGGTGGCGCCGCGCCTCGAGCACAAGCTGCCGCCCTACGACATGGGCGCGTTCCTGATCGAGACGGAGCTGCTCGTGGATTGGTATCTGCCCTATCGCGGCGCCGGACCGCTCACGCCGGTCGATCGTGAGGTTTTTCTTATGCTGTGGCAGCACGCGCTCGCCGAGGTGGTGGGCGCGCCGGCGACCTGGGTTCTGCGCGACTTCCATTCGCCGAACCTGATGTGGCTCGAAGAGCGGGAGGGGGTAGAACGGATCGGCCTCCTGGATTTCCAGGACGCGCTGATCGGACCCGCCGCCTACGATGTCGCCTCCCTCCTCATGGATGCGCGCGTCGACGTCGGCCAGGATCTCGAGCTCAAGCTCCTCTCCCGCTACGCGGCGGGCCGCACCGCCGCCGATCCCGGATTCGACCTCAAGCCCTTCGTCCGCCAGTACGTGACGCTGGGAGCGCAACGGGCGACGAAAATTCTCGGCATCTTCGCCCGGCTGAACAAACGCGACGGCAAGCCGGAGTATCTGCGGCATCTGCCGCGGGTGTGGAACTATCTCGCTCGCGCCCTCGCTCACCCGTCGCTCGCCGCGCTCGCCAAGTGGTATGACGCGCACGTGCCCGCGCCCGTGACCGCCGCGGTGACCGAGCCGGCAACCCCGCCCGCCGCGTGATGGCAGCCGATAATCCCGCCCTGCCCAAGACCGCCATGGTGCTCGCCGCCGGTCTCGGCACGCGCATGCGCAACCTGACCGAAACGCAGCCAAAGCCGCTGGTGAAAGTTCTGGGCAAGGCCTTGATCGACCACGTGATCGATCGGCTGGCGCAGGCCGGGGTGGAGACCGCCGCGGTCAACATCCACCATTTCGCCGATGCGCTCGAGGCCCACCTCAAGGATCGCAAGCATCCGCGCATCGTCTTGTCCGACGAGCGCGCGGGATTGCTCGGCACCGGCGGCGGCATCGCCCGCGCGCTGCGCCTCATCGGGGCTGGGCCGTTTTTCATCGTCAACGCCGACAGCATCTGGCTCGAAGGGGTTGTGCCGAACCTGACACGCCTCGCACTCGCCTTTGACGAAGCGCGCATGGATGCGCTGCTACTGGTGGCCGCGACGGCGAATTCCCTTGGCTACGACGGCCGCGGCGATTTCAACCTCGACGCCGAAGGACGGCTGCAGTCGCGGGCGGAGCAACAAATGGCCCCCTTCGTCTACACCGGCGCGGCACTCCTTTCTCCCCGGCTGTTTGCCGATGCGCCCGCCGGCGCCTTTCCGCTGACGCGCCTGTTCCAGACGGCACAGCAAGCCGGACGCCTTCACGGCCTGCGCCTGGAAGGAACCTTCCTGCACGTGGGCACGCCCGAAGCCGTCGCCGCCGCCGAGCAAGCGATCCGCCGCGCGACCGCCTGATCCGTGGCAAACTCACGCCATGGCTGCGAGTCGCCCGCGCGTCTTCACCATTCCGCTGTCGGCGCCGTTCCTGCCGACGCTTGCCGCAGCCCTCCTCGACGGAAGGCTCGTGCCCGGCTTTGCGCCGCGCGGCGACCCGCTGGCGCTTGCCTCGGCGACGGTGTTCCTGCCGACGCGGCGCGCGGCACGCGCGTTGGCATCGGCGATCCTGCGGGCGGCCGGCGGCGAGGCCACGGCGCTGCCGCGCATCGTGCCGCTCGGCGACGTGGATGAGGACGCGCTCGCCTTCGCCGAAGAGGCGCCGCTCGCGCAGCGGCCGGCGGCCAATGCGCTAAGCCGCAAGCTGGTTCTGGCGACCCTCGTGCGCAAATGGGCAGCGCAACTGCCGGAGGCCACCGGGGATCAATATCGGCTTCTGGCCGCTTCGCCGGCGGCGGCAATCGCGCTCGCCGATTCGCTAGCGCGACTTTTCGACGATCTGATTATCGCCGATGTGCGGTTGGAAGATTTGCGGAAAGTGGTCCCGCCGGAACTCGACCGCTACTGGGAGAAGTCATTCGAGTTTCTACAGATGGCCTACCAGGGCTGGTTCGCTTACCTCGCCGAGCGCGGCCTTGCCGATCCTACGAAGCGGCGCGACGAGCTGATCGCCGGCGAAGCGAAGCGCGTCGCTGCCGGCGGGGATGGACCCGTGATTGCCGCGGGCTCCACCGGTTCGCTGCCGGCGGTAGCGAATCTCCTTGCGGCGATCGCGCGGCGGCCCGATGGCGCCGTCATCCTGCCCGGCCTCGACCGCGATCTCGATGCGGAATCCTATGCGCTGATCGACGGGGGCGAAGGCGTCGAGCCCTCACCCGGCCATCCACAGTTCGGCCTCAAGCGGCTACTCGGCCGCCTCGGCATTTCGCGGAGCGACGTCGAAGCGCTAGCCGCCCCTACGGCACCCGCCCGCGAACGATTGCTGTCGGAAGCGTTTCGCCCCGCCGCCACCACGGACCGCTGGCGAGACGCCGCCAACACGCTTTCCGCCGACGACATCCCGGCCGCGCTCGCCGACGTTACGCTGGTGGAGTCAGGCGATCCGCGCGAGGAAGCGCTGAGCGTCGCGCTCATCCTGCGCGAGACACTGGAGGCGCCGACCAAGACCGCGGCGCTGGTCACACCGGACCGGGCGCT
>DATNNN010000286.1:0-2046 GCA_035601815.1 Xanthobacteraceae bacterium | reverse complement strand
CCCCCTCGCCTTCGCGCCGCGTGCAATTCCCCGCGAAAACGGCTACCCAACTGCCCTCCGCGCACCGGAACCTCGCCATGGCCGTCCACAGCCGCCTCCCGCGTCTCCTCGCCGCCCTCGCGCTGGCCGCGGCGCTTGCCGCCTGCGCCCAGGGCGCCAATCCGCCGCCCGAGGCCGGCGTGCAGCCGGTGGCGCAGGAGCAGCCGATCCCGCGCGGCGAGCGGGTGATCGGCCACCAGGACGAGCCCGCCGAGGTGCTCACCCCGGAGAAGGCCCGGGCGCAGTGCTGGATGCGCTACGAGAAGGACAAGGCGGCGAAGAACCTCGACGCCAAGATCGTGCTTGTCGACAAGTGCGTGGCGGAGAAGCTGCGCAGCCAATAGCCGCAGCGCGCCGGAATCGACAGCCCCCTCCTCGCCGGTTACCATCGACGCGTTCCGCTAGCCCGCGCGGCGACAAGCGCGGCAGAGGACAGGGAGTTGCGTATGGTCCGGAAGCTTGCGGTCGCCGCCGCCGTGGTCGGCGTGTGCGCGTTCATCACCCCGTCATTCGCCAAGGGCGGCGGTGCCATGGGCGGCTTTCATGCCGCGCCGCGCGCCACGGGCTTGGCGCCCAACTTCGCCCGCAGGGCGCCGAGCATGCGCGCCCGGCCGCCGCTCTTTACCGGGCTCGCACCGCACTTCGTCGCAAAGCCGGGCCTGCGCGGCCGCCACTTCGCGTTTCGCCGGTTTCACCAGCGGCGGCTCGGCCACGCGCTCGCATTCGGCTATGGGTTCGCGATCGCGGCACCGGTGGTCTACGAAGTGCCGCAATACGAGGAGCCGGCGCCGGGCGCCGTCGCTCTGTGGCGCGGCAACGGCGCAGGCACTTGCAGCTCGGAGACCGTTCAGGTGCGCGGCGCGCGCGGCATGGACGAGGTGACCGTTACGCGCTGTTAGAGCTGCACCCGCTGTTAGCCCTGCGGCCCGATCACCGCGTTCACGTACATATTGGGCGCGTTGACGAGCAGCACCTTGTCGCCTGTCCTCACGTACTTGAGGTCCTTGATGTAGGGCACCTGCGCCGCGAGCTCGGCCGGCAGGTCTTGCGGCACCACCGAGCTCGGCAGCTTGGCCTGCACCACCGCGAAGATCTTCTCGTTGCCCGTGGCTTTCGCTTCCGGGCCCTTCGACAGCGTCGCGTAGATCAGCTTCTTCTGCTCAGGCGTAAGGATCATGCCGCGGTCGAGCCACGGGTGATGGTCCTTGGCGTAGTTCTCCGCCGAGAGGGTCGAGGGCATGGTCTGCTTGCCGGCGCCGGGGACGTCCGTGGCCTGCACCTGGCTCGTGCCCTGGCCCGTCGGCGAGACGGGAACCACCTGGCCTTCCTTCGGGCCGGGGCCGCCGCTCTGGTTGTTGTTCGGATTGAGGGTGTTCTGGTTGGTCTGGCTCGGCGCCAGCGGGTTCTGCTGGGCCACGACCAGGCCGGTGCTCGCGGCGAGCGTCAATACGGCCGCAAGCGCACGAATTTCGTGGCGCATGATTGCCTCCTGACGAAGCGTGTTCGACTCAACGTCTCAGACGACGTTTCGTTGCATTCGCCGTCAGCCGCCCGCGCGCAAGAAAACGGCCCCGCTCGCGCGAGGCCGCTGTCTCGTTAACGATCCATTTGACCGCTTAGTCGCGGCACTCCCTGATCGTCTTGGAACGCGACGTCTCGCTCCGGTGGACCGTGACGGTCTTGCAGCGATCACGTTCACGCTCGCGAGCGCGGCGGCTGCGCCAGCGCTCATGGTTGGGGCCCAGTTCGATCGAGATCTGCGCCTCGGTAAGGGGATTGACGGTCACCGGCGCCTTGCCACCCGCCGGGCCGGCGAGCGCCGGGCTTGCGAGCAGCGCCGCGGTCGCGGCGAATGCGATTGTAAGCTTCCTCATCGTGCTCTCCTCCGACGTTCAAACAGAGCTTAACGCGAGACCCGTAAGTTTGTTCCCGACCCGTACTGCTCTACGGCGTCGCCGCGGCGAATCACGGGATGCCACGAACTTGTACGCTGCGCTTACGCGTTCG
>DATNNN010000285.1:0-3198 GCA_035601815.1 Xanthobacteraceae bacterium | reverse complement strand
ATGGTGAGGATGAACTGCTCGGCGGCGCCGAGCTCGATGTAGCGCTTCTGGCTGATCTCGATCGCCTTGACCTTCTCCTCCTCGGCGTCCTTTTCGGCCTCGTCGCCACGGCGCACGGCATTGGCGAGCTTGAGGTAAGCGGCACGCTCCTCGGGAGTGGCGCCGGTGTGGCGGATGATGGCCATGGAGATGAGCCGGTCGCCTTTGGCGAGGCGGATGCCGCGCACGCCGTCGGAGCTGCGGCTCTTGAACACGCGCACGTCCCCTACCGGGAAGCGGATGCACTGACCGCCGCGGGTGGTGAGCAGGACATCGTCCTTGTCGGTGCAGATATGCACGTCGACGATGGCCTCTCCCTTGTCGAGCTTCATGGCGATGATGCCCGACGGCCTGACGTTGGTGAAATCCGAAAGCTTATTTCTTCGCACGTTGCCGCCGGTGGTGGCGAACATGACGTCGAGCGCCGCCCACGACTTCTCGTCCTCGGGCAGCGGCATGATGGTGGTGATGCGCTCGCCCTCGGCGAGCGGCAGAATGTTGATCAGCGACTTGCCGCGCGCCTGCGGCGTCGACAGCGGCAGGCGCCAGACCTTCTCCTTGTAGACCTTGCCCGCCGAGGAGAAGAACAGCACCGGCGCATGGGTCGAAGCGACGAACAGGCGGGTGACGAAATCCTCCTCGCGCGTCTCCATGCCGGCGCGGCCCTTGCCGCCGCGGCGCTGCGCCCGATAGGCGGAGAGCGGCACGCGCTTGATGTAGCCCGCGTGCGACACGGTCACCACCATGTCCTCGTGCTGGATCAAGTCCTCGTCGTCGACCTCGACGCCGGCTTCGGCGATCTCGGTCTTGCGCGGGGTGGCGAACTTCGCCTTCATCTCGGCGAGCTCGTCCTTGAGGATCGTGCGGATGCGGGGGCGGCTCCTCAGGATGTCGAGGTAGTCGGCGATCTCGGTGCCGAGGCCGTCGAGCTCGGCCTTGATCTCATCAGCGCCGAGCGCGGTGAGGCGCTGCAGGCGCAGATCGAGGATGGCGCGCGCTTGTTCCGCGGAAAGCTTGTAGGTGCCGGCCTTCGACACCTTATGGCGCGGATCGTCGATGAGCTCGACCAGCGCCTTGACCGCGGTCGCCTTCCAGTCCCGCTCCAAGAGCGCGTCGCGGGCGGCGTTCGGGTCCTTGGCGGCGCGGATGAGCTTGATGATCTCGTCGATGTTGGCGACGGCGATGGCAAGGCCCACCAGCACGTGGGCGCGATCGCGCGCCTTTTTCAGCAGGAACTTGGTGCGCCGGCCGATCACCTCCTCGCGGAAGTCGACGAAGGCGCGGATGAGTTGGCCGAGGTTCATCACCTCCGGCCGGCCGCCGTTCAGCGCCACCATGTTGGCGGGGAACGTGGTCTGTAAGGGCGTGAAGCGGTAGAGCTGGTTCAGCACCACCTCGGCGACGGCTTCACGCTTCAGCTCCATCACCACGCGCAGGCCGTCGCGGTCGGATTCGTCGCGCAGATCCGAGATGCCGTCGATCTTCTTGTCGCGTACGAGATCGGCGATGCGCTCGATCATGGTGGTCTTGTTCACCTGGTAGGGAATCTCGGTGACGATCAGCGCCTCGCGCTTGCCGGTTTCGTGGGCGACGCGGCCGCGCACGACGATGGAGCCGCGGCCGGTGTGGTTGGCCGCGCGCGCGCCGCTGCGGCCGAGGATGATGCCGCCGGTGGGAAAATCCGGGCCGGGCACGATCTGGTTCAGCTCCTCAAGGGTGATCTCGGGCTTGTCGACGAGGGCGATGCAGGCGTCGATCACCTCGCCGAGATTGTGTGGCGGAATATTCGTCGCCATGCCGACAGCGATGCCGGAGGCGCCGTTGACCAGAAGATTGGGAAACTTCGCCGGCAGGACCATGGGCTCCTGCTCGCGGCCGTCGTAGTTGGGCTGGAAGTCGACGGTGCCCTTGTCGAGATCGTCGAGCAGCGCGATCGCCGGCGGCGCCAGGCGCACCTCGGTGTAGCGCTCGGCGGCGGGCGGATCGCCGTCAATGGAGCCGAAGTTACCCTGGCCGTCGATCAGCATCAAGCGCATGGAGAAATCCTGCGCCAGACGCACGAGGGCGTCGTAGATCGCCTGGTTGCCATGGGGGTGGTACTTGCCCATGGTGTCGCCGGTGACGCGGGCCGACTTGTTGTAGGCCTTGTCCGGCGTGTAGCCGTTCTCGTACATGGAAAAGAGAACGCGCCGGTGCACGGGCTTGAGCCCGTCGCGCGCGTCCGGCAGCGCGCGCGCCACGATCACGCTCATGGCGTAATCGAGGTAGGAGCGCTTCAGCTCGTCGGTGAGCGAAACGGGTTTGATGTCCGAAGGCGCCGGAGGGCCCGGCTCCCCCGGTTTCGGGGTCTCGGTGTCTGCCAAGGGACGCTAACCTGAAAGGAAATGGATGCGAATCTTATAGCCGATCGAGGCTGCGGAATCCAAGTTTTTTGGCCGGAGGCCAAATCATTTTTCGCACTATAGATCAACTACATAGGCAGATTTTTGCCTTCGCAAAAGTAAGCAAGATGACCAGGCCGTTAAAGCCTGAAATTGGCTCCCGCGATTGACCCCCGAAAGGGCGCGGCATAGCCCGGGGCATGGCCCTCGATTTCCTCGTCTCGGCGTTCGTCACCCTGTTCGTGGTGGTGGATCCGCTTGGCCTCGTGCCGGCGTTCCTGGCGCTGACCCACGGCATGAAGACCAAGGCCCGGCGCCAGGTGGCGGTGCGTGCGGCGCTGATCGCTGCCGCGATCCTCGCCGGCTTCGCGCTCATCGGCGACTGGCTGCTGGCGCGCCTCGGCATCTCGCTGCCGGCTTTCCGCATCGCCGGCGGGCTGCTTCTATTCTACGTGGCGTTCCAGATGGTGCTCAAGCAGCGCGCCGAGGAGGAAAGCTCAACCGCCGAGAGTGCGCTGGAGGCGCGCGTCCGGCATATCGCCGCCTTTCCGCTGGCGATCCCGCTCATGGCGGGACCGGGCGCGATTACCGCCACCGTGCTGCTCGCGGGTCAGGCGCGGGCCGCGCCACTGTTGCTCGTTCTGCTGCTCGCCGTCATCGCCGCGATCGCGGCGATCTGCCTCGCGGTATTCCTGTTCGCGGCGCGCATCCACCGCCTGTTTGGCGCAACGGTGAACAGCGTCCTGTCGCGGCTCCTCGGCGTGGTGCTGGCGGCGCT
>DATNNN010000284.1:0-8679 GCA_035601815.1 Xanthobacteraceae bacterium | reverse complement strand
CGTCGATCAGCTGCACCTTGACGTCAACGACCGGGAAGCCCGCGACGACGCCGGAACTGAGCACGCTCTCGAGACCCTTTTCGACGCCGGGGATGTATTCCTTCGGCACGGCGCCGCCGACGACCTTGGATTCGAACTCGTAGCCCTTGCCGGGCTCATTGGGTTCAACCACGATCGTCACCGCAGCGAACTGGCCGGTACCGCCGGTCTGCTTCTTGTGGGTGTAATCGACTTCGGCGCGCCTGGTGACGCGTTCACGGAACGCCACCTGCGGCGCGCCGATATTGGCATCGACCTTGTAGGTGCGCCTCAGGATATCGACCTTGATGTCGAGGTGGAGTTCGCCCATGCCCTTCAAAATGGTCTGGCCGGACTCCTGGTCGGTCGAGACCCGGAACGACGGGTCTTCCGCGGCAAGCTTTGCCAAGGCAACGCCGAGCTTTTCCTGGTCGGCCTTCGACTTCGGCTCGATCGCGATTTCGATCACCGGCTCCGGGAATTCCATCTTTTCGAGGATCACCGGCTTGTCGGGGTCGCACAGCGTGTCACCGGTGCGGGCTTCCTTCAGGCCTGCCAGTGCGACGATGTCGCCGGCGAAAGCTTCCTTGATGTCTTCGCGGTTGTTGGCGTGCATCAGCAGCATGCGGCCGATGCGCTCCTTGCGGTCGCGGGTCGAATTGATGACACCGGTGCCCGACAAAAGCGTGCCGGAGTAGATGCGGCAAAAGGTGATGGTGCCGACGAAGGGGTCGTCCATGATCTTGAAAGCAAGCACCGCGACGGGCTCGCTGTCCTCGGGCTGGCGCGAGATTTCCCCGCTCGTCTTGGGATCGATGCCCCTGATCGCGCCGCGGTCGGCCGGGCTCGGCAGGTAATCGACGACGGCATCGAGCAGCGGCTGCACGCCCTTGTTCTTGAAGGCGGAGCCGCACAGCACCGGCACGAACTTGCGCGCCAGCAGTCCCTTGCGGATGAGCGCCTTGAGCGTCGCCTCGTCGGGCTCCTGCCCATCGAGGTATTTCGACATGGCCGCGTCGTCGAGCTCGACTGCCACTTCCACGAGCTTCAGGCGATACTCGGCGGCCTTGTCCTTGAGGTCGGCGGGGATTTCCTCGTCGTGGAAGTTGGCGCCGAGCGCCTCGTCGTCCCACACCACCGCCTTCATGCGCACGAGGTCGACGACGCCGCGAAAGCTCGTCTCGACGCCGACCGGAATCTGGATGCAGGCGGGCTTCGCCGCCACGCGCTCGACCAGGTCTTCGACGCAGTGAAAGAAATCGGCGCCGATCTTGTCCATCTTGTTGACGAAGACGACGCGCGGCACGTCATACTTGTCGGCCTGGCGCCACACCGTCTCGGTCTGCGGCTCCACGCCCTGGTTACCGTCGAGCACGCACACCGCGCCGTCGAGCACGCGCAAGCTGCGTTCGACCTCGATGGTGAAGTCGACGTGGCCGGGCGTGTCGATGATGTTGAGGCGCTTGTCGTTCCAGAAGCAGGTGGTGGCGGCGGAGGTAATCGTGATCCCGCGCTCTTGCTCCTGCTCCATCCAGTCCATGGTGGCGGCGCCGTCATGGACCTCGCCCATCTTGTGGCTCTTGCCGCTGTAGTAGAGGACGCGCTCCGTGGTCGTGGTCTTGCCGGCATCGATGTGCGCCATGATGCCGAAGTTGCGGTAGTCCTCGATCTTATGAGTGCGGGGCATGGGGGATCCTGGTTCTCGTCACCAGCGATAGTGCGAGAAGGCGCGGTTGGCCTCCGCCATGCGGTGCGTGTCTTCGCGTTTCTTGACCGCGTTGCCGCGGTTGTTGGATGCGTCGAGCAGCTCCCCCGAAAGCTTGTCGACCATCGTCTTCTCGTTGCGCTCGCGCGCCGCGGCGATGAGCCAGCGGATGGCGAGCGTCTCGCGTCGCGATGGCCGCACTTCGACCGGCACCTGGTAGGTGGCGCCGCCCACACGCCGCGAGCGGACTTCCACTGACGGCATCACGTTCTCGAGCGCCTGCTCGAACACCTGCACCGGGCTCTGCTTGACCTTAGCTTCGATCTGGTCGAGCGCGCCGTAGACGATGGTCTCGGCCACGGACTTCTTGCCCTGGCGCATGACCGAGCTCATGAATCGGCTGATCTTGACGTTGCCGAACTTCGGGTCGGGCTGCGCTTCGCGGCGTTCTGCACGGTGACGGCGGGACATGGCCTCGGTCTTTCTGATTACTTCGGACGTTTGGCGCCGTACTTCGACCGGCGCTGCTTGCGGTCCTTGACGCCCTGGGTGTCGAGCACGCCGCGCAGGATGTGATAGCGCACGCCCGGCAGGTCCTTGACGCGGCCGCCGCGGATCATCACCACCGAGTGCTCCTGCAGGTTATGGCCCTCGCCCGGGATGTAGCCGATGACCTCGAAGCCGTTGGTCAACCGCACCTTGGCCACCTTGCGCAGCGCCGAGTTCGGCTTCTTCGGCGTCGTGGTGTAGACGCGCGTGCACACGCCGCGCTTCTGCGGCGAGGCCTGCAGCGCCGGCACCTTGTTGCGGTAGCGCGGCGCGACCCTCGCCTTGCGGATCAACTGGTTGATCGTCGGCATCGACCTTCTTCTCTCCTCGTGGGCAAAAGCGCCCACGCAAACGAAAGCGCGCCATCCGCGACCGATGCGGAAGGGCGCTCGACCTACGACCGAGACCCCGGCGCCACGACGCGCCGTGACCTTGCACGCTTCTGACAGTGGCTGTCAGGGGCAGCGTTTCAGTGCCCTTTGTCGGGCGCGAGGCGCGACCCGATCGGCGGCACAGACCGCCTGCCCAAAGTGCCCGGGTTTTACCCGTCCGGCGCACTCAACGTCAAGCCCGCAACCCCTGGAAACGCAAGATTCTCCCGGGGTTTGCGGGCGATTCCGGCGAGATGAAAATAGCGCCAGCCGGAGCGCTGAGATAAGCGGTTTTCGATGGATATCAAGACCTTGGGTCGCTGAGATTCAAGCGGTTTATGTTGCGCGACAACTTGTGTTACCCGATCTGAAGACCCATCACGCCAACAGAAGCTCCCCATGCAAATCGCCACCTGCATCGAAGACCTGCGGCAAGTTGCGCGCCGCAAGGTCCCCAAGGCCTTCTTCGACTATGCCGAGGCCGGCTCGTACTCGGAGGCGACGTTGCGCGCGAACCGCGCCGATCTCGAGCGCCTGAAGCTGCGCCAGCGCGTGCTGGTCAACGTCGCCGAGCGCGACACCAGTACCACCATCATCGGCGAGAAGGCGTCGGTGCCGATCGCGCTCGCCCCCATCGGCATGTGCGGCATGCAATGGGGCAACGGCGAGATCCTTGCTGCCCGGGCCGCCGAAGCGGCCGGTGTCCCGTTTTGCCTCAGCACCATGTCGATCTGCTCGATCGAGGACGTGGCAGCGGCGGTCAAAAGACCGTTCTGGTTCCAGCTGTACGTCATGCGCGACCGCGGCTTCATCCGCGACCTGATCACGCGCGCCAAGGCGGCGAAATGCAGCGCGCTGGTGCTCACCATCGACCTGCAGATTCTCGGGCAGCGCCACTGCGATATCCGCAACGGCTTGAGCGTCCCGCCTGAGTTCAGGCTTAAGAACATCATCGACATCGCATCGAAGCCCGGCTGGGCGCTCAGCATCCTCAAAGGCAGGCGCACCTTCGGCAACCTCGCCGGCCACGTGAAGGGCATGGAAGGCGTGGTGTCGTTAGCGAAATGGACCAACGATCAGTTCGACCCGACGCTGAACTGGAAGGATGTGACGTGGATCCGCGACCAATGGCCCGGCAAGCTCATCCTCAAGGGCGTGCTTGACACCGAGGACGCCAAGCGCGCGGCCAAGACCGGCGCCTCGGCCATTATCGTCTCCAATCACGGCGGCCGCCAGCTCGACGGCGCGCCTTCGTCGATCTCGGCGCTGCCCAAGATCGCCGACGCAGTCGGCGGCAAGGTGGAGGTGCTGTTCGACGGCGGCGTCCGCTCCGGCCAGGACGTGATGCGGGCGCTGGCACTCGGCGCGCGCGCCTGCATGATCGGCCGCGCCTTCGTCTACGGCCTCGGTGCCGGCGGCGAGGCCGGCGTCGCGCGGGCGATCGAGATCATCCGCAAGGAGCTCGACGTCACCATGGCGCTCACCGGCGTGAAGCGGATCAAGGACATCGACCGGCGCGTGCTGGCGACCTAACGCCAAACGGCCGCCGCAACATGTCGCTCCCCTTCCGCGACAGACTGAACATGCTGATGCCGCCGTCGCTTTTTTACCGGCGGCGCATTGCCAGCGAGACGCACTCGGGCGAGCCGGAGCTCGCCATTCTGGCGGAGCTCTTGCCCCACGACGGCACCGCCCTCGACGTCGGCGCCAATCAGGGCGTTTACGCCTATGCGCTGGCCGACATCGTCGACAAGGTCATTGCCTTCGAACCCAATCCCGACTACGCGCGCTTCGCGCGCTGGATGCTGCGCGGCCGCGCCGAGGTGCACGAGATGGCGCTGTCCGACAGACCGGGCCGCGCCCCCTTCTATGTGCCGCTGTCCGACGAAGGCGACGTTCTTTTCCTCGCCGGCAATCTGAAGCGGACGCATTCGCACTTCCGCCAGATGAACAGCTTCGAGGTCGAAGTCCGCACGCTCGACCACTTCGATTTCGAGCGCGTGCGGTTCATCAAGGCGGACGTTGAAGGCAGCGAACGCGAGGTGCTCGATGGCGCCCGCTCCACCATCGGGCGCGACCGGCCCATCATTCTGCTCGAGTTGTTGTCGGGCACCCATGAGAACCCCGGCGCCTATGCCGCCGCGATCTGCGAAAGCTTCGGCTACGACGCCTTCATCGTCCAGCACGGAAAGAAAATCCCCGCGCTGCCGGCGATCGCGGCGCTTGGCAAGAACAGCACCTGGGGAACGGAGATCGAAACGCGGAACGTATTGTTCCTGCCGCGCTGAGGGCCGCCCAAGCTTTCCGCTCAGGCGGCCCCGTCACGCGGATTCGCATCACTCGGCGGGCGCCGGGCCCTCGATCAAGGCCTCACTCTTCTCCGCCGCTTCCTTCTGGCGCTGCTTGAGGATCAGCTCGTCGCGGTGGGTGGCCACCGACCGGAGTTTGCCCATGGTGGCGCCGGTACCGGCGGGAATGAGCCGGCCGACGATCACGTTCTCCTTCAGGCCCTCGAGCGTGTCGCTCTTGCCCTGCACCGCCGCTTCCGTGAGCACGCGCGTGGTCTCCTGGAACGACGCCGCCGAGATGAACGAGCGGGTCTGCAGCGACGCCTTGGTGATGCCAAGCAGCACCGGGTGCGCGCTCGCCTGCTTCTTGCCGGCTTCCTTGGTGCGGGCGTTGAGCTCGTCGAACTCGATCCGATCCATCTGCTCGCCCTTGATCAGATCGGTTTCGCCCGCCTCGTCCACCTCGACCTTTTGCAGCATCTGGCGAACGATCACCTCGATGTGCTTGTCGTTGATGGCAACGCCCTGCAACCGGTAGACCTCCTGGATCTCGTTGACGAGGTAGTTGGCGAGCTCCTCGACGCCCTTGATCGCCAAGATGTCGTGCGGCGCCGGATTGCCGTCGACGATGTAGTCGCCCTTCTCCACCACGTCGCCGTCCTGGACGTAGACATGACGGTTCTTGGGGATCAGGTACTCCACCGGCTCCTGCTTCGAGCTCGCAGGAACGATCGAGAGCCTGTACTTGTTCTTGTAGTCCTTGCCGAACTGGATGGTGCCGCTGATCTCGGCGATGACCGCCGCTTCCTTCGGCCGCCGCGCCTCGAACAGCTCCGCCACCCGCGGCAGGCCGCCGGTGATGTCGCGGGTCTTGGCGCTTTCCGTCGGGACGCGCGCGAGCACGTCGCCGGCTTTCACCTTGGCGCCCGGATCGACCGAGAGAATGGCGTCGACCGGGAGCGTGTAGCGCACCTCGCCGCCGGCCTTGAGCTTGGCGAGCTTGGCGAGCTTGCTCTGCGCCCCGCGCACGATGATGCCGGGCCGCAGATCCTGGCCCTTGGCGACGGTGGTGCGCCAGTCGGTGACCACGCGCTTGGCGATGCCGGTCGCTTCGTCGATCGACTCGCTCAGCGACTGGCCGTCGACCAGATCGTCGTAGGCAACTGTGCCGTCGGCCTCGGTCAGAATCGGCCGCGTGTACGGGTCCCACTCGGCGATGCGCTGGCCGCGCTTGATCTTGTCGCCCTCGTCCACCTTCAGGCGGGCACCGAAGGGAATACGGTGCACGGCCCGCTCGGTGCCGTCCTGGTCGACCACGATCACGGAGAGCGCGCGGCTCATGGCGATGTTATCGCCGTCGGAGTTCTTCACCACCTCGCGGTTCTTGATCTTCACCTTGCCTTCGAAGTTCGACTCGATGAAGGACTGCGCCGCGATCTGCGCCGCGCCGCCGATGTGGAAGGTGCGCATGGTGAGCTGGGTGCCCGGCTCGCCGATCGACTGGGCGGCGATGACGCCCACCGCCTCGCCCATGTTCACCGGCGTGCCGCGGGCGAGATCGCGCCCGTAGCACTTGCGGCATATGCCGTTGATGGTCTCGCAGGTAAGCGCGGAGCGCACGCGCACTTCCTGCACACCGGCGTTAGTGATCGCCTCGACCTGGTGCTCTTCGAGAAGCGTGTTGCGCTTGACGATGGTCTTGCCGGTCTTGGGATCGGACACCTCCTCGGCGACGGTGCGCCCGAGGATGCGGCTTGCGAGCGAGGCCACGACCTGGCCCGCGTCGACGATGGCGCGCATGCGGATGCCCGCCTTGGTCTTGCAGTCCTCCTCGGTGACGATGCAGTCCTGCGCCACATCCACGAGCCGGCGCGTGAGGTAACCGGAGTTCGCGGTCTTCAGCGCGGTGTCGGCGAGGCCTTTGCGGGCGCCGTGGGTCGAGTTGAAGTACTCGAGCACGGAGAGCCCCTCCTTGAAGTTGGAGATGATCGGGCTCTCGATGATCTCGCCGGAGGGCTTGGCCATCGGTCCGCGCATGCCGGCGAGCTGCTTCATTTGCGCCGGCGAGCCGCGGGCGCCCGAGTGCGACATCATGTAGATCGAGTTCATCGGCAGCTCGCGGCCCGAAACCGGATCCTTCTTCACCGCCGAAATCTCGCGCATCATCTCGTCGGCGATCAGGCGCGTGCACTTGTCCCACGCGTCGACCACGCGATTGTACTTCTCGCCGTCGGTGAGGATGCCCTCGTCCCGCTGCTGCTCATATTCCTTGGCGAGCTGCCGGGTCTCCTCGACGATTTTCCACTTCGAGCTCGGCACCACCATGTCGTCCTTGCCGAACGAGATGCCGGCCTTGAAGGCGTGGTGGAAGCCGAGCGACATGATGCGGTCGCAAAAGATCACGGTCTCTTTCTGCCCGCAGTAGCGGTAGACCGTGTCGATCATGTGCGAGATTTCCTTCTTCGTCATCAAGCGGTTGATGAGGTCGAAGGGAATCTTCGGGTGCCGCGGCAGCACTTCGCCGAGCAGCATGCGGCCGGGCGTGGTGTCGTGGGTCTTGGAGAACTTGTTGCCCTTCTCGTCCACGGTAATGAAGCGGCCCTTGATCTTGGCGTGCAGGCTCACCGCGCCGGCAGCCAGCGCGTGCTCGATCTCGCCGATGTTGCCGAACGCCATGCCCTCGCCCTGCTCGCGATCGTGCACCAGCGACAGGTAGTAGAGGCCGAGCACGATGTCCTGGCTCGGCACGATGATCGGCGAGCCGTTGGCGGGGTGCAGGATGTTGTTGGTCGACATCATCAGCACGCGCGCTTCCAGCTGCGCTTCCAGCGACAGCGGAACATGCACGGCCATCTGATCGCCGTCGAAGTCGGCGTTGAACGCGGCGCACACCAGCGGATGCAGCTGGATCGCCTTGCCCTCGATCAGCACCGGCTCGAACGCCTGAATACCCAACCGATGCAGCGTCGGCGCGCGGTTCAACAGCACCGGATGCTCGCGGATCACCTCGTCGAGGATGTCCCAAACCTCCGGTTTTTCCTTCTCGACGAGCTTCTTCGCCTGCTTGACCGTGGCGGAAAGGCCCTTGGCGTCGAGGCGCGAGTAGATGAACGGCTTGAACAGCTCGAGCGCCATCTTCTTCGGCAGCCCGCACTGGTGCAGCTTCAGTTCCGGACCGACCACAATCACCGAGCGTCCTGAATAGTCCACGCGCTTGCCCAAGAGGTTCTGCCGGAAGCGGCCCTGCTTGCCCTTGAGCATGTCGGCGAGCGACTTCAGCGGCCGCTTGTTGGCGCCGGTGATGACCCGGCCGCGCCGGCCGTTGTCGAACAGCGCGTCGACCGCCTCCTGCAGCATCCGCTTCTCGTTGCGGATGATGATGTCCGGCGCGCGCAGCTCGATCAGCCGCTTCAATCGGTTGTTGCGGTTGATGACGCGGCGATAGAGGTCATTGAGATCGGATGTGGCAAACCGGCCGCCGTCAAGCGGCACCAGCGGTCGCAGGTCCGGCGGAATGACCGGTACCTGCGTCAGGATCATCCATTCCGGCTTGTTGCCGGACTGCTGGAATGCCTCGACGATCTTCAGCCGCTTCGCGGCCTTCTTCTTCTTGATGTCCGAATCGGAGCTCGCGACTTCGGCCCGCAAGTCAGCCTGCATCTTGTCGAGATCGAGCGCCTTGAGCATTTCGCGGATCGCCTCCGCGCCGATCATGGCAGTGAAGCCGTCCTGCCCGTAGGCGTCCTGC
>DATNNN010000283.1:0-8324 GCA_035601815.1 Xanthobacteraceae bacterium | reverse complement strand
CGCGCGGCGCGCTGGGCCGCGGCGATCTCGATTTCCGACATCTCGGCGGCGAGTTCGCGCCGGTGCTGTACCGCTTCGCGGTTGCCGCGGGCGGCCGCCAGATTGAACCACTTGTGGGCCGCGATGCGATCCGCCAGGCCCGAACGCCCGCTCGCATAGATGACGCCGAGCTGGAGGAAAATCTCCGCCGCACGGTTCGGCTGCCCGATGGCGGCCGACTCCAGCGCCGCCACTTCTGTCCACCCCATCTTCCCTACTCCCCAAATGCCGGCCGGATCCCCGGCCGGCTTTCCCGCGGGCAAGAATGGCGAGGAGAATTAAATGGAGCCTTAAGGCCACCGATGAACGAAATATGACCGTAAGAACCGTGGCTTAGCCGTTTACGGCCGGTAAAGCACCAAAACCGCCGGCCTGACGCGGGCGCCCGCGGCCCGGCCGCTGCCCGCAAGAAGGCGGAAACGATGTCTGATCACGCCCCGCTCACCATCTTGGCAAGCGTGGACGCGCGCGCTAGGCGGCGTCAGCGTCCCGGGTGAGCGAAGAGGAAGTGGCGCGCCTTCGGATCCTGCATGTTGACCGCGCTCGCCTCCTCCACCCGGATCGCGAGCGCGCTTTTCACCGCCGGACGGGCTTCGATCGCCGCGAGCCAACGCTTGACGTTGGGAAACTCCTCGATGTTCTGGCCCTGGCGCTCCCAGCGCCGCGCCCACGCCCAGCTCGCCATATCGGCGATGGAGTATTCGCCGGCGAGGTAGTCGCGCGCGGTTAGGCGCTTGTCCATGGTGGTGTAGAGCCGCCGCACCTGCGTCTCGTAGCGCTCGATGGCGTAGGGAATCTTCGCCGGCGCGTAGAGGCGGAAATGGTGCGCCTGGCCGGCAAGCGGACCGAGATTGCCCATCTGCCAATACGTCCACTCCTGCACCTGCACGCGCTTGCGCTCGTCGCGCGGATAGAACTTTCCGGTTTTGCGGCCGAGGTATTCCAGGATGGCCCCGGACTCGAACACCGAGATCGGCTTTCCGCCCGGGCCTTCGGGGTCGAGGATCGCGGGGATGCGGTTATTGGGCGAGACCGCCTCGAAGGCGGCGTCGAACTGCTCTCCTTTGCCGATGTTCACCGGCTTCACTGTGTAGGGCAGCGCGCATTCCTCGAGCATGACCGAGATTTTCCAGCCGTTCGGCGTCGGCCAGTAATAAAGAACGATCGGCTCCTGTCGCGCCGTCCGTGCGCGCGAGACGCGCCGGGCCGACTCTTTCGCCGGCTTCGGCGGCGCCTTGGGGCGATGCTTGGAACGGGGACGCTTGGGCATGGCGGGCTCCGGGTTATGGGCCTGGTGGTAAACCCCGGCCGCCCGCCCGACAACCGGCGCCGTCATACAAAGTCATACAAAGGGGTCATGCATAGATTGCAAAATATGCGTATGATTGCCGCTCTCAACGGAGGTCGCTCTTATGTCGAAGAAATGGATCGTGGTGTTCGCTGCGTTGGCCGTGGGTGCGGCGGGCGTGATGGTCACGTCGCCCGCGACGGTGGTCGCCCAGCCGATGAAGGACAAGGATAAGGACAAGGCCGCGCCAAAGGAGAAGATGAAGGAGCCGTCGGCGAAGCAGAAGGCCGCGCGCGCGACGCTCAAGGAATGCTCCGCCAAGTGGAAGGAGCACAAGAAGGCTAGCGGCGAGAAGGGCATGAAGGCCTACATTGCCTTCATGCGCGAATGCCGCAAGGCCAAGTAATCCGAATAACCGGCTGACGGCGAGACCCCGGCGCGCTCGTGCGCCGGGGTCTTGCCATTTAGCGGCGCTTGCGCGCGGCGACGACGTAGTGGCTGGGCTTCAGCAGCAGATCCATGGCGATCAACTTGTCGCGCGGTGAAAGCTTCTCGAACAGCGCCAGCAGTTCTGGATTCTGCGTGTAGGCGGAGAGCGTGCCGGCGCCGATCCATTCGTCGAGCGCCATTCCCGCGCCGTCCAACAAGGCGAGCACATCTTCGATCGAAAGTGTCTGCTCGTTCACGTGCAGGAACTGGTCGACGAGCCAGGCGTCGTTCTTGAGCACGTAATCGAGCGCGGCCTTGAAATCATTCTCCTTGGCCGATTCCGGAAGGTTGAAGCGGCACTCGATGAGCTCCTGCGGGAAGCTCGACAGCACTTCCTTGGCAAGACGCACCTTCTTTGCCAGCGCCGGCTCGCCCTGCAGCAGCAGGCGGAAGAAGCGCTGGTTGAGGTTGAGGCGCTGGCGGCCATGCTTGCCGTAGAGCCAGAGCAAGAGCACCCCATCGTCCTTGAGGTGCCGCGTCAGATTCTTGAGGCCGGCCGCCATGTCGGCGAGGTGGTGCAGCACGCCGAGCGAGAGGATCACGTCGAATTTCTTCCCGAGATCCATGTCGAGGATGTTGCCTTCGCGAAAGCTGAGGTTGGCGAGGCCGAGCTTCCGGCGATTCGCCTCGGCGATCGCGAGCGACGCCGGCGTCAGATCCACGCCCAGCGCCTCGGCCTTGGGCTGCAGGCGCGCGATGAGCGTGATGGTCGTGCCGGTGCCACAGCCGGCGTCGAGCACCGCCGCGCCCTCGAAGAACGAGCTTTTCCCCGCCGGCGCCGGCAGGCGCGCGAAGTAGTGCAGGATCTTGAGGATGTAGCTGAGCTGGTAGTCGCTGTTGGGGAACGGGTACTGCGAGTAGAGCGACTTCACTTCTTCGGTGATGGCGTCCATGGCCTGCCGGATGTTTCAGCGCGTAAGCATCGCGTAGCCCTTCCCTAGCACGGGCCCGGTCGGTCGTCCGGTGGGCGAGCCACCGGCGGGCTCGAGCGTGATCTCGTAGAGTTGCTTGTCGCGCGCCGGAAGATCCGCGCGCTGGAAGTCGGCCCGCCGCGACCGGTCGATGAGGCCGACGGAAACCGGGCCGCGCGCTTGATCCCATAAGGTCCACACCTGCAGCGCCCTTCCTGCCGGCACCTCGAATTCCTTGAGCGGCACGACCGAGATGCGGCCGTCGCGGGCCACCTCGACGATGGCGCTCGGCGACGCGTCCGCCGCCTGCAACACGGCGACCAGCATCGGCTGCGTCGAGCGGTCGGCGAAGAAGGCAAGCGCGACGGCGAGGAGCACGGTGGCAAGAGCGCCGGCGAAGCTCGCGCCGCGCCAGAACCCGAGGTCCGACCAGATGCGCTCGACCATCCCCGACTTCGAGTCCCCGACTGCGCCGCGGCCGACGCTTGTTTCGATCCTGTTCCACAATCCGGCCGGCGGCGCGATCGGCGTCGCGGTAGCGTCGAGCGGGGCGAAACGCATCCGCCACTCCGCCACCAGCACCTGCAGCTTGCGGTCGCGCGCGAGGCGGTGCTCGAAGGTGGCGCGCTCTTCGCCTTCCAGCAGGCCGAGCACGTATTCGCCGGCGAGCACGTCGTCCGGCCGCTCTGCGTCGGTCATGCCAAACACTCCCGCAGATCGATAAGGCTGCGCCGAATCCAGGCCTTTGCGGTGCCGAGCGGCACGCCGAGGCGCGCGGCGATCTCGCCGTGGGTGAGCCCTTCCACGTAGGCGAGCAGCACGCCGAGTCGGCGGCGTGGATCCAGTCCTTCGAGGCACCGCTTCAGCGCCTCGCTCACGGCAAGCCGGTCGAACGCCTCGCCGGCGGCACCCTGCGCCTCCACCGCCGCCGTGATCTTCTCCTCCTCCTGCGGCTGCTCGCGGTTGGTGTCGCGCAGCGCGTTGAGCGCCCGGTTGCGCACGATGGCGAACACCCAGCCGCGGCCCGCGCCGAGCGCCGGATCGTAGCGGGCGGCATGACGCCAAATCTGGACGAAGGCGTCGTGCACGATTTCCTCCGCGAGCTCGCGCCGGCGTACGATGCGCAGCGCCACGCCGAGCATGGCCGGCGCCTCGCGCTGGTAGATCGCCGCCAGCGCGCCGCGATCGCCGCGGCCGCAGGCGGCAAGGAGATCGGCGTGCGGGTCGTTGCTCATGGGTCGTTCCCGAAACCCTGTGTAACCCGGCCTCGCCGCCTCCCGCCAGTTCCCTGTTCCTAGAACACCGCAGAAACGGCGCCGGATGCGCGCGCAAATTCTTTTCGCTTGGCTGCATCCGGCGGCGCTGCCCGCGGGTAGTTCGCACGAGGGCTCTTTTCCCGCCCTCTCGAACCCCAGGGAGGTTTGCATGCAACGCATCCGCACCCCGCTGCTCGCTGCGCTGGCGCTCGCCGGCACGCTGGTGGCGACCAATGCCATGGCTCAGTCGCTCGTCGCGCTGAGCAACGGCGACACCCTCACGCTCATCAGCCCGAAGGACTGGAAAGCCACCGGCAGCGTCAAGATCAAGGGCGCCAAGCTCGTCGGCATCGACGTCCGGCCGGCCGACAACATGCTCTACGGCGTCACCGACAACGGCTGGATCGTCACCATCGATCCCAAGACCGGCGCCGTCACCCAAAAGGCCGAGCTTTCCACCAAGCCCGCCGCCGGCATCGTCGTGACCGTGGACTTCAACCCGGTCGTCGATCGCCTGCGCATCCTCGGCAGCGACGGGACGAACCTGCGCGTCAACGTGGACGACGGCAAGGCCATCGTCGACGGCGCGCTCAAGTTCGCCGAAACCGACATGCACAAGGGCGAGAAGCCCAACATCGTGGCCGGCGCCTATACGAACGCCGTGAAAGGCGCCAAGGAAGCGGCGCTCTACGACATCGACGGCACCATCGGCGCCCTGTTCAAGCAGGCGCCGCCCAACGACGGGGTGCTCACCGCTGTCGGCAAGCTCGGCTTCAAGGTGTCGGGACCGGTGGCCTTCAACATCGTCGCTGACGGCGAAGGCAAGAACACCGCCTGGCTGGTGAACGGCGGCACTCTGTATACCGTCGACCTCGCGAGCGGCATGGCCAAGGCCGTGGGCAAGCTCTCCGGCGTCAACGGCGCCATCACCGATATCGCCTGGTGGAACCCAGCCGCCATGTGATTTTCTCGCGCGCAGCCTCATGCGCGAGGGTCGGCGACGGACGCTTCACAGCCAATCCGCCGCCGGCTTTTCCGTTTGTTGTCAATGTCGCGAATGCGCGGTTGGTGCGCCCGACCCCTCCGGCGCGTGGTATAGTCGGGCGACTTTCCCCGGCAAGCGACTTCGCAGCTATGGCGACCTCACCGTTTCGCATCGGCTTTCTTGTCTTTCCGCACATCACGCAGCTCGACCTCACCGGCCCCTACGAAGTGTTCGCGCAGATGCCGGCCGTCGAGCTGCAGCTCGTGTGGAAGACGCGCGCGCCGGTGGCCGGCTCCGGCGGCCTGATCCTCACCCCGTCCACGACCTACGCCGAGTGCCCGCAACTCGATCTCATTTGCGTCCCCGGCGGCAGCGGCATGAACGCATTGCTCACCGACGGCGAGACGCTCGAGTTTCTTCGCGCCCAGGCCAAGGGTGCCCGCTACGTCACCTCGGTATGCACCGGCGCGCTTGTGCTCGGCGCCGCCGGGCTCCTGCGCGGCAAGCACGCCGCCACCCACTGGACCGCCATGGATTTCCTCAAGTCGTTCGGCGCCATCCCAACGCCTGAGCGCGTGGTCATCGACGGCAACGTGATCACCGCCGGCGGCGTCACCGCCGGCATCGATTTCGCGCTGCGCGTGGTGGTCGAAATTTGCGGTGAGGCTGTCGCCCGCGCGATCCAACTTGGGATGGAGTACGACCCACAGCCACCCTACCCGGGCGGCCATCCGCGCAGCGCCGACCCGTCGCTGGTGGCGCGCGTCACCGAGCTCGCAGCTGCGCGCCAGGCCGAGCGCCGCGCCCAGGTGGAGAAGGCGGCAGCGGCGCTGCAATCCGCCAAGGGCTGAGCTTTCAGGGCCGCGACTCCGCTGGCAGCAGCGCCTCCGCCGTGGCGAAGCCGGGAAGCGCCTCGATGCGTTTCGTCCAGGCCGCGACCTTGGGCGACTGCGCGAGATCGAAGCCCGCCCGCGGCGCGAAGTGGACGATGCCATAGATCTCGATGTCGGCCGCGGTGGGCCTGCCGCCCACCAGCCAGTCGTTCTTGCCAAGCCAGCGCTCAAGTCGCTTCAGGGCCATGTCGCCCTCGAGCTTGTATTCGTCGACGAGTGCTTGGTGCGGCGA
This sequence comes from Xanthobacteraceae bacterium, assembly GCA_035601815.1. Taxonomy (GTDB): domain Bacteria; phylum Pseudomonadota; class Alphaproteobacteria; order Rhizobiales; family Xanthobacteraceae; genus DATNNN01. The sequence goes on along the minus strand of DATNNN010000283.1, from coordinate 2,231 downwards.
CCAGAACCCGTCCTTGATCGCCATCGCCCGGTAGAGGTTCGGCATCAGCCGGTCATAATCCCAGAACATCCATTCGCGGATGCGCGTCTTCTCCTCGACCGTCTTGCCGTCGAACTTTCCGAGCGTTTCGGCGAGATAGAGCACGATCGCGGCCGACTGGCAGATGGCGAGCTCGCCGTCGACGAGACACGGCACCTCGCCGTAGCGGCTTTTCGCCAGATACTCCGGCGTGCGGTTCTCGCGCTTGGCGAAGTCGATGAAAACGTAGCTGTACGGCTCGTGACTGAGCGCGAGCATGAGCGCCGCCTTGTAGCTCGGCGCTGAATCCGGTGTGCCATGGAGCGTGAAGCGCTTGGCCATGACGATCCCTCAGGCCCTGCCGCCTGGTCAGATTCCGAGCTTCTTCTTCAGGAGCTCGTTCACCGCCTGCGGGTTGGCCTTGCCGCCGGTTTCCTTCATCACCTGTCCGACGAACCAGCCGAGCAGCGTGGGCTTGGCCTTCACCGCCTCCACCTTGTCCGGATTGGCGGCGATCACCGCGTCGACGGCCTTCTCGATCGCGCCCGCGTCGGTGACCTGCTTCAGTCCGAGCTTCTCCACGATCACGTGCGGATCGACCGAAGCTCTCTTTTTTGGATCAAGGCCTTCTTGCCAAACTATGTCGGTCAGTTCCTTAGCAATCTTTCCAGAAATCACATCGTTAGCTACCAAATTGATGATGGCAATGCTTGCGCTTGGAGTGATCGGGCTAAGCACGATGGGGATGTCTGCCTTGTTTAGGCGACCAAATAATTCGTTAATAACAAAATTCGCGGCCGCCTTTGGTTCAGAGTTTCTGGTGACTTCTTCAAAATATTCGGCGGTTTCTCTGTCCGCCACCAGAACGCCCGCGTTATAGCTACTCAGCCCGAACTCCTTCATGAAGCGAGCCTTTTTCGCGTCCGGCAGCTCCGGCAGATCGGCCGCGAGCTTCGCAACGTATTTTTCGTCAAGCTCGAGCGGCAACAGATCGGGATCGGGGAAATAACGGTAGTCGTGCGCCTCCTCTTTGTTGCGCATGGAGCGTGTCTCGCCCTTGTTGGCGTCGAACAGGCGCGTCTCCTGCTCGATCTTGCCGCCGTCCTCGAGGATGTCGATTTGGCGGCGCGCCTCGTACTCGATCGCCTGGCCGACGAAGCGGATCGAGTTCACGTTCTTGATCTCGCAGCGGGTACCGAGTGGGCTGCCGGGCTTCCGCACCGAGACGTTCACGTCGGCGCGCAGCGAGCCTTTCTCCATGTCGCCATCGCAGGTACCGAGATAGCGCAGGATGGTGCGGAGCTTCGTCAGGTACGCGCGCGCCTCGTCGGCCGAGCGCAGGTCCGGCTTCGACACGATCTCCATCAGCCCGACGCCGGAGCGGTTCAAATCGACGAGGCTCATGGTCGGATGCTGGTCGTGCAGTGATTTTCCCGCGTCCTGCTCCAGATGCAGCCGCTCGATGCCGACCTCGATCGTCTCGCCGTCCGGCATGTCCACCGCGACCGTGCCCTCGCCCACGATCGGCGACTTGTACTGGCTGATCTGATATCCCTGCGGCAGGTCGGGATAGAAATAGTTCTTGCGGTCGAACACTGATTTCAAGTTGATCTTGGCCTTCAAGCCCAGCCCGGTGCGCACCGCCTGGGCGACGCAATATTCGTTCAGCACCGGCAGCATGCCCGGCATCGCCGCGTCGACGAGCGAGACCTGGCTGTTGGGCGCGCCGCCGAATTCCGTCGACGCGCCGGAGAAGAGCTTGGACTGCGAGGCGACCTGGGCGTGCACCTCCATGCCGACCACGACTTCCCAGTCGCCGGTGGCGCCCTTCATCCACTTCGATTTTTTTCGTTGCGCGTTCATGGGCTTGCGGAGCCTCCTAGCAGGAACCATCGTGGCCGGAAAGCGTTGTCAGGACAGCGAAACCAGGGAGGCCCCTATGGCCCGCACCGATCCCTACAACCTTCACCGGCACGACTACGATTATTATGACACCCGCGTCCCGAATGCCGGCACCGGGTGGCTGCTCGCGTTCATCCTGATCGTCGCCGCCGTGGCCGCGGTGATGTTCTTCAGCCGCGCCGACTACGGCGTGACCTCGGTCCCGATGGCCGCGCCGGGCACGAGTTCGACGCTCAATCCGCCGATCACCCAGCCGAGGCCGCCGGCGGCGATCCCCAACCCCGTCGCGCCGACGCGTCCATAACAATCGG
>DATNNN010000282.1:0-3354 GCA_035601815.1 Xanthobacteraceae bacterium | reverse complement strand
TCGGGAGAATTGATGGCCGAGGAGCCGCGACCGCGCGTACGCGACAAGCTCGCACCGGAGCTTGGTTTGCCGCCGCCCTATCGCCTCGTCACCCTGCGCGAGGCCGGCGACGCGTTCCGCCATGCCCAGAAGATCGCCGCCAAGGAAGGGGCGGGCACGATTGTCTGGGTCCGCCGCTACGACCTCGTGGAGTTTGCCGTCGTGCTCGAGCCGGAGGAGCCGCTGGCGGCGGCCCGCCGGACGATCTACGCGGGGCTCTGCGCGGTCGCCGACGCCCTCGCCACCCACGCGCCGCCCGAAACGTTGATCTCCTTCGAGTGGCCGGACGCCATATTCGTCCAAGGCGGATTGGTCGGCGGGGTGCAGCTCGCCTGGCCCGAGAGCGAGGAGACGGCGACGCCCGACTGGCTCGTATTCGGCGCCATGCTACGCACCGCAGGTCTACCAGCCGAGGAGCCGGGCATGCGGCCAAATTCGGCGGCGCTCGAGGATGAAGGTTTCGACGATCTCGGCCCCGGGCGATTGATCGGGAGCTTCGCCCGCCATTTCATGGTTCACATCGACGCCTGGCAGCAGGAGGGATTCCGGCGAGTGATGGAGTCCTATCTGCCGCGGCTGCCCGCGGACGAGCACGTGGAGCGCTCCATCGACGGCGTCGGCGATCTTCTCGTCCGCAAGAAGGGCAAGGCGCAGGTCGAGCGGCGCCGGCTCGTGCCCGCGCTCGCCCCGGTGTCATGGTTCGACCCGGATACGGGGAGTCCGCGCCTGTGAAGCTCCTGCGCACCATCCGGCTCGATCCCTCCGACACGTTCGTGTTCGCGCGCGCCGCCGAGCCCGGCGAATGGGCCGTCGCCGGCGCCTTTGCCTTCGCCAGTGACGACCCGGAAAAGATTTCGGGCAAGGTGCGCGCCGCCTTCCGCAGCGGATTTCTCGGCGTGCAATCGCTGGGCTGGTCCACGCTGGTGCAGATCGTCGAGGCGAACGAGCAGGACCGGGCGGCTTTGACCGAAACGCTTGCCCGGCAGCTGGTCGACGGCTTCGGCGCACCCGATCTCGCTGCGGCGTCGGCGGCGGCAGAGGAGGAAGTCGCCTTTGCCGCTTCCCTCTGCGATCATCCGGCCGACACCCTTGTCGCGGTGCGTCGCGTCTATGAGGACGGTGCGATCCGCGAGGCCTTCCGCACGCTGCGTCCGCGCGCCGGCGCTGAACGGCTCCGCGCCTTTGCGTTCCTCGAGGTCGAAGGCGAGGAAGAGCCGGGTGAAAACGTCGATCTGGCCGGGCTTGCCGGCGAGAGGCGCAAATGAAGGACTTCTGGCTTTCCTGCGGCCATCATTTGCTCGATCGCGGCGAGGGCGGCGGCCTTGTCGTCACCGATGAGTATCTGAAAGCTCACTTCGCACGCCCCGAGCTTGCCCCGCCGCCCGAGGCGGGCGTCGTCGAACGCACCCTCTACGCGGCTCTCCTGGCGGGGCCTCGCCGGCCGGTGTCGGCGGGCGAAATCGCCGCGCTCGATGATGCCGACGCCCGCGAGAATTGGGGGCTGATTCTCGCCTTCCGCGATCACCTCCTGCGCCATCGCACCGTCGAGGCCGCCTATCTTGCGCTGGTCCGCAACGGCGCCGCCGGCACGCCGCCGTTGTTTCTCAACCAACTCGTCCATGTGATCCTGCGCAACGCGTTGGATCGCTGCGACGATCCATTCGTATTGCGGGCGGCCGAGCTATTCTTCCGCCCGCAACGCGTGACGCTGCACGAAGGCTCGCTGCTCGCCGCCGACGAGGAGGTGATCGCCGGCTCCAATCCCACCCAGGTGTCGCCGCTCGTCTCCATGCTCGGCCTCGAAGCGTCGACCGGCATCGATGTCATGGTCGACGGCAATGCGGACAGCTATTTCGAGCGCAGCGACCGGTTCGACATGGCGCTCGACTTGACCGCCGGCCGCCGCGGCCACGCCGCGCTCGGCGAGGCAATCGAGATCTGGCTCGGGCATCTCTTGTCGCTCGAAGGCGAGGTCAAGCCGATCGTGCAGCTGAACGAGGCGCGCTTTACTTGGTACGTCGGCCTCGATGCCGAGGGTACCCGCATCGGCGACCTTCTGTGGAACGGCGAGGAGGTCGACGCGGCGACGCAAGGCCGCCTGGTGGCGCTCTACGGACTGACCTTCCGCGACCCGACCGCGGCCGACGAAGCGGTGGAGGGAGAGCCGGTCTATCTCATTCTTGCCATGACGTCGGAGAAAGGCCTGCGCATGAAACCGCAGAACCTCATCGTCGGCCTGCCGATCAGGCACCTGGAGGCGGTCACGTGAAGCCGCTCGCGCGTATTGCGGTCGGCGTCGTGGTCGAGCGCCGCAAGGCGATGAGCCCGTGGATCGATTTCGTCTGGCGTCCGGTCAAGGTGCTGGAAGGCGCGCCGGAGACAGAGGCGTGGACGGCGCTTTCCGCCGATGATGAGGCAACTACTTATTATGCCGGCGGTGCGGCGATTGATCTCTATCCTTCCGAAACCACTTATTATCGGGACAATCTTGCATCGGCAGCGCCGAGCGTGTGGGTGGTGCTGCGGCCCACCGGCGGCGAGCCCGCCTACGCGCTGGTCGCGGTGACGGCCAATCCTGACGAAGGCGAGGCTTACACTCAGCCCGGCACCGATCTCGTCGAGGCGGTGGCGATGCCGGCGTCGGTGCGCGAGATAGTCGCGGCGTTCGTCGCCGAGCATCACGTGGAGCAGCCGTTCTACAAGCGCAAACGCGACCTTGCGAACCCCGAGGCCCTCGGGCGGCGCGCGCCCGGTTGGCAGAGCGAGGACGAATGAGCGAGCCGGAAAACTTTCTGGCGCGTTGGTCGCGGCGCAAACGCACGGCCGCCGATCCGACTGAGGAGCCGGCGGCGAAGGAAACGGCCGTCGAGAAAAAAGAGCAGCCCGCTGGCGAACAGGTTTCGCCCGAGCAGACGCCGCGCGAGGGCGAGACGCCGACCTTCGATCTCTCGCGCCTTCCGTCCATCGAATCGATCGTGGCGGGCACCGACATCCGCCCGTTTCTCGCGCCGGGCGTACCGGCGGAGCTCACACGCGCCGCCTTGCGCCGCGCCTGGACGACGGATCCCGGCATCCGCGATTTCATCGGGCTGTCGGAGAACGCGTGGGATTTCACCAAGGCCGGCCCGACGGGCTTTGGCCCGTTGCTGCCGATCGACGACGTGAAGAAACTGGTCGCCGAGATTTTCAGCCACCGAGAAGAGGCGGAACCGCGCGCACCCGAGCGTGATTCGACGGTCGTCGCAGTCGTCGACCCGGTTCCGATCGATCAGCAACCACCCGATATTGAAAAGAAAATCGAAAAGCCGGCCACGC
>DATNNN010000281.1:0-10639 GCA_035601815.1 Xanthobacteraceae bacterium | reverse complement strand
CTGAAGCTCTCGGCGCCGACGCGTCGCGCCCCGGTGCCGCCGAGGTCGGCGTCGAGACCGAAGGAGAAGATGAACTCGTGCGCCGAATTGGTGTAGAGCTGGTATTTCAGGCCGAGCTCGAGGTTGTCCCAGCCGCGTATCGTCGGCATCCCGTCGGGCTTCTGGATCAGGTAGCCGCGCCCGATCGAGACGCCGAGATCGGGCGTAATCCGCTTGGCAAAATCGAACGAGATCGTCGTCTCACGCACGAAGGGATTGTCGCCGTTTGCGGGATGGCGGAACCACGACACCGTGGGTAAGGACAGCTCGTCGGCGACACACGGATCTTCGCTCGTGAGCGTCGCCGGCAGGAACCGGCTGCCCACGTAGCAATGAGCTAAAGCCTGCGTTGGCGTGATGAGTGCCCCGATAGCGATGGTGGTTGTGCCGAGGCACGCGAAAATATGATGATTGCACATCAGGATCTCCACAGACTGTGCGCGAAAATCTACTGCCACGGCCCACGGCCGTCGCACGGTCACGCGATCGGCGGAGGCCCTCGCGGTTGCTGGCGAAGATGCGGGGATTCGGCACGCGGACCGTTGCTGCCATCCGGCCAGACGACTATCAGGCCGTCGCTAGGGACGAAATGAAGGTCCGGGGGTCCGGCCGCGAGCACGGGCGACTGCGCGAGCACGGCGCAGAGCGCACAATGAATCGTCTGGTCATGCGGATGATTGGGCGCGGGAGCCTGAGAAAGCGGCGCGCCGTTGAGGTCACTGAGACACAGCAGAAATTCGACAGCGATCGCATCGGCAGGATTGATAACGCTCGAGCGGGCGCCGGCAACGCCGGCGAGAAACGCATGGAGCACGATTCCATAGGCGGCAATAATCGTCGCCAGCCGGCGTCCGATGCTCCGGTTTCGTTGATACACCGCCAAGCGCACTCTCCGCACTCGTCCAATTCAGTATTCGCTGGATGACAGCGTTTTATAGCACCAGAGTAGCTTATCTGGGCTTGCGCTTCGAGAGCGTGGTGCTGACCGGCGAATTTTGGGCCGGGTTGATAGTGAAGATCGACCTGGACGAAAGAAGCCAAGGATGGCGAGGGTAGTGGGTCAGTTTACGTAAATGTCCGCTGTTGGCACAAAGCGGACATCGCGTGAACTGACGAAGAAACTCGCTTTTCTTCACCACTCCCTACAAAGTCAGCCCACTGTAACCAGTCTAGCACGGCAGAAAGGTCTCAGTTCAATCTGATCTCGTTGCGACAAGCGCGAGCCGAAATGGGTGCCGTGAAGCCGGCGCGTGTGGCGCAAACTCCCTGAATCAGGCGTTGGAGCCTTGATGTGATTGTCAGGCCGACCTGCGCTGCTCCGGTCCGATCTCGCGTGCGCGCTCGCGAAGCACGAACTTTTGGATCTTGCCGGTTGCGGTCACCGGCAGCGGGCCGAACACCACGGTCTTCGGCACCTTGTAGCGGGCGACTCGCTCACGGCAGAAGGCGATAAGCTCCTCGGGCGTCGCGGTCGCCCCTGGTTTCAGCTGCACGAAGGCGCAGGGCGTCTCACCCCACTTGTCGTCGGGCCGCGCCACCACGGCGGCGAGATGCACCCCCGGATGCCTGTAGAGCGCGATCTCGACCTCGACGCTTGAGATGTTCTCGCCGCCGGAGATGATGATGTCCTTGGCGCGGTCCTTGATCTCGATGTAGCCATCGGGATGCTCGACGGCGAGATCGCCGGTGTGCATCCAGCCCCCGCGGAAGGTCTCCGCCGTTGCCTTCTCGTCCTTGAGGTAGCCGAGCATCACCGTGTTGCCGCGGATCAGGATCTCGCCCACGGTCGTGCCGTCCTTCGGCACCGGCTGCAGCGTCTTGGGATCGGCCACCATCTGGTCTTCGACCACCGGGTAGCGCACGCCCTGGCGCGCGGTAAGCGCCGCGCGCTCCTCGATCGGCAAGTCCGCCCACGCGTCCTGCGGCGCGCAGAACGTTGACGGCCCCTGCAGCTCGGTCATGCCGTAGATGTGGGTGACGCGGAAGCCAAGCTCTTCCATGCCCTTGATCACGTGCGCGGGCGGCGGCGAACCGCCGGTCTGGATGTCGACCACGTGCGGGAACGGGCGCCGCTGCTCCGCCGGCGCGCTGATCAACATGTTCAACACCGTCGGCGCGCCGCACATGTGGGTGATGCCGTGCTCGACAATCATGGGGAAGATCAGCGCCGGGTCGACCTTGCGGAGGCAGACGTGGGTGCCGGCCTGGGCCGTCACCGACCACGGGAAGCACCAGCCATTGCAGTGGAACATCGGCAGTGTCCAGAGATACACGGGCTTTTCCGCGCGCAGCCACGCCATGATGTTGCCGGCCGATTCCAGGAACGTGCCGCGGTGGTGATAGACGACGCCCTTGGGATTGCCGGTGGTGCCCGAGGTGTAGTTAAGCGCGATGGCGGCGCTCTCGTCGCCGGGTGGCGTCCATGCGAAATCCGCGCCTTCCCGCGCGAGGAACTCCTCGTATTCGATCGTGCCGAGGCGCTCGCCGGGACCGGTATAGAGCGGATCGTCCACGTCGACGACGAAGGGTCGCTTCTTCATCTGCTTGAGCGCCGGCCCCACCTGGGCGGCGAACTCGCGGTCGGTGACCAGCACCTTGGCTTCGCCGTGCTCCAGGATGTAGGCGACGGTGCGGGCGTCGAGCCGGGTATTGATGGTGTTCAGCACCGCACCCAGCATCGGCACGCCGTAGTGCGCCTCTATCATCGCCGGCACGTTCGGCAGCATCACCCCCACCGTGTCGCCGGCGCACACACCGCGGCGCGCGAGCGCCGAGGCGAGCCGCCGCGCCCGCGCGTAGAAATCGCGATAACTGATGCGCCGCTCGCCGTGGACGATCGCGACGCGGTCGGGATGGATCGCGGCCGCTCGCGGCAGGAAGAAGATCGGCGTCAGGGCCGCGAAATTCGCCGCATTGGGCTTGAGGTACGCAAAGATGCCGCCGTTGGTGTTTCGGCGCCGGCTTGCCGTCTTTGTCGATGCCGATTTTAGCTTCCCCTTCCCGGCGCGGTTGCGCTTGCGTTGGGCACGGTTGCCGCGCGCCTCGGTCTTCTTAGCTCGAACCATGGCCCCTCCTCCTTGACCAGTGCCGCTGGCGTGGCCGTGCATGCCGTCCAACCAGTCTAGGCCCTTCCCGATCCTCGCCGCTACCCGCGAAAAGCTCTCGATGGCGCGGTTGCCGTTGCGCGCGCGCGGTCATATTGGCCCTTGCTGCAAAGCTTCAAACAACCTCATAATCCACTCCGACCGGTCACAAGAACCGGAAACGACTAGATTCATCGTTGTCGGCAGATTCCCGACAATGGAGGGGAGGAAATACCATGCTGAAACGACCCGCAGCCCTGATTGCATCGCTCGGTGTGATCGCGGGGCTTGCCCTCGCGAGCCCAGCCTCTGCGCAGGAACGCACCATCAAGATCACCGGCTTCGGCGCCAAGTCCGGCGTCGTCCGCGTGTTTGGCATCAACAGTGAAGCCGCGATGAAGGCCGCCGCCGAGGAGATCAACAAGGCCGGCGGCGTCACGCTCGGCGACGGGACCAAGGCCAAGATCACTGTCGAGTTCCTCGATGACCGCTGCAACGCCGAAGAAGGCATCTCGGTGATCCGCCGCATCGCGTCGAGCGACGCATTCGTGGCGGTGGGACCGACGTGCTCTAACGTCGCGGAATCTCTGTTCGGCATCCTGCAGAAGAAGGTCGGCGACGCCTCCGACACCGGCCTGCAGTTCCCGATCATCGCCGACGTCGCCGCCAAGGGCGGGCTTGCCAAGATCTCCGAGTGGGCATTCCGCAACGTCCCCAGCGAGTTCGAGATGTACAAATCGCTGTTCGCGTGGGTGAAGGCGCAACATCCGGAGCTGAAGACGATCTATGGCGGCGTCGAGAAGGACTTCGCCCATTCCAACGCCACCTATGGCGTGATCAAGGCGCAGGCTGAAGCGAACGGGCTCCAGGTCCTCGGTACCAGCGAGTGGCTGCTCGCCGATACCACCTTCTCGACGCAGGTGCGCGAGATGAAGCGGGCCAACGCCGACATAGTCGCGATCTCGGCGCACCCCTTCACCACCTGCGGCCTGCTGAAGGAGATGCAGCGTCAAGGCGTGAAGCCGAAGCTCTTGATCGGCCTCACCTCGTCGTCGTCGATCGAGACGCTGCAGGGGTGCGCCGAGCAGGCGGAGGGCATCATCATCCCGACGAGCTTCGCGCCGGTCACGCCGGCGGCGATCAAGGCGGCCGAGCAGGTGGCAAAGTTCGGCGGCAGCGCCGATCTCCATAGCGCGGCGGCCTACGAGATCATGTTCATTCTCAAGGACGTGATCGAGGCACAGAAGATCATGGCCAAGCCCAACACCGTGGCCGCCGATCGCGAGAAGATGCGCGCCGGGCTCGCCGCACTGAAAGAAACCAACGGTCTGCTCGGTAAGATCGGGCGCACCGCCGACCGCGAGGCGATCAAGCCGTTCCTCTACGTGCACGCACTACGTGGAAGCTGGCAGGTGCTCTACAAGCCATCTTCCTGAGCCTTCCGTAAACGCGGAGGCGGATCGCGGCGCTCGCCGCGATCCGTCACCGTCCTGAGACCGCGGCCGGCGGGGAAGGCGACCCGTGGACCTGCTTGATTTTATCGACATTGTGCAGACGATCGCCGACGGCGTGCTGTTCGGCGCGACCTACGCGATTCTGGGCATCGGCTTCACGCTGATCTTCGGCGTGATGCACAAGATCAATCTGTCCTATGCCGCGGCCTCGATCGGCGCCGCCTATGCCAGCCTCTTGATTCTCGCCGGCATCAAGGCGCCTGCGCTCTTGGTCTTCGCGCTCGCCGCCGTTGCCGGCGGCGTGATCGGCGGAATCGTCTACCTCGTCGCCTTCCACTTCATTCCGCTCGCCAATCCGCTCGCCACCCTGATGTCCACGGTCGGCCTCCTGCTCTTGATCGACGAGATCATCGTGCACGCGACGGCGGGCGTTCCGCTCGCCTATCCCGCGCTGTTCTCAAGCGTCATCGTGCCGGCCGGCCCGTTCAATCTGCGCGGCGACCTGATGTTCGTGTTCGGGCTCGGCTGCGTATGCATGGTGCTCTTGCTGCTCCTCCTCTACCGCACCCGGCTCGGGCTCGCCACGCGCGCGGTTTCGCAGCAGCCGACGGCGGCGCAGCTCTGCGGCATCGGCCTCACTCGCGTGAACGTGCTCACCTTCGTCGTCACCGGCGTTCTCGGCGGCGTCGCCGGCGCCATGACCGGGGCCGCCATCGGCATGCTGTCGCCGCTCTTGTCGCTGCCGCTCACCGTCAAAGGGCTGATCGTCACCGTCATCGGCGGCCTCGGCTCGATCCCGGGCGCGATCATCGCCGGCCTCCTGGTCGGCGGCCTCGAGAACCTGTTCCAGTTCTTCCGCGGGGTGTCCGAGCGCGACTTCTACGTCATGCTGCTCCTGTTCGCCTTTCTCGTGTTCCGGCCGGGCGGCATGTTCGCCCCCGACCAGGGCCACGACTGAGAGACGCCATGGATTTCTATCTTGGCCTTCTCCAGATCGTCGGCATCCATACGCTGCTTGGACTTTCGGCCTACTGCGTGCTCTTGACCGGCCAGGTCAGCCTCGCTCAGGCCGGATTTTTCGCGATCGGCGCCTATGTCGCGGGCATGCTTACCGTGCTCGGCGGCTGGCCGCTCATTCCCGCCCTCGTCATGGGCTCGCTGGTCGCGGGCCTGATCGCCTGCGCGGTGAGCTTTCCCGCGCTGCGGGTGAAGGGCCTGATGCTAGTGGTCGCCACCCTCGCCTTCGGCGAGGCGGTGCGCCTGTTCTTCTTCAACTTCACCTACCAGCTCAATCGCGGCGAGTTGCGCATCGGGCCGCACGGTGGCGAGGGCTTCCGCCAAATCCGCTACTTCCCGGAGCACGGCTGGACCACGTTCGACGTCATGGTGTTCATCTGGGTGATCGTCATGGCCGTGATGGCGGCGCTGTGGTGGATGGACCACTCGCGCGCCGGCGCCGTGTTGCGCGCGGTCGGCGAGGACGAGGTCGCGGCGCAAAGCTCCGGTATCAACATCACGGCCGTGAAGGTCTTCGCCATGACCATCGGCGGCTTGATCGCGGGGCTTGGGGGCGGTCTGTTTGCGCATTACACGACGCACATCGAGCACATCCAGTTCGGCGTCGTGCTCGCGACGTTCGCCGTCGCCTATTCCATTCTCGGCGGGCTCTCGAACGTTTTCGGCACGCTGTTGGCCGTGATCTTCATCCAGGGATTTCTGATCGAGGGCCTGCGTTTCCTCGGCGATTGGCGCAATCTCCTGTTCGGCGCCCTCATCCTGCTCGCCATGAACGTGCGGCCGCGCGGCCTCTTGGACGCCGGAACCACCGCCGCCCTCAAACGCCTGTTCGTCCGCAACAAGGAGCCCGCCGGTGCTCGAGCTCAACGCGCTGAGTAAGCATTTCGGCGGCGTGCGCGCGGTCGACGGCGTCGATCTTTCTGTCGCCGCGGGTGAGATCTTCGGCCTGATCGGGCCGAACGGCTCGGGCAAGTCGACAATCGTCAATTTGGTCTGCGGCCTGTTTTCCGTCACCGACGGCCGCATCCTGTTCCGCGGCGAGGACATCACTAGGCTGCCGCCGCACCAGCGCACGGCGCGCGGCATCGCCCGCACCTTCCAGAACATCCGCCTGTTCGGGCAGCTCACCGTCTGGCAAAACCTGTGGGTGGCGCAGAACGGCGGGCAGGCTCCGGTCGAGCAAGGCTTCTTCCGCCGCTGGCTCGGCGGCTCTCGCCGGGCGCGGGCCGAGATCGAGCGCACGCTCGCCTTCTTCGATCTCGCCCACAAGCAGGGCGAGCTCGCGGCCAACCTTGCCTTCGGCGAGCAGCGGCGGCTGGAGTTCGCCCGCGCGCTCGCGGGACGGCCCTCGCTGCTGTTACTCGACGAGCCCGCCGCCGGCATGAACGCCGAGGAGATCGCCCAGCTAGAAGAGCGCATCCGCAAGCTCCGCCAGCAGGGCCTCACCGTCCTCCTGATCGAGCATCACATGGAGCTCGTCATGTCGGTCACCGACCGCATCGCGGTGCTCAACTTCGGCCAGAAAATCGCCGAAGGCACGCCGGCCAAGGTCCAGGCCGACCCGCTCGTGCGCGAAGCCTATCTCGGCACCGCCAAGGTCGCGTGAGGATTCGATGCTCGACGTAGCCGATCTCGTCACCGCCTACGGCAAGATCGAAGCCCTCAAGGGCGTCTCGCTGCATGTCGGCAAGGGCCAGATCACCTGTCTGCTCGGGCCGAACGGCGCCGGCAAGACCACGCTGATGATGACAATCGCGGGCATCCTCAAGCCGCGCCGCGGATCGATCCGGCTCGAGGGAACGGAGCTGGTCGGGCTGTCGCCGGCGCGCATCGTGGCGAACGGGGTGGCGCTCGTGCCGGAGAACCGGCTCGTGTTCCCGCAGATGGACGTGCGCGAGAACCTGCTCGCCGGCGCCTACCAGCGCCGCGACAAGCGCGAGATCGCGGCCGACGTCGAGCGCATGTACGCGCGCTTTCCGCACCTGGCCGAGCGCCGCGACCAACTCGCGGGCACGCTCTCTGGCGGCGAGCAGCAGATGCTCGCGGTCGCCCGTGCGCTCATGTCCCGCCCGCGCCTCCTGCTCATGGACGAGCCGTCGCTCGGTCTGGCGCCGCTCGTGGTCGCGGAAATCTTCCGCATCATCGCCGAGCTCAATCGCGACGGCACCAGCGTCTTTCTGGTCGAACAGAACGCCCACATGGCGCTTCAGGTGGCGCACCATTTCTATCTGGTTGAGCAAGGGCGCGTGACCTTCGACGGCTCGCCCGGCGCCCTCGCCGAAGACGAGGTCATCCAGCGCGCCTATCTGGGAACCCGGCGCACCGGCGCCTGAGCGGGAAAGGGCACGATGATCGACTTCGCCCAGAATACCCTCGACGGCGTGATGGCGGGATCGTCCTACGCGCTGCTCGCGCTCGGCTTCACGTTGATCTTCGGGGTCATGCGCCGCCTCAACCTGTCGTTCGGACCGTCGATTATGGTGGGCGCCTATCTCGGCACCTTCCTCTACGTGCAGTACGGCGCGCCCTCGTTGGTGGTGGCGCTCGTCGCCGTCGCGGGCGCGGCGCTGGCCGGCATCTACGTGGAGCGGCTCTGCTTCGCCCCCATGGCGGCTGGCGCAGGCGTAGCCTCCATGGTGTCGAGTTTCGCAATCTGGATGCAGCTCGAGCAGGCGGCGATCCTGATCCTGCCGCGCCACACCTATGCGTTTCCGCCGCTGTCGACCGCGGCGCCCCTCGCGCTCGGCCCGCTCCTGGTGCGGCCCGACCACCTGATCGTGCTCGCCTGCACCGCGGTGCTCACCGCCGCCATCTCCGTCCTGATCTACCGCACGCGCTACGGCCTCGGCTTGCGCGCCATCATCAACGACACCGTCGCCGCCCACCTCGTCGGCGTCGACGTGAAGAAATCGCTGATCGTCGCGTTCGCCCTGGCCTCGGCGATCGGCGGCGTCGCCGGCTACCTCGTGCTCGCCGTCGACCAGCAGGTGACCCCCATGTTCGGCATGTGGGCGACGATCAAGGGGCTGATCGCCATGATGATCGGCGGGCTCGGCTCGATCCCGGGCGCCGTCGTCGGCGGCCTCGTGCTCGGCATCGTCGAGATGCACAGCCAATGGCATTTCGGTCCGCAGATTCGCGATCTGGTGGCCTATGGCCTCTTGTTCGCCTGCCTCGTGCTCCGGCCCGGCGGGCTGTTCGGCGCGCCGCCGGCCGGCGAGACGATGATCGAGAAATAGGCGCGGCCCATGGACGACTATCTTGTCAGTGTCCTGTCCAACATCGGCGTCATCTCATTTCTCGCGCTGTCGGCCTATCTGTTGCTGCTCACCGGCGAGATTTCCTTCGGCCAGCAGGCCTTCTTCGCGATCGGAGCGTACGCCGCCGGCATCGCCACCGCGCTCTGGGGCTGGCCGCTCGCGGCCGGCCTCCTCCTCGGCGCGCTCGCGGCGGCCGCGGCGGCGGTGCTGGTCGGTCTGCCGACGCTACGCCTGCGCGGGCTCTACTTCGCGATCGCCACCCTTGCCTTCGCCGAGGCCGTGCGCATCCTGCTCGAGCTTTTCCACTACCAGGCGATGGTGGACGGCGAGCCGGTGGGGCCGACCGGCGCCGACGGCTTCCGTGGCATCCGCTACATCTTCGAGAGCGACGTCAGCCCATTCCAGTTCATGCTGGTGATCTGGGCGATCCTGGCCGCGACGCTCGTCGGCTTCTTCCTGCTCGGGCGGTCGCGGCTCGGCGTGGTCTTGCGCATGATCGGCGAGGACCGCGTGCTCGCGGCGCTCCAGGGCGTCGCGGTCGCGCGCTGCAAGGTGCTGGCGGCGGCGCTCGCCGGCGCCGTCGCCGGCCTCGGCGGCGGGCTCTTCGCCCACATGACCACCTATATCGAGCCGCGCATGTTCGACATCATGCTCGGCGTCCACGCCCTCGCCTACGGCATCATCGGCGGACTCGGCACCGCGCTCGGCCCGCTCCTCGGCGTCCTCATCGACATCGGATTGCTCGAGTCAGTGCGCTGGTTCGCCGCCTATCGCATGATCGTGTTCGGCGGGCTGGTGGCGCTCCTGCTCATCGTGCGGCCGCGCGGCCTGCTCGACGAAAAGGCCGTTCATTACATTCGGCAAGCGGGAAAAAAGATTGTCCGGACGGCGGCGGCGAGGCTTAGTATCTCGGATCGCACCACCGGATGACTGCAAGATAGAAACGACTCATGATCGTACATCGCTCGGTTCGCCTGTTTACCGCCGCCGCAATCGCGGTTCTTATCGGTGCAAGTCCGGCCGGTGCCCAAACGCGGGCCAAGGCGGATATTGCGTGCAAGCCGACGGAGAAGTCATTGCAATATGACTGCACGATCCGACTTCTCGATGCCCGCACTGGCGAGCCGCTCAGCGGGGTCGACATTATGGTCGGCGCCGACATGCCCTCGATGCCGATGGCGCACAATGTGCGGCCGGTGAGAGCGACAGCGGGCCAGGCGCTCGGCACCTATGCGGCCAAGATCGAGCTCGAGATGTATGGCGAGTGGATGCTCCGCCTTGACCTGTCGGGCCGGCTGCGCGACCGCGTGCTCAAGACCCTGCACTTCGAGTCGAACGAAGTCCGTGACGGGCGGAGCGGGCGGTCGTCGCCGCGCCCCGGGCATTAGGGAACGGAGTTTCGGTCTAACGTCCTCCCCGCCCTAACACAAGGCGCCGCCCTCGATATGTTGATCACGCTGGAGGGCGCGCAAAGGCCGCGCAAATATCAAACTGACTCATCACCCGCCGCCCTCCGCTTCCCAGTGATCTGGAAAACTTGCGCGTGCCTCAAGTTGACTTGTGAGGTTTGTCGTATTTCCCCACATGTTGCGAAATCAGCCATTCATCACCACTCTGGCGCGTGCTAATCGGCGAGAGGAGAAGTTGAAGCAGCCGTCCGATCGCCAATAAGCCCCCGGAAGTCAGCTCACGCCCGGTAGACACCGGTTCCAGACTTGCACTGGCGCACTTTCGTTTCCTTGCCGAGCGTGAGCAAGATATTCGGACAGAAGGATAATCGATACCT
>DATNNN010000280.1:0-2529 GCA_035601815.1 Xanthobacteraceae bacterium | reverse complement strand
ATCGCCTGTATACGTCCGTTCTGAAAGCACAGAAGACGTGGGGATTGCTCACGGTTTAGTGAGGGTTCACGACTGATTGTCGCGCCGGCGGCGGAGGGCGCGCCTTCAGCAGTGACAATATGCGAAAAGAACGCCGTTTCTCCGTTCCGGAGTGGAGTACGACATCATGGCGAAGCTCATCTTTGCCGCCGGAACCTCGCATACACCCATGCTGCTCGCGGCCGATGAGACGCTGCCGCGCTTTGTCGAGACCGACCGGAAGATCAAGCATCGCGACAAGGAGGGCCGGCCGGTCACCTATGGCGACCTCCTGGAACGGGCCGATCCCAAGCTCGCCTCCATGGTGGCGCCGGAGCATCTCGTCGCGCGCCAGAACGTCGCCCGCGCGGCGGTGCGGCATCTGCGCGGAGCGGTGGGCGCGGCCGCGCTCGACGCCCTGATCGTGTTCGGCGACGACCAGAACGAGAGCTATCTGGAGGACTGCCGGCCGACCTTCGCGATCTATTACGGCGACACCATCCGCAACGGCAACGCCCAGCATACCGCTTATTCGCACCTGCCCGACTGGTACATCAAGAACCGTGCAGCCTTCTTCGAAGAGGACGCGCCGCGCGATTATCCGGTGCATGCGGCGCTCGCCGTGCATCTGATCGAGACCCTGTCGGAGGCCGAGTTCGATCTCGCCAGCTCGAAATCGCTGCGCGCCGGCGAGGGCGAGGGCCATGCGATGGCCTATGTGCATCGCCATGTCATGGACGCGCAGAAGCCGATCCCGGTGGTGCCGGTGTTCCTCAGAGCCACTTGCAAAACTGTCGGTCCAAAATGGATGCGCGGCGTGTTGCGGACTGGTGTAGGAGCGGACAGGACTCGGCATACCTGATGTTGCCGGCGGCGGCAACTTTTTGGCGAGTTTGAACGCATGGCGCCGGTGTTTTCGCCGACGTGGCGATTTGAACGTCGCGGCTCGACAGCTTGGTCGGGAATTACGTGACCAGCCGCATCAGTTGCTCGATGGTCAGCGCGAGGACGCCGAACATCAGGTGGCAGAACACCTTGGCGTGGCCGCGCACCCGCACATAACGCCCGCCGAAGTCATCCTTGAGGTGGCCATTGACCCGCTCGGCGGTGCTGCGCTCGTTGTAGCGCACGTCCTCGGCGAGCACGTAGCCGGCCTTGCGCCGGGCCCGCGCCTCGGCTGCGATCGCTTCCTTGCCACCCGGCACGCTGCGCGGATGCCGGTCGATGATCGGCACGTGACCGAGGGCGCGGCTCTTGGCCTCGATCTCGGGCACGTCATAGGCGCAATCCATCAGGTCGTAGAGATTGGTCACACGGGAGGCCGTCATCGTCGCCAGCGGGATCGCGACTTGGCTGTCGTGCAACGAGGCGGAGGTCAGCACGGCGCTGATCGGGATATCCCCATCGGCCACATCGAGATGCAGCTTGTAGCCGATCCAGCTTGTCGTATGGCCCTTGGCGTTGCGCTTGGTTCCGACCGCACAGTGCGTCGGCAGATCCGACAGCATCTCGGCGAGGCTCATATCGGCTTGACGCTCCAGCCGGCGAGGCTCCTTCTTCTCGACCGCCTCGCCCTTTTTGGGCCGGCCGCGCTTGCGCTTCGGCGGCTGCACACTTGTCGAAGCCTCGGGCGCCGCTGTCTTCACCGGCTTTTCGCGGGCCTCGATCGCGGTCGCGTCGCGCGAGATGTGGCCGACCAGACGATCCTCATGGCTCCGCTTGATCAGCGCCTCGTGCAGGCGGACCGGCAATTCGCTCCGCGCAAATTCCGCGAAGGCGCGCGAGAAGGTTGCCTCGCTGGGAAGCTGTCCGGGATGTTCCCAGCCGCACAGCCGGCGCAACTGCTTGTCCACCGTGAGCCGCTCGATCAACATCGAGGTCGTCGGCAGCCCGAGCACCGCCTTGGCCACAAAGGCGCGCGCCAGCGCCGCGCGGTCGCGTGGCGGCCGACCCGGCAGCCCGGGCCACACCCGCACGAATGCCTCGATGCCGGCAAGCTCAAGCGCCGTCACCACCCGCTTGTGCGTCTCGGTGAGCGGTCCCAGTTCCGCCGTCAGAAACGGAAAAAGATTGCCTTGAATGTGCGCCCAGGTTCTTGATAGACAGGTCAGTAGAGGCATGTCCGCGTCCGATTCGGCTCGGTGATTCGTCACGGAAACACTCTACCGGACGCGCGCGCGGACGCCTCGCAAATTCCCCACTCAGACCCGATAATTCAGCGCGCTATCGCAATTTTGCAAGTGGCTCTCGAGATCGGCTTTTTGCGGTCGCTCGGCGCTGTTGAGCAGCTTCGCGAGTAACGTTTCAGGTAACGTTTCACGTAACGTTTCACCGTTGCCCGCCACGGGCGTCACGGCTGCCGACACGTTACCTGCCGGCGCTGTGCCGCGATGACGCCTCTTGGCGCGGTGCCGGCGCACCCGCTCGGCGCCGGTAGGGTCACGCCTCGGCCTCACCCGCTCGGCCGCCTCAAGGGCGATCTCGGCAAAACGCAGCAGTATCAGCCTTTAG
>DATNNN010000279.1:0-12504 GCA_035601815.1 Xanthobacteraceae bacterium | reverse complement strand
TCATGCTGATCGCGATCCTCGCGCTGTATTTCCAGTACGGCGCTGCCACCGGAACGTACACGTTCGACCTTCCGGTGCTCAGCCGGTTCGTGGTGGCCCCGGGCCTCGCGCAGACGCTGATGTTCCTCGCGTTCGCGCTCGCCTTCGCGATCAAGGTGCCGATGTTCCCGTTCCACACGTGGCTGCCGGACGCGCACGTGGAGGCGCCGACAGCGGGCTCGGTGATCCTCGCCGCGATTCTTCTGAAGATGGGCGGCTACGGATTCCTGCGGTTCTCGCTGCCCATGTTCCCCAACGCCTCGGAGATGTTCGCGCCGCTCGTGTTCGCGCTCTCCATCGTGGCCATCATCTACACGTCGCTGGTGGCGCTCCGGCAGGAGGACGTGAAGAAGCTCATCGCCTACTCCTCGGTGGCGCACATGGGCTTCGTCACGCTCGGCATCTTCACCTTCACCAAGGAGGGAGTGCAGGGGGCGATCTTCCTGATGATCTCCCACGGCTTCGTTTCGGGGGCGCTGTTCCTCTGCGTCGGCGTCATCTACGACCGCATGCACACCCGCGATATCGACGCCTACGGGGGTTTGGTGGAGCGGATGCCGCTCTATGCCGCGGCGTTCATGGTGTTCACACTGGCGAACGTAGGGTTGCCCGGGACAAGCGGCTTCGTGGGCGAGTTCTTGACCTTGGTCGGGGCCTTCAAGGTCAATGCCACGGTGGCTTTGCTCGCGACAATTGGCCTAATTCTTTCAGCGGCTTACGCGCTTTGGCTCTATCGGCGTGTGATCTTCGGGCTGCTGGAGAAGCCGAGCCTGAAGTCGATTCAGGACCTGAACCCGCGGGAGATCGCGATCCTAGCGCCGCTGGTGTTTCTGACCATCCTGTTCGGCGTATGGCCGGGACCCATTCTCGATTTGAGCGCGGCGTCGGCGAGCCTGCTGGTGGAGCACGCCCAGGCGGCGCTCGCCTCCACCAAGGCCGCAGCGTTGGCGCAATGAGGGCCCGATGGATCTAGCCGCGTTCGCCCCCGTCGTCCCCGAGCTCGTGCTGCTTGGCGGCGCGCTCGCGCTCCTCATGCTCGGCGTTTTTCGCGGCGACAAGATCGTCGACGGCATCGACATCCTCGCCATGATCATCCTCGTCGTCGCCGCGCTCCTGGTGGTGCTGCAGCCGGCGGAGCGCGTCGAGGTCTTCGGCGGCAGCTTCGTCATCGACGGCTACGGTCGCTTCTTCAAGTTCCTTGCGCTGATCGGCGCCGCGGCGGCGCTGCTCATGTCCGTGGACTTCATGCGGCGGGAAAATATCCGCCGCTTCGAGTTCGGCGTGCTCATCCTCACTTCCGCCGCCGGCATGATGACCATGATCTCGGCCCGCGATCTGATCGCGCTCTATCTCGGCCTCGAGCTCATGTCGCTGTCGCTGTACGTGATCGCCGCCATCGACCGCGACAACCTGCGCTCCACCGAGGCGGGCCTGAAGTATTTTGTGCTCGGCGCGCTGTCGTCGGGCATGCTGCTCTATGGCGCGTCGCTGATCTACGGCTTCACCGGCACTATCGCCTTCCCCGGCATCGCCGCGGCGGCGAAGGCGCCGTCCATCGGGCTCGTCTTCGGCCTCGTCTTCCTCTTCACCGGGCTCGCGTTCAAGGTGTCAGCGGTGCCGTTCCACATGTGGACGCCCGACGTCTACGAGGGCGCGCCGACGCCGGTCACCGCCTTCTTCTCCGCCGCGCCGAAGGTGGCGGCCGTCGCGCTCTTCGTCCGCGTCGCGATCGATGCGTTTCCCACGATCGTGCCTCAGTGGCAACAGATCACCGTTTTTCTCTCCATCGCCTCCATGGGCCTCGGCGCCTTCGCCGCCATCGGCCAACGCAACATCAAGCGGCTGATGGCCTATTCCTCCATCGGCCACGTGGGCTACGCGCTGATCGGCCTCAGTGCCGCGACGCCAGCGGGCGTGCAGGGCGTGCTCGTGTACATGGCGATCTATCTC
This sequence comes from Xanthobacteraceae bacterium, assembly GCA_035601815.1. Taxonomy (GTDB): domain Bacteria; phylum Pseudomonadota; class Alphaproteobacteria; order Rhizobiales; family Xanthobacteraceae; genus DATNNN01. The sequence continues at coordinate 10,515 of DATNNN010000279.1, read as the reverse complement.
GCGATGACGCTCGGCGCCTTCGCCTGCATCCTCGCCATGCGCCGGGCCGGCGGCGCAGTGGAGGAGATCGACGAGCTCGCCGGGCTTGCGCGCACGCACCCGATGATCGCCTTCGTGCTGGCGGCGTTGCTCTTCTCGCTCGCCGGCATTCCGCCGCTCGCCGGCTTCTTCGCCAAGTTCTATGTCTTCCTCGCCGCCATCGACGCCAAGCTCTATGGCCTCGCGGTGACCGGCGTGCTCGCGAGCGTGGTGGGCGCCTATTATTATCTGCGCATCGTCAAGATCATGTACATGGACGAGCCGCGGCCCGCGTTCCTGCCCATGGCGGCAGAGCTGAAGCTCGTGCTCGGGGTGTCCGGTTTGTTCGTGATCCTGTTCTTCCTCTATCCCGGCCCGCTGGTCGCGGCCGCTGCGGCCGCGGCGCGTTCGCTGTTCTGATGGATTTTCCCCGCGATGCCGGCGGCGTGCCGGTGAGAGTCTTCGAGAGCCTCGGCTCGACTAACGAGGAGGCGCTCTCGCTCGCGCGCGCGGGCGAGGCTGGTCCGCTGTGGATCACGGCCGCGCGGCAGACGGCGGGCAGGGGCCGGCGCGGCCGCACCTGGACGTCGGAGCTGGGGAATCTCTATGCGAGCGTGCTCCTCGGCGATCCGGCGCCGCCGGCGTTGGCGCCGCAGATCTGCTTTGTGGCAGCACTCGCGCTCCACGATGCCGTGCTCGACACTTGCGCCGGTTTGGCACCCGCGCGCCTCAAGCTCAAATGGCCGAATGACCTTCTGCTCGACGATGCCAAGGTGGCAGGCATCCTGGTGGAAGGGCTCACCACGGGAAGCCGGAGCGCGGTGGTCGTCGGCTTCGGCGTCAACTGCCGCAGCCACCCGCGCGACACGCCCTATCCCGCCACCGACTTCGCCGCTGCGGTTTTTCCGCTGTCGCCGTCCGCCTTGCTCGCGCGCCTCGGCGTTACGTGGACCGCGCGCTCCCGCGAATGGGCGCGCGGTCAGGGCTTCGCCGCGATCCGCGGCGCGTTCCTCGCCCGCGTCACCGGCGTGGGCGCGCAGATCGAGGCGCGGCTTTCCGACCGCGCGGTCGCCGGCCGCTTCGAAGGCATCGATGAGCGCGGCGCGCTCGTGCTGATCAAGCCGGATGGCGTGCGGGTCACGATTGCCGCCGGCGACGTCTTCCCCATGCCCGCGGGCGCCGCATGAACGCCACGTCCAAGCCCGACGCGCTCGTGTTCGTGCCGCTCGGCGGCGTGGGCGAGATCGGAATGAATCTCGCCCTCTACGGCCTCGGCTCCAAGGCCAAGCGCAGTTGGCTCGCCGTCGACATGGGCGTGTCGTTTGCCGACGACACGCTGCCCGGCATCGACCTCATCATGCCCGACATCCGCTTCCTCGAGCAGGAGAGGCGCAATCTCGTCGGCATCGTTCTCACCCATGGTCACGAGGACCACATGGGCGCGCTGTTCGAGCTGTGGCCGAAGTTGAAGGTGCCCGTGTTTGCCACGCCGTTCACTGCGGCGCTCATGGAATCTAAGCGCGCCGGCGAGGACAACGCGCCGCGCGTTCCGATCACCATCGTCCAGCAGGGCGGGCGGGTGACCATCGGGCCGTTCGACGTGGAGTTTGTGCCGGTGGCGCACTCGATCCCGGAAAGCAACGCGCTCGCCATCCGCACGCCGTTTGGCCTCGTCGTGCACACCGGCGACTGGAAGCTCGATGACACGCCCGTGCTCGGCGTCACCACCGACGAGGCGAAGTTCCGCGCGCTCGGCGCCGAGGGGGTGCGGGCGGTGATCTGCGACTCCACCAACGCCGTGCGCGAGGGCCAGTCGCCGTCGGAAACGGACGTAGCGAACAGCTTGGCCTCGATCGTGGCCGCGGCCAAGGGCCGAGTCGCGATCACTACGTTTGCCTCCAATGTCGCGCGCATTCGCTCGGCGGCGCTCGCCGCGGCGGCGGTGGGGCGCGAGGTGGTGGTGGTGGGCCGCGCCATGGAGCGGGTCGTGAACGTCGCCCGCGAGATGCGCCTCCTCGACGGCGTGCCGCAGTTCCGCGGTCTCGACGCCTATTCGACGCTGCCGCGCGACAAGACGCTCGTGATCCTGACCGGTAGCCAGGGCGAGCCGCGCGCCGCACTCGCCCGCATTGCCGGCGACGACCATCCCGAGATCGAGCTCAATCCCGGCGACACCCTGATCTTCTCGTCGCGCACGATCCCGGGGAACGAGAAAGCGGTGAACCGCATCGTCAACGAGATGATCCGGCGCGGTGTCGAGGTGCTCACCGACCGCATCAAGCTCGTGCACGTATCGGGGCATCCGCGCCGCGGCGAGCTCGCAGCACTCTATTCCTGGCTCAAGCCCGAGGTTTCCGTGCCGGTACACGGCGAGGCGCTGCATCTCTCCGAGCACGCCGCGCTCGCGCGCGCGCAGGGCATCAAGGAAGTGGTCTTGTGTGGCGACGGCGACGTGGTGCGGCTCGCGCCCGGTCCCGCCGGTGTCATCGACGAGGTGCACTCCGGCCGGCTCTATCGCGACGGCCGGCTCCTGGTCGAGGAAGCCTCGAAGGCGCTCGGCGACCGACGGCGGCTCAGCTTTGCCGGCGTCATTTCCATTGCGCTGGCGCTGGGCGGCCGCGGCGAGATCGCGGGCGAGCCCATGCTCGAGCTCGCCGGGCTGCCGGAGATGCTGGAGGGCACGCCGATCGAGGAGTTCGTGCTCGACGCGGTGGACAGCGCGCTTTCCTCGCTGCCTAAGCCCCGGCGGCGCGACCCCGACGCCATTGCGGAGGCGATCGAGCGTTCGGTGCGGGGCGCCGTGGGTGCCGCGTGGGGCAAGAAGCCGGTATGCCACGTGATCGTGTTGCAGGTATAAGCTCACGCCATGATCGGCCGGCTCAACCACGTGGCGATCGCGGTCAGGGATCTTAAAGCCGCGAGCGCGGTCTATCGCGACAGGCTCGGCGCCGACGTGTCGGCGCCGGTGGCGCAGCCGGAGCACGGCGTCACCACCGTCTTCATCGCGCTGCCCAACGCGAAGGTCGAGCTGATCGCGCCCCTCGGGCCCGACTCGCCGATCGCCAAGTTCCTCGAGCGCAATCCCGACGGCGGCATTCATCATCTCTGCTACGAGGTCCCCGACATCCAAGCGGCGCGCGACCAACTGAAGGCGGCGGGCGCCCGCGTGCTCGGCGACGGGGAGCCCAAGATCGGCGCTCACGGCAAGCCGGTCTTGTTCCTGCACCCCAAGGATTTCCTCGGCACGCTCGTCGAGCTGGAGCAGGCATAAGATGAGCGCGGTCGTCCTCGGCCTTGGAATCTATTTCCTGATCTGGTGGCTGGTGTGGTTCGCCGTGTTGCCGTGGGGAGTGGAGCGCCAGGACGCGCCTCTGGCCGGTCACGATCCGGGTGCGCCGGTGCGGCCGATGATTGCGATGAAGTTTCTCGTCACCACACTCATCTCGGCGGCGATCTTCGGCGCCGGCTACGCGCTGTGGGTGTCGGGAGTTGTATCGCTCGACACGCTGCCCATGCCCTTCGAGACGCCGCGGCGCTAAAAAGGCAAACGGGCGAGCAAGGCTCGCCCGTCGCTTCTCCCTTAGAGTCCTGTTGCGGCTGTCGCGGCCTCCGCGCCGGCCGATTTGGACTTCTTTCCTCCCCACGACTTGGGCCGTTCCGGCATACGGCCGCCGGTACCCAACGGCCGAAACCCTAGAACGCGCCTCGCGGCGCTGTCATTCTTGCAGGTGCGAAGGAGTTTATTGCATTGCAATCTTGGGTCTGCGAAACCCGGCGCAACCGGCTCTTGTCATTCGGAAATCTTCTGCGTTGATGGCCCTGGGGGCGGCCTAGGCCCCGAATCGAGTGTCCATGCGCCTTTCCCGCTACTTCCTGCCGACCCTGCGCGAGAACCCGAAAGAGGCGGAGATCGTCTCGCATCGCCTGATGCTGCGCGCCGGCATGATCCGCCAGGAGGCGGCCGGCATCTACGCCATCCTGCCGCTCGGCCAGCGCGTGTTGCAGAACGTCTGCCGCATCGTGCGCGAGGAGCAGGACCGAGCCGGGGCCATCGAGATGCTGATGCCGACCTTGCAGTCGGCGGAGCTCTGGCGCGAAAGCGGGCGCTACGACGACTACGGCAAGGAGATGCTGCGCATCCGCGACCGCCACGACCGCGAGATGCTCTATGGCCCCACCAATGAGGAGATGATCACCGACATCTTCCGCGCTTCGGTGAAGTCCTACAAGCAGCTCCCGCTCAACCTCTATCACCTGCAATGGAAATTCCGCGACGAGCTGCGGCCGCGCTTCGGCATCTACCGCGCTCGCGAGTTCTTGATGAAGGATGCCTATTCCTTCGACCTCGACGCGGCGGCGGCCCGCCATTCCTACAACAAAATGTTCGTTGCCTATTTGCGCACGTTCGCGCGCATGGGGCTGAAGGCTATCCCGATGGTCGCTGAATCCGGACCGATAGGCGGGGATCTCTCCCACGAGTTCATCATTCTCGCCTCCACCGGCGAGAGCGAGGTTTTCTGCCATCGCGACTATCTCGACTTCGAGATGCCGGGCGAGAACGTCGACTTCGACGACGCGACGGCACTGCAGAAGATCGTGGAGCGCTGGACGTCGCTCTACGCCGCGACGGCGGAGAAGCACGACCCCAAGGCGTTCGGACGGATGCCCGCCGACAAGCAGGTGTCGGCGCGCGGCATCGAGGTCGGCCAGGTGTTCTACTTCGGCACCTACTACTCCGAGCCGATGAAGGCGACGGTGACCGGCCCCGACGGCGCGGTGGTGCCGGTGCACATGGGCTCCTACGGCATCGGCGCGACGCGGCTGCTCGCGGCCATCATCGAGGCGAGCCACGACGATGCCGGCATCAAGTGGCCGGAGGCCGTGGCCCCGTTCAAGGTCGGTCTCCTGAATCTGAAGCAGGGCGATGCCGCCACCGACGGCGCCTGCGAGAAGCTCTACGGCGAGCTCACTACGCGCGGCGTCGAGGTGCTCTATCACGATCTCGACGAGCGGCCGGGCGCCAAGTTCGCCGCCATGGATCTTATCGGCCTGCCCTGGCAGCTCCTGGTCGGGCCGAAGGGGCTCGCCACCGGCCAAATCGAGCTCAAGCGCCGCGCCGACGGTGCGCGCGAGTTTCTCACGCCGGAGGACGCCGTGACGAAGCTCGCGCCGGAGAGGAGAAGCCGATGAGCGCGAAAGTCGCGACCTCGCCGTTTTCGGCCTTCGAGTGGATGCTGTCGCTGCGCTATCTACGGGCGCGGCGCAAGGAAGGATTCATCTCGGTCATCGCCGGCTTCTCCTTCCTTGGCATCATGCTCGGCGTTGCCACCCTCATCATCGTGATGGCGGTGATGAACGGCTTTCGCAAGGAGCTGTTGTCGAAAATCCTGGGCCTCAACGGCCACGCATTGGTGCAGCCGATTGAGTCGCCGCTCACCGATTTTGCCGCCGTCGCCGAGCGCATCGCCGGCATCAAGGGCGTGACGCTGGCCGTGCCGCTGGTCGAAGGCCAAGCGCTCGCGTCCTCGCCGTTCCACGCCGGCGGCGTCTTGGTGCGCGGTGTGCGCGAGCAGGATTTGAAGCGGCTGCCGGCGATCGGACCCAACATCCGTCAGGGAGCGCTGGACGGCTTCGACGAAGGGCAGGGAGTGGTGATCGGCAAGCGCCTCGCCGACCAGCTTTCCGTGCGCGCCGGCGACCAGGTGACGCTGGTGGCGCCGCGCGGCGCCGTGACGCCCATGGGCACCACGCCGCGCATCAAGACCTACAAGGTGGCGGCGGTGTTCGAGATCGGCATGTCGGAATACGACCTGGTGTTCGTGTTCATGCCGTTGGCCGAGGCGCAGGCCTACTTCAACCGCAAGGGCGACGTGACCGCGATCGAGGTCTATACGGACAATCCCGACGACATCGAGCGCTACCGCCGGCTGATCAACGATGCTGCCGGGAGGCCCGTGTTTCTCATCGACTGGCGCCAGCGCAACGCCACCTTCTTCAGTGCGCTGCAGATCGAGCGCAACGTCATGTTCCTGATCCTGACGCTGATCGTGGTGGTGGCGGCGTTCAATATCCTCTCCGGCCTCAACATGCTGGTGAAGGACAAGACGCACGACATCGCCATCATGCGCACCATGGGCGCGCGCAAGGCGTCGGTGCTGCGCGTGTTCTTCATCACCGGCGCCTCGATCGGCGTCGTCGGCACGGCGGTGGGCGTGCTCCTCGGCGTGCTCGTCTGCCTCAACATCGAAGAGATCCGCCGCTTCGTTTCGTGGCTATTGTCGACCGATTTGTTCTCGCCGGAACTCTATTATCTCAGCCGGCTTCCTGCCGACATCGATTCGCGCGAGACCGTCGTGGTGGTGCTGATGGCGCTCATCCTTTCCTTCGCCGCGCCGCTTTATCCGGCGTGGCGCGCGGCGCGGCTCGATCCGGTCGAGGCGCTGCGCTACGAATGACCATGTCGAACGCGCCCGCGCTGCATCTGGAGGCGATCGAGCGGCGTTATCGCCAGGGCGACAGCGTGCTCGAGATCCTGCGCGGCGCCACGCTTTCCGTGTGGCCGGGAGAATCCGTGGCGCTGATCGCGCCGTCGGGCGCCGGCAAGTCGACGCTCCTGCACATCGCGGGCCTGCTCGAGCACCCGGACGGCGGCGAGGTCTATATCGGCGACAAGGCGACGCTGAAGCTGCCGGATCTGGCGCGCACCGCGATCCGGCGCGACGACATCGGCTTCGTGTTCCAGTTCCACCATCTGTTGCCGGAATTCTCGGCGCTCGAGAACGTGATGCTGCCGCAGATGGTGCATGGGCTCGGCAAGGGCCAGGCGAAGAGCCGCGCCGCCGAGGTGCTGGCCTTCCTCGGCTTGCGCGACCGGCTCAGCCACCGGCCGGCGGAGCTTTCCGGCGGCGAGCAGCAGCGCGTCGCGATCGCGCGGGCCGTCGCCAACGCGCCGCGCATCCTGCTCGCCGACGAGCCCACCGGGAACCTCGACCCCTCGACCGCGGACTATGTGTTTTCCATGCTGACCAAGCTCGTCGAGGCGTCGGGGCTGGCGGCGATCATCGCCACCCACAACCTCGCGCTCGCCGACCGCATGACCCGGCGCGTCACGCTGCAAGAGGGCGAGATCGTCGAGCTCGCGTAGCCGTCCACAAGCTGCCCGAAGGCCGGTAGACGCAGGCACCCGCGCGGGCCACCATCGGGCTTTCGTAGAATCGGAGTCGATCGTGGCGGACGCGGGCTTCGTCCATCTGCACGTGCATTCGGCTTTCTCGCTGCTCGAGGGGGCGCTCCCGATCGCGCGGCTCGCCGAGCTCGCCAAGGCCGACCGGCAGCCGGCGCTGGCGCTCACCGACACCGGCAACCTGTTCGGGGCGTTGGAATTTTCCGAGAAGATGGCGGAGACCGGCGTGCAGCCCATCATCGGCTGCGCGCTCGCGGTGCTATTCGACGACGAGCCGCAGGTAGTGCAGACCGGCCGGGTGCCGCGGCTGCCGCGCATCGTGCTCATCGCCGCGAGCGAGGAGGGCTACCGCAACCTGATCGCGCTCGCCTCGCGCAGCTTCCTCGAGGTGCCCGGCGACGCGACACCGCACGTGACGCTTGAATGGCTCGCCGCCCACGCCAACGGGCTGATCGCACTCACCGGCGGCCCCGATGGGCCGATCGACCGGGCGATCGTGGCGGCGCGCTTCGACGCCGCCCGCGCGCGCCTTGGCCGCCTCGCCGCGATCTACGGCGGGCGGCTCTACGTCGAGCTACAGCGTCATGGCATCGAATCGGAGCGCATGGCGGAGCCGACGCTGCTCGAGCTCGCCGACGCCGCGCATCTTCCGGTTGTCGCCACCAACGAGCCGTTCTTCGCCACCCGCGACGACTACGAGGCCCACGACGCCCTTATCTGCATCGCCGAAGGGCGGCTGGTCGGCGAGGCGGAGCGGCGCCAGCTCACGCCCGAGCATTATTTCAAGTCGCGCGAGGAGATGGCGGAGCTGTTCGCCGATCTTCCCGACGCACTCGCTTCCACGGTGGAGATCGCGCGGCGCTGCGCGTTCCGCCCCAAGGTGCGCTCGCCGATCCTGCCCCGCTTCTCGCAGACGGGCGAGGCGATCGACGAAACCGCGGAGCTGCGCCGCCGCGCCGAGACCGGGCTCGCCCTGCGCCTTTCGGCCCATGGTCCCGCTGCTGGCCACGGCGAGGAAGAGTACCGCGCGCGGCTCGCCTTCGAGCTCGACGTGATCGGCCGCATGCAATACGCCGGCTACTTTCTCATCGTCGCCGATTTCATCGTGTGGGCGAAGGGTCAAGGCATTCCCGTGGGGCCGGGCCGCGGCTCGGGGGCGGGCTCGCTCGTCTCCTACGCGCTCACCATCACCGATCTCGACCCCATGCGCTTCGGGCTCCTGTTCGAGCGATTCCTCAATCCCGAACGCGTGTCGATGCCGGACTTCGACATCGACTTCTGCCAGTACCGGCGCGACGAGGTGATCCGCTACGTGCAGGAACGCTACGGGCGCGATCAGGTGGCGCAGATCATCACCTTCGGCTCGCTGCAGGCGCGCGGCGTGTTGCGCGACGTGGGCCGTGTGCTGGAGATGCCCTACGGGCAAGTGGACCGCCTGTGCAAGCTGATCCCGTTCAATCCGGCGGCACCCGTGACGCTCGCCAAAGCCATCGAAGGCGAGGCGCGGCTGCAGGAGGAGGCGAAGCAAGATCCGCGGGTGAAGCGCGCCTTCGACATCGCACTCAAGCTCGAAGGGCTCTTCCGCCACGCCTCGACCCACGCCGCCGGCATCGTGATCGGCGACCGGCCGCTCGCCGAGATCATCCCGCTCTACCGCGATCCCAAGTCGGACATGCCGGTGACCCAGTTCAACATGAAGTGGGTGGAGCAGGCCGGCCTCGTGAAGTTCGACTTCCTCGGCCTGAAGACGCTGACCGTGATCGAGGCGGCGGCGCGGCTGTTGGCGCGGCGCGGCGTCCAAATGGACATCCAGAAGATCCCGCTCGACGACAAGAAATCCTACGACCTCTTGTCGCGCGGCGAAACGGTGGGGGTGTTCCAGATTGAAAGCACGGGCATGCGCAAGGCGCTCGTGGATATGCGGCCCGACCGGCTCGAGGACATCATCGCGCTTGTCGCGCTCTATCGTCCGGGCCCGATGGCCAACATTCCCACCTACAACATGCGCAAGCATGGGCAGGAGCGGCCCGACTACATCCACCCCAAGCTGGAGCCGATCCTCAAGGAGACCTTCGGTGTCATCATCTACCAGGAGCAGGTGATGCAGATCGCCCAGCTGCTCGCCGGCTACTCGCTGGGCGAGGCCGACCTGCTGCGCCGCGCCATGGGAAAGAAGATCCGCAAGGAGATGCAGGAGCAGCGCCAGCGCTTCGTGTCCGGCGCCGTCGAGCGCGGCGTCGAGCTCGCCCAGGCCGAGCACATCTTCGAGCTGCTGGCGCGATTTGCCGACTACGGCTTCAACAAGAGCCACGCCGCCGCCTACGCGCTGGTCGCCTATCAGACCGCCTACATGAAGGCGAACTTTCCGGTCGAGTTCCTGGCCGCCTCGATGACCTACGACATGGGCAATACCGACAAGCTCGCAGAATTCCGCGACGAGGCGCTGCGGCTCGGGGTGAAGGTCGAGCCGCCCTCGGTCAACCGCTCCGCCATCACCTTCGAGGTCGCCGGCGACACCATCCATTACGCGCTGGCCGCGCTCAAGGGCGTCGGCCGCCAGGCGGTCGAGGCGATCATCGCGGCGCGCGCCGACGGGCCGTTCCGCGATCTCGCGGATTTCGCCGGCCGGATCAATCCGCGCACCATCAACAAGCGGGTGCTGGAGAGCCTGGCGGCCGCCGGCGGCTTCGACGCGCTCGATGCCAATCGCGCCCGCGTCCATGCCGGCGCCGACATCATTCTCGCCGCCGCGCAACGCCGCCACGAGGCCGCCGCCATGGGGCAGAACGAGCTGTTCGGCGGCCCGCTCGCCCGCGAGGTTCTGGCGATGCCGGTCGCCGAGCCGTGGGTTCCCGCCGAGCGGCTGCGCAAGGAATACGACGCCATCGGCTTCTTCCTCTCCGGCCACCCGCTCGACGACTACGCGGCGGCGCTGCAGCGGCTGCGCGTGCAATCCTGGGCGGAATTCTCCCGCGCGGTGAAGTCGGGCGTGACGGCAGGGCGCGTCGCCGGCACCGTGGTGACGCGCACCGAGCGGCGCACCAAGACCGGCAACCGCATGGGCATCATCGGGCTGTCCGACCCGTCCGGCCATTACGAGGCGGTGATCTTCGCCGAAGGGCTGTCGCAATACCGCGACCTGCTCGAGACGGGCTCGGCGGTGCTGCTGCTGCTGACCGCGGAAGTGCAGGGCGACGAGGTGCGCGCGCGCATCCAGTCGGCCGAGCCGCTCGACCAGGCGGCCGCCAAGCACCAGAAGGGCCTGCGCGTGTTCCTGCGCGACCAGGCGCCGATCGAGGCCGTGGCCAAGCGGC
>DATNNN010000278.1:0-3712 GCA_035601815.1 Xanthobacteraceae bacterium | reverse complement strand
GTGCAGCCGGCCGAAAGCTTCACCGCCGTGGAGCGCGACCTGCAGAGCCTGTCCATCAAGCTGGACGCGCTCGGCTCCAAGGGCGTCGATCATCTGACCGTGTCGCGCCTGCAATCCGAGGCGTCGGAAATACGCCAGGTGCTGGCGAACGCGCTGCCGAGCGACGTGCTCAAGGCGCTGGTGGAACAGATCGAGCTCCTGGTCTCCAAGTTCGAGCTGGTGGCGACCAACGGCGACGCCACCGTGCGCGATCTGGTCGGAGGGCTGGAGCGGCGCATCGAAGGCCTCGCCGGACGGCTGGATAATGCCGCGCAGAACACCCCCAACGCCGAGGTGCTGACAGCCATCGGCAGCCGCATCGACGCCCTGCAGCGCGCCTTCGAGCGCGGCGGGCGAGCGGACGGCGGCCTCGAGCCGATGTTGCAGACGCTTGCCGACAAGGTCGACGATACCCAGGCCCGCCTCGTCAATCTCGACGCCATCGAGCGCGAGATGAACGCCCTTTCCAGCGGCCTGCGCGACGTGCGCGGCAGCGTGGCGGAGGCCGCCGAGCACGCGGCGCGCTCCGCGGTACGCGAGCTTGCCGCCGACGCCGCGGCGGCGAAGCCCGCGCCGCGGCCCGCCCCGGCGCCGGAGGTGAAGACCGCACCGGTCGCGCGCACGCCGATCGCCGAGCCCGCGTCCACTGTCGCTGCCGAGCAGCGCCCGCGCGCACCGCAACCGGCCGAGCGGCTCGCCGCCGTCGACGGCGAACTTCCCGCCGATTTCCCTCTGGAGCCCGGTTCGGGCAGTCCGCGCGCCCGCGGCGTGCAAAGTGCCGCCGAACGCGTCGCCCTCTCGGAAGCGGCGCTCGGCGCCTTTGCGCCGAGCAAGCCCGCGTCGACCGAAGCGCGCGCCACCGATTTCATCGCCGCCGCCCGCCGCGCCGCCCAAGCCGCCAACGCCGAGATGGCAAAGGCGCCGGAGTCGAAGCCTTCCGAATCGGGGCCGCTTGCGTTCCTCAGCCAGGTCAATCCGAAGACCACGCGCACGGTCGCGATCGGGCTCGCCAGCATGCTCGTGATCTACGGCGCGATCCGCTACTACGACGTGGTCCTGCCCCTCTTCACGTTCAGCGCCAAGTCGAGCAAGGTGGGCGACGTCGCGCCGCAGGCGAAGCTGATCACGCCGGCGCAAATCGCGCCGCAGGCGAAGCTCGTGGAACCGGTACAGATCGTGCCGCCGGTCGAGCCAGCGCCGGAGCTGAAGGTGCTGGCACGCGCCGAGGAGCGCGACTTCGGCGTTCCGCCCGCCGGTAACCTGGCGGTGCAACCGCCGCCAGCGCTGCCGCCTGCCGCCACGGCCGTGATCGATCCCGAGGAGACCGGGTCGACCACGCCGCCGCCGCCCGCGCGTCTGACGGCAGCGCCGCCTACCGCCGTGTTCGCCGGCGCCGCGGGCGAGCTGCCCGCCAACATCGGTCCGGCATCTTTGCGCGCCGCGGCGCTCGCCGGCGATCCGGCCGCGGCCTATGAGATCGGCGCACGCTGGTTCGAGGGCCGCGGTGTCGCGCCAAGCGGCGAGCAAGCGCAACGCTGGTTCGAGCAGGCCGTGGCCAAGGGCTCCATGCACGCCGCGTACCGGCTCGGCAGCATGTACGAGAAGGGCCAGGGCATTGCCAAGAACCTGAACGAGGCGCGGCGCCTCTACCTGATGGCGGCAGAAGCCGGCCACGCCAAGGCCATGCACAATCTCGCGGTGCTCCACGCCGAAGGCATCGACGGCAAGCCCGACATGCGCGCCGCCGCCCGCTGGTTCCGTCTCGCTGCCGACCGCGGCGTGCGCGACAGCCAGTACAATCTTGGCGTCATGTACGCGCGCGGTGCGGGGGTCACGCAGAACCTCGCCGAGTCCTACCGTTGGTTCGCTCTCGCCGCGATGCAGGGCGATACGGAGGCGGGCAAGAAGCGCGACGACGTCGCGGCGCGCCTCGACGCCCAGTCCCTGGTCGCGGCGAAGCTCGCGGTGCAGACGTGGACCGCGACAACTCTTGATGCGACGGTTAACGACGTGCAGGTCAAAGCGGAGTGGCAGAAGGCCGCCGAAGCGGCTCCGGCGCCCCGCAAGAAGCCGACGAAAAACTGAACGTCCCCAAGCTTTTGATTGACAAACGGCCGGTGGCGGCGTGTTGATGCCGCGTGGGCGCGCCGGGTCGCGCGCGCAGTTCTTGATTTCGCGGATTTTCGCCCCGTGCCGATCTACCTGCCGATCGCCGAGCTGCCGGTCAACGCGCTTCTCATCCTCGGCCTCGGCGTCGCGGTCGGATTTATCTCGGGCATGTTCGGCGTGGGCGGCGGCTTCCTGATGACGCCGCTGCTGATCCTCACCGGCATCCCGCCGGCGGTGGCGGTGGCGAGCGTGCCGAGCCACATGGCGGCGTCCTCGTTTTCGGGCGCGATCTCCTACTGGCGCAAGCGGCTGGTCGATTTCGGCCTCGGGTTCGTGCTGCTCTCCGGTGCGCTCTTGGGCACGGCCGTGGGCGTGTGGTTCTTCGGGCTCTTACGCCGGTACGGCCAGCTCGACCTCGTGGTCGAGCTCTCCTACCTCATCATGCTCGGCATCGTCGGCTCGCTCATGCTGGTCGAGAGCGCGAGCGCCATGATCCGCTCCTACCGCGGGGCGCCGGCCTACGTGCGGCGGCCGGGAACCCACGCCTGGTTCCACCGGCTGCCGCTCAAGGTTCGCTTCCGTCAATCGCGCATCTACGTGTCGGCATTGCCGGTGACGGTGATCGGCTTCGTCGTGGGCTTCCTCGGCGCCATCATGGGCGTGGGCGGCGGCTTTCTGCTCATTCCGGCGCTGATCTATTTCATGCGGGTGCCGACCACCGTCTCAGTCGCGACCTCGCTGTTTCTTACCCTGATCACCATGCTGGTCGCGACGGTGCTGCACGCGGTGGAGAACCGCACGGTGGACGTCATGCTCGCGTTCATTCTGATGACCGGCGGCGTGCTCGGGGCGCAGTTCGGCGTGCGCGCGGGACAGGCGGTGCGCGCCGAGCACCTCAGGCTGCTGCTTGCGATCCTGGTGGTGGCGGTGGGCCTGCGCGTCGGCATCGACCTCGTCACTGCGCCCGCTGACCCCTATTCGGTGATCACCACCGAGAACATCGAATGACGCGCCGCGGGCTCCAGCTCCTGATCGCCGCTGCCACGCTCGCCACCGCGACGCCGGCGGGCGCCGAGCGGCTGATCACGTCGGTGTCGACCTACCGCGTGCTCATCAACTCCACCTTCACCGGCACCGAGCTCGTGCTGTTCGGCGCGATCGAGCTCGACGAGAACTCCGCGGCGCGGCCGAACGGCTACGGCGTGGTGGTCACGGTGCGCGGACCGGCCGGCTCGTTCACCACCCGCCGCAAGGAGCGGCTGCTGGGTCTGTGGGTCAACACGGATTCCCGCCAGTTTGTCGACGTGCCGTCGTATCTCGCGGTGCTGACCAATCGTCCGCTTGCCGAGCTCGGACCGCCGGACCAGTTGCGCCGTCTGCGCATCGGGCTCGTCAACAACACGCTCACCCAGCGCGTGGGCTCCGACTTCGCCGACGTGGTGCCGCAGGATCCAATCCGCGCGGCGTTCATCCGCGTGAAGACCAACGAGGGCCTGTTCCGCGAGCAAACCACCGGCGTCACGTTTCTCACGCCGACGCTGTTCCGCGCCACGGTGCCGATGCC
>DATNNN010000277.1:0-2572 GCA_035601815.1 Xanthobacteraceae bacterium | reverse complement strand
GGCTTCGTCATGACCGCCGAAGGCGGGCTGATCTATTTCGACCGCGCGGCGGTGGTCGAGGGCGACTTCGATACGCTGAAGATCGGCGTCGAGATCTTCTACGAAGAAAGCAAAAGTGATACCGGCCCGATCGCGACGGATGTTCGCGTCCAGAAGAAAGAGAAAAAAGGCTAACGTCCGGGCACGCGCCTGAACCCTTCATCTGCCGATCAATCTCAGGCCGCGTGCGAATCGGGGGCCAGCGCGCATTTTGAAGAGCCCACGTAGCACCGCTGCGATCGCTTCGTTTCTCAGCCGCTTCGCCTCCACGGCATAGCAGGCGATAAGGCGGGGGCCCAGCTCGCAGTCCGGCGGCCATGGCTTCAGCGCCGGTTGCGCGCGCGATCTGCCAACCGGAGGCGGCGCTTGCGCGCCCGAGCAGTCACAATGCGAGTTCCCAGGTCTCGCCCACCAGATCGCGACCGAACTCGCTGTGGCGCTTGCGTGCGACCAGCTTGAAGCCAGCGTTCTTGTAAATGCGGCGCGCGGCGGAAAGAATGTTGTGGGTCCAGAGCGTGATCTTGCGGTAGCGCGCGGCGCGGGCGAAGCGGATGCACTCGTCGACGAGGCGGGCGCCAATGCCGAGGCCACGCGCCTCGGCATCGACGAGCAGGAGGCGGAGCCGGGCAACGCGTGCGCTGTTCTTCACCAGGAGCACGCAGCCTACCGGCTCGCCGCGGCGCTCCGCCATGAAACAGCATTCGCGCCTACGGTCGAACTTGCGCAGGAACTCGGCGACGATCTCGGCGGTGAGCGCCTCGATATTCTCGTTCCAGCCGTACTCGCCGCAATAGACCGCGCCGTGGCGGGCGACGATCCAGCCCATGTCGCCAGGCCGGTGCGGCCGCAGCACGTAGGGCTCATCGGCCTCGGTCCCCTTATCGAGCAGCTCTTCGATCGTGCCCATGGCTCCGATCAGCCGGGTCTGCGCTTCGGCGGGAAGCGCATCTAGCATCGCGCCCACCTGCTCATTAGTGTGACTCTCGAGCGGCGCGTAGGCGCGGCGGCCGCGCTCGGTTGCCGAGAGTAGGCTCTGCCGCCCGTCGCGATCAGATGACCGGCGCGCGATCAGACCGCGCGCTGCAAAGGCGCGTAGAAGCCGGGAAAGATAGCCGGCGTCGAGTCCGAGGTCCTTGGCGATGGCGGCTGCGGTTGGCCGATCGCGATGCAGGATCTCATAGAGGACCCGCGCCTCGGTGAGCGAAAACGGACTTTCCAGCCAGTCCTCGGCGAGCACGCCGATCGCGCGCGTGTAGAAGCGGTTGAAGCGGCGAACCGCGGCGATGCGCTCTGGCAGCGGGCTCATGGAACTGGCGCCAACCCGGCTGACGATCCATGATAATGTCAATTAAATAGTTGCCTTAGTCAAGTTGTTTTCGCTGTTTATTATTGCGCCGGGACGGCCACCATGATCGTGGTGCGCAGCGCCACCATGCGCCGCCGGCCGAGGCGCGCAATGAGCCGCCGGTGCGCCTTGGCGCCGTCGGCATGCGCCCCTAGCTCGTCGTAGAAGCGCTTGGCGATCAAGAGGCCCTGCTCGGCGCGCGGACGGCCAAGCAGCGCATGCCTCGCTACGCTCGCGGCTTTCTTGAGCTTCGGTCTCATGCCGAAGCCGTCGAACGCGAGCCGGAAGGTTGCGGCCTTGCGACCGGAAAAGCCCGAGCGTTCGGCCCCATCCATGAAGGCGCGCACCTCCCGCGGCCAGCCTTCGCCGAGGATGCCGGAGGGATCGAGGAACAGGAGCCAGTTGCCCCGCGCGGCATGCGCCGCGGCGCGCAACCGCGCTCCCAGATCGCGCGGCCCGCGCAGGAACTCGCAGCCGGCGGCATCGGCCACCTTCTCGGTATCATCGTGCGAGCCGCCGTCGGCGAGAATCACTTCGCGCACGAGACCCGCAGTGGAGCCCGGCACCAGCGCCGAGAGTGTCGGCACCAACAGCCGCTCGGCGTCGAGCGTCGGCAAAATGACGCTGATCAAGGCCTGGAACCCCCAACCCTTAGTAATCGTTCTGCCGGCCAGGCACCCTATATAGCAGGGAAAGCGGTGCGGAATTTGTTCTTGTTTTGTTCCCACGACTCGGTAGAATTGCGTCATGGAAGCGATCGATCCCAACCCGGGCGAAATCGACGCCCCCGAGCACGCCGACGGCCTGCTCGATACCTCCGTGAGCGGCGAGCGCCGGCGCGGCCGCGGAGCCGTTACAAATACGGGCGGCCGCTACGAGCCCACGGCCAAGGTACCGTTCGACGACGGCTGGCGGAGCCTCGATGAGCTGCCGCCGTTCAAGACCGAGACCACCATCGAGAAGCCGCGGAAAATCCTCGCGCGAAACGACTCGCCCGACATCGGCTTCGACCGGTCGATCAACCCTTACCGGGGCTGCGAGCACGGATGCATCTACTGCTTCGCAAGGCCCACCCACGCCTACCAGGGTCTGTCCCCCGGCCTCGACTTCGAGAGCAAGCTGTTCGTCAAGCCCGACGCTGCTGACTTGCTCGCCCGCGAGCTCGCGGCGCCCAGCTACTTGCCCAAG
>DATNNN010000276.1:0-2055 GCA_035601815.1 Xanthobacteraceae bacterium | reverse complement strand
TCTCCCGTCCTTCGAGTGCAGGCCATGCCGGTCGCCGCCGCCGTCCCCACGACGACGCTACCTTCGGGCGAAGCCGTGCCCGTGCTCGGGCAAGGCACCTGGCACATGGGCGACGACGCCGGGCGGCGAAAGCAGGAGATCGCGGCCTTGCAACTCGGGCTCGACCTCGGCCTTTCGCTGATCGACACCGCGGAGATGTACGGCAACGGCGCATCTGAAAATCTGATCGGCGAGGCCATCACTGGGCGCCGCGACGAAGTCTTCCTCGTCTCCAAGGTGCTGCCGGAGAACGCCACCGCGCGCGGCACCGTCGCTGCCTGCGAGAAGAGCCTGAAGCGCCTGCGCACCGACCGCCTCGACCTCTATCTCCTGCATTGGCGTGGGCCCGTGCCGCTGG
The DNA here is from genome assembly GCA_035601815.1 of Xanthobacteraceae bacterium. Classification (GTDB taxonomy): domain Bacteria; phylum Pseudomonadota; class Alphaproteobacteria; order Rhizobiales; family Xanthobacteraceae; genus DATNNN01. The sequence continues at coordinate 1,658 of DATNNN010000276.1, read as the reverse complement.
CGGAGACGCTCGAAGGATTCGCCGCGCTCGTGCGCGCCGGCAAGATCCGCCACTTCGGCGTCTCCAACTTCGAGGTCGACGAGATGGCGGAGCTGTGGTCGCTCGCGGGCGGCGAGGCGGCGCAGACCAACCAGGTGCTCTACAACCTTGCCCGCCGGGGAATAGAATTTGATCTCATGCCGCTGTTGAAACGGCATCACACGCCGATCATGGCCTATTCGCCGATCGAGCAGGGCCGGCTCATCAAGAACGGCGCGCTGCGCAGGATCGCCGACCGCCACGGTGCAACCCCGGCGCAGGTGGCGCTCGCCTGGGTGCTGCGCGAGGTTGGCGTGATCGCCATTCCGAAGGCCGCGAGCGAAAAGCACGTACGCGAGAACCACGGCGCGCTCGCGGTGCAGCTCAGCGAGGCGGATCTCGCGGCGCTCGACCTCGCCTTCCCGCCCCCCGGCGGACCGGCGCCGCTCGAGATGATCTAGCGGAAGCCAAAAACGAAACGAGGCGGCTTTCGCCGCCTCGCCCGTTCATTCCGGTAACGACCGCCTTAGCGGCAGACGCGCCGGTTCCACTCGTCGCGCCAGCAGCGCGTGCCGAAAGGCGCTGGGGTCCAATAGGGGTCCCGGTAGCCCGCGCGCGCATCAGCGTTGGCGCCGATACCCGCGCCGATCACGCCACCAACTACGAGGCCGACCGGCCCGCCAACCAGCAGGCCAGTTCCGGCGCCGACGGCGGCGCCGGTGAAGGTGCCGCCCTGGGCATTAGCGACCGACGGCAGCGCCGCGGCCGAAATCGCCGCGAAAGCGGCGGCAGTGATGAGAAGCTTGCGCATGATCAATCCTCCAGCAATTTTCTTGCTTCAAGGCACAACGCATCGCGCGCGCGAAAGTTCCATTTTCGCGCGCGGCTGCTGATTCGGGCTTGGCGGGGCGTTAGCGCTTCGGCGGCATCTCGCTGAACAGCACGCCGCCCTTGGCCTTGGCGTTCTTCGGAGTCTCCATCAGCGATATGGTCACCGCCGCCGGGTCCACGGCGAAATTCTTCACCACCGCCTCGGTGATGTCCTTCACCAGTGCGCGCTTCTGATCGAGCGAGCGTCCCTCGATTGCGTAAACCACAACTTCCGGCATGTCGTTCTCCTATTGTCCGCCGCGAGTATAGCGCGGCTTCACCGCCACGTCGCAAGCAAAGTCATGTCACGCGCGCGGCCGCAGCGCGAAGGCGAAGATGAGCCAGCCCACGCCGTGGAAGATGAAGTCGATGCCGAGCAGAAGCCCGAGCACCCACAGCCCGCTCCACGGCCAGCCGGCGAAGATGATGAGCCCGGCGAGAATCGCGACCAGGCCGGAAAGGATCAAGAGCCAGCCCCACCGTTGCCAGTGGCGAAGCGCCATGACGATGCGGATGACGCCGGAGGCGATCAGCATCGCGGCGAGCACGAGCGTGAGCGCCACCGAGGCCGCGACCGGGTTCGCCAGCACGAAGGCGCCGAACGCGGCGTACAGGAGCCCGAGCAGAAGGTAGAGGAGAAAACCGCCCCAGCCGCGCATGGAGAAGGCGTGCACGACCAGGAACGCGCCGCCGACCAGGATCGCCGCTCCCACGAAGATCGCGCTCACGATGGTGGCGATCATGAGGTGCCCGAGCATGAACGCCCCACC
>DATNNN010000275.1:0-2769 GCA_035601815.1 Xanthobacteraceae bacterium | reverse complement strand
CGGCTGCCGAACACGATGAGCGAGCCGACGCCGTCGACGCGCGCGACCGAGTCCTTGATCTCGAGCGTCACGTAGTTGGAGATGAACAGCGCGTCGCGCGACTTGTCCGGCGAGTAGAGATGCACCACCAGCATCAGGTCGGGCGAGCTTTTCGTCACGGTGACGCCGATGTTGCGCACGTCCGCCGGCAGGCGCGGTTGTGCGATGGCGGCGCGGTTCTGCACCTGCACCTGGGCGATGTCGAGGTTGGTGCCGAGGTCGAAGGTGACGGCAATCGAGAAGCGCCCGTCGGCCGTCGCGCTCGACGAGATGTAGAGCATGTTCTCGACGCCGTTGATCTGCTCCTCGATGGGGGCGATCACCGTCGTCGCCACCACGTCGGCGCTGGCGCCCGGATACTGGCCGGAGATGTTGATGATGGGCGGCGCGATCTCGGGATACTGCGCCACCGGCAGGCGGATGAAGGTCACCCCGCCGAGGATGAGGATGACGATCGCCACCACCGAGGCGAAGATCGGCCGGTCGATGAAGAAGTGCGAGATGCGCATCGCACTACTTCTGCTTCTGCTTCTGCTTCGCCGCGCCCGGCGCGCCCGCTCCGCCGCCCCCGGGCGCCCCTTCCGGCACCGGGGTCACCTTGATCCCCGGCCGCGCGCGCATGATGCCGTTCACGATCACCCGGTCGTCCGGCGTGAGCCCTTCCTTGATCACGCGCCGGTCGCCCTGCAGCGGCCCGAGCGTGATGTATTTCTGCTGCACCATGTCGTCCGGCCCGACCACGTAGACGAACTTGCGCACCTGCTCGGTGCCGATCGCCGTCTCCGGCACGGTGAGCGCCTGGTACGGCGGCGACGCCGGCACGCGCACGCGGCCGAACATCCCCGGGGTGAACAGCCCGTCGGGATTGGCGAACAGCGCGCGGGCGCGGATCGTGCCCGACGACTGATCGATCACGTTGTCGACGAAATCGATGGTGCCCTTATGCACGAAGTCGTTTTCGTCGAGGAGCTTGAGATCGACCGAGGCCTTGGCGCCGCGCGAGTCCGGGTTCTTGCCGTCGCCGGCAAGCCGCGCGTAGCGCAGGAACGCCTGCTCGTCGGCGCTGAATTCGAGCCGTATCGGGTCGATGCTGACGATGGTGGCGAGCAGCGTCGCCGTGCCGGCGCTGCCGCCGACCACGAGGTTGCCGGGAGACACGCGCCGGTCGCCGATGCGGCCGGTGACCGGCGCCTTGGGCTGGGTGAATTCCAGATCGAGCTGCGCCTGGCGCACCGCCGCCTCGCTCGCCTGCACCGTGGCTTCGGTCACGCGCTTCGACTGAGTGCGCTGCTGGAATTGCTGCTCGGACATCGTCTTGTCGCGCAACAGCTGTTCGGCCCGCGCGAGGTCGGCGGTGGCGAAATCCAAATTGGCGCGCGCCTGGGCAAGCGTGCTCCGCGCCTGGTCGAGCGTGTTCTGGAACGGCCGCGGATCGATGGTGAACAGCACGTCGCCGGCGTTGACGATCTGACCGTCCTTGAAGTGCACCTTCTCGAGGTAGCCGGCGACCCGCGCGCGCACCTCCACCATGTCCACGGCGAGGAAACGGCCGACATACTCGTCGCGGTCGACGACGGCGAGCGCCACGGGTTTGGCCACCGTCACCGGCGGCGGTGGCGGCGGTGGCGGGCCAGAATCGCCGCAGGCGGCGAGCGCAAGCAGCAAGGCCGTGGCGACGACGGACCGCATCGCCGGAAATGTGCGAGAGAGGGTCATGGCGGATCGCGCGCTCCATACCATGCGGGGACGCGGGGAGAAAACCCGGCGCATGGCCTAGTCGGCCGCCGGAAGCTCCGGTGGGACGGCCGGCGTGCGGTTGTCCCGCAGGAGGTCCCTTAGCCAGGGCCGGCCCATGAGGCCGATCACAAGTGCGACATAGAGCGCCCCGCCCCCTGCCAGCAAAATAAGCAGCAGTAATTCGTCGCGAAAGCGCACCCCCGCTAGCCACGGGCCGATCAGCCACTCCCCTCCCCACAACGCCGCGCCCAGCACCACCGCGCAGGCGATGAGCCGCATGGCCCGCTCCAGCGACGCCTCCGGCGGCCGGAAGCCGAAGGCGCGGGCGGCGATCCACAACAGCAGCAGGTTCAGCCAAGCGCCGGCCGACGTCGCGAGCGCGAGGCCGACCTGGGCGAGCGGCCCGGTGAGCACGATCTTGAGCAACACGTTCACTGCCGCGGCGGCGAGCGCCGCCTTCACCGGCGTCGCCGTGTCGCCGCGGGCGAGGAACGGCGCGGTGAAAGAGCGCATGAGCATGAACGGAATGAGGCCGGTGGCGTAGGCGGCGAGGGTGGCCGCGGCGGCAAGCGCGGCGTCGGCGGTGAAGGCGCCGCGCATGAACAGCGCGCGCATGACGAGCTCGGAGATAGCGATGGCGCCGGCGGTGAAGCCGACCGCGATCACAAGCGAGAGCTCGATCGCCCTTCCCTGCGCCTGCGAGGCACCCGCCTCGTCGCGTGCCGCGAGTAGCCTGGACATCTCCGGGAGAAGCACCGTGCCCACAGCGATGGCGACGACGCCGATGGGGAGCTGGTTGATGCGGTCGGCGTAGTAGAGCGCCGAAAGCGAGCCCGCCGGCAGGAACGTGGCGATCACAGTGTCGGCGAAGAGCGCCAACTGCACGCCGCCCGCGCCCACCACCGCCGGCCCGAGCGCGCGTAGGAACTTGCGCGTCGGCTCGTCGAGCTTGGGCCAGGCGAAGCGGATGCCGTAGCCGTGGCGCTCCGCGTC
>DATNNN010000274.1:0-3897 GCA_035601815.1 Xanthobacteraceae bacterium | reverse complement strand
CATTGATTCGCGCCTTGCGCGCTAGCAGCGGCAGGGTCGATGGCTGCTCCGTCTCCAATGCCAATAAGGCACGGTCAATGGCTCGGAAAGCCTTCCATTCCGGCATATTTCCGATCTTGGCATCGAGCACGGCGGCCATGGCTTCGCGCGCCTGCATCGTTTCGCTTTTGGCGGTCTTGGTGGTCATGGCATTACCTCTTGCCATAACCCATAGTCCGTTAACTCATGCTTTGCAATTAGAATCTTGTGCCAAGACTGCTAGCGACCCACAAGACGGCCGGCAGCGCTACTTGCCCCAACGGGCTTTGGCGGCCTTTCGGGCTATCTGAGCGCGTTGTTTCGGCGACATTGAATCCGCTCGGGCGCGACCGCCCTTAAGGCCGCCTTTGCGTCCCAATGCAACCGCGGCTTGATCTTTGTTGGGGTCTTCAGGGACAGGGGGTGCTTGGTCCTCGACCTGGCCGGTCAAAATATCGCCGATGAGCTTACCTAGCTCTACGGGATCGCGGGGGCGTTTAAGGCGCTTGGCTGTCACCGTGGCAGTATGCCATCGGTCAGTGCAGGACGCGAGCGGGGCTGAATTTCAAACTGTACCACTACCGAACCCCGGGCTTGCTTGCGGAGGAAAGGGGCCTGCGCTAGGCCGCTCTAGCTCACGCCACCGGAAAGTTCGCAATGACGTATATCGTCAACGACAGCTGCATTCGCTGCAAATACATGGACTGCGTCGAGGTGTGCCCCGTGGATTGCTTCTACGAGGGCGAAAACATGCTCGTGATCCATCCTGACGAATGCATCGATTGCGGGGTCTGCGAGCCGGAATGCCCGGTGGACGCGATCAAGCCCGATACGGTTCCCGGCCTCGAAAAGTGGCTGGCGCTCAATGCCGAGTACGCCCAGGTGTGGCCGAACATTACGGTCAAGCGCGACCCGCCTGCCGACGCCAAGGAATGGGAGGGCAAACCGGGCAAGGAGACCGAATTTTCGCCAAAACCCGGCCAGGGCGACTAATCGGCGCTAACCTTGCTGCGAAAACGCCGCCGTCGCGGTGCGGCAACGCTTTGATTTTCAGTGAATTTGTGGTATTATCCCTGAATCGCCGAGCGCCGCCGCATGCACAGCTCCTTCGGGGGCTTTTTTCAACCTTCCAGCAGGTTCGCAGGCCCCGTCCGGGCGCCCCGCGCGCCATGGGGTGCGGGCAGCACGTTGTCGCCGGTAATCGAGTAGCCCGGCCGTTCCCGGGTAAGGAGCCAGGATCAAATGCCGACCAAGTCCCACGCCAAGGCCCACGCCGGAAAGCACGCCGCCTCGAAGTCGCGCGCGCCCGTCAAGCATGCGCCGGTGAAGCAGGCGCCGCTGCCGCCGAAGAAGACCGCGCACACCCGCCAGGGCTTTCGCACCAATGAATTCATCGTCTACCCGGCGCACGGCGTCGGCCAGATCGTACGCATCGAGGAGCAGGAAGTCGCCGGCTTCAAGCTCGAGGTGTTCGTCATCAGCTTCTTCAAGGACAAGATGACGCTGCGGGTGCCGACCTCCAAGGCCATCACCGTAGGCATGCGCAAGCTCGCGCCGCCCGACGTGGTGAAGAAGGCGCTCGATACGCTCAAGGGCCGCGCCCGCATCAAGCGCACCATGTGGAGCCGCCGTGCCCAGGAATACGAAGCGAAAATCAACTCCGGTAATCTTGTCTCGATCGCCGAGGTGGTGCGCGACCTCTATCGCTCCGACACCCAGCCCGAGCAGTCCTACAGCGAGCGCCAGCTCTACGAGGCGGCCCTCGACCGGATGGTGCGCGAGCTCGCGTCGGTCGAGGACGTCACCGAGACCGAGGCGGCGAAGCTCGTCGAGACCAACCTGCTCAAGGGCCCGCGCCGCACGCCGAAGACCGGCGAAGAGGCGGAGACCACCGCCGCCGAGCCGCAGGAAGAGGCGGCCTGACACGCGAGCGCATCTCGCAAGGAATGAGGCCCGGCCGCGCCGGGCCTTTTTCTTTTGGGCAGCGTTACTCGACGATGACCTTGACTCGATCGCCCGGCTTCACTGCGGCGCCGCGCTCGAGACCATTGAGCGCCAGAAACCGCTCGAGCTGGCGGTCGCCGGGCATGCGCGACGCGAGCCGCTCCACTGTGTCGCCGCGCGCCACCGTCACGACCGCGATGCGCAGCGGCGTCACGCCCTTCGCCTCCTCGATCGGCACCCGGCGGAAGGTCTCCGCCGACAGGCGGAAGTTGCGGTCGGCGGCCGGCGTGAGGTCCCGCGCCGCGTACACCAGGCGATAGACGTCGGTGCCGAAGCGGACGGCGTAGAGCCGGAACGACCACTGGTCGCCGCGCGCCAACGCCGTCGCGGCAGGGAAACCGTTAATGGTCAGGCTCTCCACCGAGCTGTTGTCGACGCCCTCGATCCACCCCGACGCCAGATACGTACCGAGGGTCTCGACCGCCGACACGCGCACCGCGTCGAGGCGGAGCGCCTCCTTGCCGTTGGCGGTCGCCCCCAACACCGCCTGCGGCGTGTTCTCGAGCATGAAGCCGTCCGGCGCCGAGAAGCTGAAGCCGAGGTTGGGATGCAGGAAGCGCTTGCCACGCACGAAGCCTTCCTTGGGGTCGTCGCCGAATACGAGGCCGTCGATCGCCGCCAGAAACGCCTCGCGCTCGGTCTTGCCGCCACCCTCCTTGCCGTACTGCCGGGCATTGGCGACCGCGATCGATATGCGCTCAGGCGTCGAGGGATGCCCCGATAAAAAGTCCACCTCGGTATTTCCGGTGCGCACCTGCCCGAGTGCGGAGCCCCGCAGGGAAGAGAAGCGGCCCATGGAAGTGAGGAAGCGCGAGGCGCCATAGGGGTCATAGCCGGCACGGGCCGAGATGCCGACGCCGATGGCGTCGGCTTCCAACTCCTGCCCGCGCGAGAAGCTCGCAAGCGTGAGCTTCGAGCGGGCGAGCGACAGCGCGCCCAGGTCCGGATCGTTGAGCACGTCGGAGATGACCCGGCTCACGATCACCGCCTGGCGGATCTGGTCCTCGCGGATCGAGGCGTGACGCGCGATCACGTGCGCCATCTCGTGCGCGAGCACCGAGGAAAGCTCGGACGAGTCGTTGGCGAGCGCGATCAGCCCGCGGGTGATGTAGAGCGAGCCTCCCGGCAGCGCGAAGGCGTTGATCGCCGGCGAGTTCAGGATCGTCACCCGGTACTTGAGCTCGGGCCGCTCCGACGCCGCCACCAGGCGGTCGACCGAGCTCGACACCAGCGCCTCAAGCGCGGGCGCGCGATAGATGCCGCCGTAGGAGGCGACGATACGCTCGTGCTCGCGCCGCTGAGCCGGCGGCAGGTCCGCCGCCACATCGTCGCGGGCGACCGATGCTTCCGATAGCCCGATGCGGTCGAAATCGAGGCTGGCGCAGCCGGCGACGAGCAGCGCCGCCGCCAGAATCGCGAACGCACGGAACCGGAGGAGCGCGGCGCTCACGCGCCTTCCCCGTCGACGACCTCGAGCGCCGCGGGCTTGCGCAACTCGATCGCCGGACCGCCCCACGGGAACAATACCCCCCGCGCGCGCACCTTCTTACCTTTGAGAGCCTTGAGATCGATGCCGGCGCTCGCAAAGGCCTGTCGCGCGTCGCGCGAAACCACGAGGGTAAAGTCCTCCATGTAGCGCCGGCCGAAATCAAGGAAGAGGCGGCTGCCCGCCTCGCCCACGCGCGTAACGATCCCTTCGACCACAGCGAAGCGTCCCGCCGCCGCGTTGAGCGCTGTGAGGTCGTCGGCTTTCTGTAACGCGAAGCGCGGCTCCGACCAAAGCCCGGCGCGCGCCGCGCGCGCCTGGTGCTCGAACGGCAGCAACGAGGCCGCGCACGCCGGCTCGCCCGCTTCGGGCGCAACGCGCAGAATTCC
>DATNNN010000273.1:0-5099 GCA_035601815.1 Xanthobacteraceae bacterium | reverse complement strand
TGCATCGGCGTTCCTCCTCGGCTTTCGCGCGACTGCTACACCCCGGGCCGATCACGGACAAGTCAACTGGCCGTGCGCGGGCTTCTTAAGGGCCAGGAGCGGCGCCGTAAACAGCTTCTCGTCCGGCGCAATGAAGCCGCCGAACTCCTCCTCGACCAGCTGCGCGAAGCAGAGCGTGGTGCGGTCCTCGAGGAAACCGCCCGCCACCTGCACCCCCACCGGCACGCCGTCGACCATGCGGCGGATCGGCACCGCCGTCGCCGGCAGCTCCGCCACCGTGATCAGCCCCGGCCACATCAGGTTGTCGAGGTAGGGCCGCGTCCCGCTGCCCACCTTGATGGTGCGGTGGAGCTGCGCCGAGTGGTCGTGGCCCGAGGTGTCGTGCGGAAAGGCCGCCGTCGTCATCACCGGCGCGATCAGCACGTCGTGGTCGCCGAAGAACGGCACCCAGGCGCGCATGAGGTGCTCGCGCTTCTCCTGCAGCCGGCTCCAGTCGCGCACGTTCTGGCCGAAAGCGCGGCCGATGCGCGCGGGCCAGCTCCTGTCGTCGGCGGCAAAGCCCGCCATGGCCGCGGCGTAGGCCCTGATCTGCTCCTCGGGCAGCCCGTTCGACCAGATGCCGAACAGCGTGGCGACGAAAATGTCGTCGCTCGCCAGGGGATCGATCTGCGGCCGCGCCTCGTTCACCTTGACGCCGAGCTTGCGCAGGTCGTCGGCGAAGGCGTGGATGGCGGCGAGATACGCCGGGTCCACCGGATAGTGCTTGTCGTCGGCCCACAGCGCCACGCGGAAATCCTGCAGCCGTTCGCGCCGCGGCGGCGGCAGGCGCCAGACCTTGCCCTTGCGGTCGAGGTCGTTCGGCCGCGCCACGAGGTCAAGCGCGAGCTCGAGGTCATAGGCGCTGCGCGCGATCGGCCCCGCGACACCCATCACCGCTTCGCTCAGGCATCCCGGCGGCGGCGGGATATGGCCGCGCATGGGTACCAAGCCATAGCTCGGTTTGTGGCCGAACACCCCGCAGAAGTGCGCCGGGCAGCGGATCGAGCCGCCGATGTCGCTGCCGATCTCGAGCGGCGTCATGCCGCTCGCCACCGCCGCCGCGGCGCCGCCCGACGAGCCGCCGGCGGAACGGCCGAGATTCCACGGATTGCGCGTCAGGCCATAGACGGGGTTGTACGACTGGTGGTCGCCGGCGCCTTCCGGGACGTTGCTCTTGCCGAAGATCACCGCCCCCGCCGCGCGCACCGCCTCGACCGCGTCGGCGTCGCGGCGCGGGCGATGGTCGCGCAGCGCCACTATTCCGCAGGTGGCGGGCATGCCCACCACCTCGAAGGAATCCTTGATCGTCATGGGCAGCCCGTGCAGCGGGCCGAGCGGCTTCTTGGCGGCCAGCGCCTCGTCGGCGCGCCGCGCCTGTTGCCGGGCACCGTCCTCGTCCAGCGCCACCACGGCGTTGAGCGCAGGATTTACCGCGCGCACGCGGGCGAGGTGCAGGTCGAGGAGTTCGACCGCGCTGATCTTGCGGTCGCGCAGCATGTGCGTGAGGTCGCGCACCGTGGCAAATGGCGACGGCGCGCGCACGGCAGTGGTCTCGTTCATGGATGGAAGTTTCCTTTTGACTATTCCGCGGCCTTGCGCGCCGCCACCACCTGATCGGCCTGCTTGCCGGTCAATTCCTGCAGGTGGTCGAACTTGAAGCTGAGCCCGCCGACGCCGGCCGTCGCCGAGCGCACTTCGATGATGAGGTCGCCGATCTCCGACTCCGGCAGCATGGCCTTGACCACGTCCCAGCCGTCCCAGCCCTCGCGCGCGTCGAACCCCAAGATCTGGCCGCGCCGCTGCGACAGGATGGCGTTGATCTTGGCGACCGCGTCCGTCGGGCAGACGATGTCGACGGCGTGGATCGGCTCGAGCAGCACCGGCTGGCACAGCGGCAGCCCTTCGCTCATGGCGAGGCGGCCGGCGAGCTGGAACGCCATGTCGGAGGAATCGACCGTGTGGTACGAGCCGTCGGTGAGCGTCACCTGCACGTCGACCACGGGGAAGCCCAGCGGCCCGTGGTTGAGGTAGCTGCGCACGCCTTCCTCCACCGACGGTATGTACTGGCGCGGCACCGCGCCGCCGGTGATGGTCTCATCGAACACGAAGCCCCCGCCGCGCGGCAAGGGCTTGATGTCCACCACGATGTCGCCGAACTGCCCGTGGCCGCCCGACTGCTTCTTGTGGCGGCCGCGCTGGCTGATGCTCTTCCGGATGGTCTCGCGATAGCCGATCCGTGGCGCGCGCGTGCTGGAGGCGATGGCGAAGCGGTTCTGCAGCCGCTCCACCGCGACCCGCAGGTGCATCTCGCCCTGGCCCCATAGCACGATCTCGCCCTGCTCGGCGTTGTGCACCACGACGAGGGAGGGATCCTCCTCCACCAGCTTGTGCAGCGCCTGGCCGAGCTTCACGTCGTCCTTGCGGTCGCGCGCCGCGATGGCGAGCCCCATCACCGGCGGCGGCGGCACGACGGCCGCGATCTGCTTCACCGGCTGCTTGCCGGTGGTGATCGTGTCGCCGGTGACGATCGGCTCGAGCTTGCCGAGGGCGACGGTGTCGCCGGCCGCGGCGGCGGCGCGCTTCTCGGTCGCCGCCCCCATCTGCTTGAACACGCCGGCAACGCGCGCGGCCTCGCCCTTGGCGCCGACGACGCTCGCGCCCTCGCCGATCTCGCCGGTGAGCACGCGCGTCACCGTGAGCTTGCCGCCGTGGGTGGTGTGCAGCGTCTTCATCACCTGGCCGGCCGCGTCCTTGGCCGCGACGCCGAGGCGCTTGACCGTGTCGGCGAGCCCCGGCGCTTCGTGGCGCAGCGCCTTCATCAGGCGCAGCACGCCGTTGGTGCGGGTGGCCGAGCCGATCAGCACCGGGCAGATCGCCCCCGAGCGCAGCTCCTTGGCGAGATCGTCGAACACCTTGTCGCGCGGCGGCTCGATGTCCTCCAGCAGCTGCTCCATGAGCTGGTCGTCGTGGTCGGCGAGCTTTTCCAGCATGGAGAAGCGCGCCTCCTTCTTGCGGTCGGCGTCCTCGCCGCCGAGCGGCACCACCTCGCTCGCCGCGTGCTCGCGGTAGACGAAGGCGCGCTCGAGCGCGAGATCGACGAAGCCGACCACGATTGTGTCCTTCCAGATCGGGATCTGGCGCAGCACCAGCGGCACCCGCGACGCCGGCTGCAGGAGCGCAATGGTCTCGCGCACGCGCTTGTCGGCCTTGTCGATCTTGTTGAGGAAGAGGAAGCGCGGGACGTTCCATTCCTCGAGCTCGCGCAGCACGAGCTGCAGTTGCGGCACCTTGCGCTCGTCGGCCTCGCACACCACCACGGCGGCGTCGACCGGCGGCAGCACGGCGCGCATCTCCTGCATGAACTCGATGGAGCCGGGGCAATCGAGGAAGGTGTAGGTGTCGCCGAGAAAGCTGGTGGAGGCGACCGAGAGCTCGACGCTCATCTTGTGGGCGCGCGCCTCGGCGGAGGCGTCGCCGACCGTGGTGCCGGCGTCGACGGTGCCCGGGCGCTGGATCGCGCCGGTACGGGCCAGGATCGCTTCGAGCAGCGTCGTCTTGCCGGCCTGGAATGGGCCCACCAGCGCGATGGCGCGGGGACCCTTGGGACCACTGCCGTTTGCCGCAGGAGTTGCAGCCATCGACACCTCCCTTGCCGGCGTGGGGCGCCCGGTGTTCGGGTTCGGCTTTGCAGGGACGCCGGACCACTATCGTTTCAGGTGACGGCGGAGGGCGCAAGCTCGGGGCGACTGCCTATTGCGGCGTCACGCCCGAGGTCCTCGGTAGCGGGCTCTTGCGCCCAAAACGAAAGCGCCGCCGGCCGGGCCGGCGGCGCTTCGACGTGAAGATATGGGCTTAGCGAAGCTCGAGCCCGGCGACACCCGCCGCGATGCCCACGCCGAGGCTGCCCTCGACCGAGATCGGCTGCAGCGCGATGGTGTTGCGCGAGCCGCCCCACAGCGCGTTGGCGCCGACTCCGGCGCCGGCCGCGATGCCGGCCGAGGCGCCGCCGTAGTTGCCGACGAGATCCTTGCGGTTGATGTTATAGGTCGGCGCATACACCGCCCACACCAGCCGTCCGCCGGCGCTAGCGCCGATGTCGACGCCGACGCGGCGCACGATGCCACGATAGTGGTGCGGCCGGCTGCCGCGATTGGGAAGGAAAACGCAGCGCAGCTCGCGCACGGAGCCGACGATGAAGGACACCGACGGCGCCACTTGGCAGTCGAGCGTGCCCACTTCGACACGGGATTGGGCGGCAGCCGCGCCGGCGCTGAGCGCAAGCGCGGCGGCAGCGGCGACGGCAAGACTTGTACGACGGATCATGGTTTGGCTCTCCAGTGGTTCTGGTTCGGTTCGAGGAATCTGTTGGCGCGCGGAAGATAGCGCGCCTCCGGGTCGCAGGCGAGCGTACCGGCGCGGTTTTTCACCGCAGTGCAGTGCAATACCCGCTTCATGATTACCTGCCGCTCCGGGCGGAAGACCGTCAGCGCAAGCCCCCGCAAAACCGCTGGATGCGCCGGCAGGCTTCCTCCAGGTCCTTGGTCTTGGTGGCGTAGGAAATGCGGATCGCAGGCCCCAGCCCGAACGCCGAGCCATGCACCACGGCGACGCCCTCCGCCGAGAGCAACTCCTTGGCGAAGTCCTCGTCGGTCATGATCTTCTTCCCCGACGGCGCGGTCTTGCCGATGGCGCCGGCGCAGAACGGAAACACGTAGAACGCGCCCTCGGGCTTCGGGCAACTGAGCCCGTTTGCCTGGTTGAGCATGGACACCACGAGGTCGCGGCGCTCCTTGAACACCTTGTTGTTCTTGGCGATGAAGTCCTGCGGCCCGTCGAGGCCGGCGAGCGCCGCCCATTGCGAGATCGACGACGGGTTGGTGGTCGACTGCGATTGCAGCGTGCCCATGGCCGCGATCAAGGGCTCGGGGCCGGCGCCGTAGCCGATGCGCCAGCCGGTCATGCAATAGGTCTTCGACACGCCGTTCATGGTGAGCGTGCGCTCGTAGAGCTTGGGCTCCACCTGCGCCGGCGTGGTGAATTCGAAGTCGTCGTAGACCAGG
>DATNNN010000272.1:0-2360 GCA_035601815.1 Xanthobacteraceae bacterium | reverse complement strand
TTACGAGATCGGCCGGCGCGAGCCGTTTCTCGACAAGAGCGGGAAGAACAAGAGCAAGGACGGCAAGCCGGGCGTCTCGCTCGAATGGTTCAACATGCTCTACCAGGTTCTGCTCGGCCAAGAGAAAGGGCCGCGCTTCGGCTCCTTCGTCGCGGTCTACGGCTTGAAGAACACCGTCGAGATGATCGACGGCGCGCTCGGCCGCTCGGCCTGACGCGTCACTGGCTCGCCCACACGATCCGCGCGATCCAGTCTACGTCCGACATGGGCATGGAGCGATCCTTGTGCGCCGGGTTGAGCGAGCGCAGCTCGACGACCTTCGCGGACTTGCGCTTAAGCTCCTTGGCGAGGATCTCGCCGTCCTTGGTCTTGATCACCACCCGGTCGCCCTTGCGCAGCCGCGCCGCCGGCGAGATCACCAGAACGTCGCCGCCGCGGTAGAGCGGCTCCATGGAGTTGCCCGACACCTCGAGCGCGTAGGCGTGCTCGTCGTCGACGCTGGGGAAGGGGATCTCGTCCCAGCCCGAGCCCACCGGAAATCCGCCGTCGTCGAAATAGTCGCCGTCACCGGCCTCGGCGAAGCCGATGAGCGGCACCGGGCGCACCGGCGCCTTTCCGCTCCTGGCATTGAGCAGCGACACGAATTCGTCGATGGAGGCGCCGGTGGAATCGAGCACCTTGGCGACCGACTCCGTCGACGGCCAGCGCGGCCGGCCCTCCGGCGTGATGCGCTTGGATTTGTTGAACGAGGTGGGATCGAGTCCCCCCTTCTTGGCCAGTCCCGACGCGGACAGGCTGTAGCGTGCGGCGAGGCGGTCGAGCGCGCCCCACACCTGCGAATGCGACAACATCTTTGCCATCGGCGCCTCCCGATTCGACTATTATCCAATTCCTAGGAATAAATCGCCGAAGGCCTTTCGTCCAGACACTTCGCTGCGAGGACGGCGAAAATGCAAGCGCCGCGTGTCCCTTGCCGTGGGCCCGGCCTGCCGATAGCGTCCGCGCGCCGTGACCCCCTTCATCGACCTCGCATTACCGCTCGCCCGCCGCCTCGATCCCGAGCTTGCCCACCGCCTGGCGCTCCGCGCGCTGGCGCTCCTGCTGCTGCCGGCGCCGGCCGCCGACGATCCCAGGCTCGCCGTCGAGGCCTTCGGGCTGCGCTTCCCCAATCCGGTCGGGCTCGCCGCCGGCTTCGACAAGAACGCCGAAGTGCCCGACGCCGCGCTCAGGCTCGGCTTTGGTTTCACCGAGGTCGGGACGTTGACGCCGCGGCCGCAGCGCGGCAACCCGGCGCCGCGGCTCTTCCGCCTCGATGCCGACCAGGGCCTGATCAACCGGCTCGGCTTCAACAACGACGGCTTCCCTTCGGCCCGGGCCCGGCTTGGCTCGCGCGGGCGCGCCGGCATCGTCGGCGTCAACGTCGGCGCCAACCGCGACGCGGCCGACCGCATCGCCGACTACGTGGCCGGGATCGAGGCCTTCGCGCCGCTTGGCAGTTACCTCGTGGTCAACGTGTCCTCGCCCAACACGCCGGGGCTGCGCGAGCTGCAGGCGCGCGCGGCGCTCGACGATCTTCTGGCGCGCGTAATCGCGGTGCGCGACCGGGCTGCCGGGCGCAAGTCGTTGCTGTTGAAGATCGCGCCGGATGTTTCGCTCGCCGAGCTCGACGACATCGTTGCCGTCGCCCGCGCCCGCAAGGTCGACGGCATGATTGTGTCGAACACCACGGTGACCCGGCCGCCCGGCTTGCGCTCGGAGGCGGCGCAAGAAGAAGGCGGGCTTTCTGGCCGGCCGCTGTTCGCGCTGTCCACCCGCATGCTGGCCGAGACCTATCTCCGGGTCGAAGGCGCGTTCCCCCTGGTCGGCGTCGGAGGTGTGGATTCCGCCGAAGCCGCCTGGACGAAGATCCGCGCCGGCGCGTCGCTCGTGCAGCTCTACACCGCGCTGATCCACCGCGGCTTTGGATTGGTGGGCGAGATCAAATCCGGTCTGCTCGATCGCCTGCGCGGCGGCCGCATTTCGCTCAAGGCCGCGGTCGGCGCCGACGCGGCATCGCTCGCGGCCTCGTCCGGTCTATGACTTACGGCTGCCCGCGGGACCTGCGCATGAAGCGCACGATCAGCCAGATCGGGATCACGACGATCGCGCCCAGAACGAAGTAGCGCCAGAGCCAGGCGAACGCTTCCCAGCCCATGTCGAGGACGCGGCGGATCAAGCGCTCGATCGTGGGCAAGAGATTCCAGAAGTCGATGCCGATCGCCGACAGCACCACGCCGACAAGGATCGATAGCAGCACGAGCCGCACCAGCACGCCGAGCGGCGATCCTCCGAGGAAGCGATCCGTGTTTCCGTTGGCCATG
>DATNNN010000271.1:0-5156 GCA_035601815.1 Xanthobacteraceae bacterium | reverse complement strand
CCGCCCGCACCGACCTCGATGGTGACTTCGGCGTCAGCCTCGAGCGCGCTCGGGGTGATCTTCTGCTGCGTCATGAACACGCCGAACTGCATGATGTAGCAGCCGGCGTGGGCGGCGGCGATCATCTCCTCCGGCGTGGTGCCGGGAACGTTGCCCTCGAAGCGCGACTTGATGCTGTAGGGTAGATCCTTGAAGGCACCGCTTGCCGCCGTCATGGTGCCGTGGCCTTCGGTCGTGTTCCAGCGGGCTTTGGCTCTGCTCTTCATCGCGCTTCTCCATTTTTTTGCATAGAATTTGCATAGAAGATGCATCCTATCGCGCTCACGCCGCACCCGCGATTGTTTCTTGCAGTGCTATCGCAAGCCGCTTGGCCTGCGCGGCGTCTGGCCGTGACGTCCAAAGGCGCCTTCGGACAACGGCTATGGGGTGAACGTAGCGGACCGGCGGAATCAGGCCAGAATGACGTCTCTGCACCGTCCTTTTGGCCGCACAGGACAGCAGGCAGCGACTCGCCTTGCCGCAAGCCCGCCGTGACAATACGCGCAAGCCGTTCCCGGCATTGAACTCCAGCGGCCCGTCCGCTATAGGAACGCGCGATCCCAAGGCTCTCAAAAAGCCCTGCCGACCGTTGTGGAAGGTCGAGGGTACGCGTGGAGGTAGTCCATGTCCTCGACCTTCGACACGGTCGCCAATATTATTGCCGAAACGTGCGACATCCCGCGTGAGAACATCACGCCCGACAGCCACGCCATCGACGATCTCGGCATCGACAGCCTCGACTTTCTCGACATCGCCTTTGCCATCGACAAGGCCTTCGGCATCAAGCTGCCGCTCGAGCAGTGGACGCAGGAGGTGAACGAGGGCAAGGCGTCGACCGAGCAGTACTTCGTGCTCAAGAACCTTTGCGCGCGCATTGACGGGCTGGTCGCCGCCAAAAGCGCCTGAGTAGATCCCATGCGTCTCGAATACTTCGAGCTCGTCGACCGGGTCGATGAGCTTGATCTCGTCCGCGGCCTGATCAAGGCCACCGCTCTCGTTCCGATGGAGAGCCCGGTGTTCGAGGGCCATTTCCCCGGTCAGCCGTTGGTGCCCGGCGTGCTGCTGGTGGAGTCGATGGCGCAGACCTCAGGCTGGTTGATGCTGGCGCGCATGCAGTTCGAACGCATGGTCTATCTCGCCGGCATCAAGCAGGGGAAACTACGCACGTTCGTCGAGCCCGGCACCGAGCTCATGATCGAGGCGGAGATCGTGCACGAGGGCTCTGGCTACAGCATCACTACGGCGCGCATTTCCAGGGCGGGCGAGTCCATTGCCGACGCCGAGCTCACCTTCCGCGTGCTGGCGTTTCCGTCCGACAAGCTCAGCCAGATGATGCGCAAGCGCGCCCGCGAGATCGGCCTCGTGATCGAGGCCTGAACATGCCGACAAGGCGCGATACCTGGATCACCGGCGTCGGCATCCTGTCGTCGCTCGGCGAGGGCGCGGAAACGCACCGGCGCAAACTGATGGCCGGCGAACCGC
Organism: Xanthobacteraceae bacterium; assembly: GCA_035601815.1. Lineage (GTDB taxonomy): Bacteria > Pseudomonadota > Alphaproteobacteria > Rhizobiales > Xanthobacteraceae > DATNNN01. The sequence continues at coordinate 3,635 of DATNNN010000271.1, read as the reverse complement.
CGGTGACCGATACCGCCACCATTCCCGGCTACGTGGTGCACCCCCTCGCCAAGGTGATTTTCGACACGCAAATCCCCAAGAAGGGCGACCAGCGGCAGATGGAGCCGTGGCAGCGCATCGGCACCTACGCCGCCGGGCTCGCGCTGACGGAAGCCGGCGTCGCGGGAAAAAGCGAGATCCTCTCGGAGATGGACATGATCGTCGCCGCCGGCGGCGGCGAGCGCGACATCGCCGTCGACTGCTCGATCCTCACCGAGCTGCGCACGGCGAACGACCCCGAGGCGCGGCTGAACGCCCGCTTGCAGACCGACCTGCGCCCGACCCTGTTCCTGGCGCAGCTCTCCAACCTCCTCGCCGGCAACATCTCGATCGTGCACGGGGTGGTCGGCTCCTCGCGCACGTTCATGGGCGAGGAAAGCGCCGGCATCGAAGCGATGCGCGTTGCGCAAGCCCGCATCGCCGCCGGGCAGAGCGAGATCGCGCTCATCGGCGCCGGCTATAACGGCGAGCGCGCCGACATGATGCTGCTCTATGAGTTCGCCCGGCTCTGCCTGCGCGGGGCCTATGCGCCGGTCTTTTCAACAGGGCGCGCGCCCGGCATTGCGGCGGGATCGGTAGGCACGTTCCTGGTGCTGGAATCGCGGGCGCACGCGCAAGCGCGTGGAGCAAAGCCAATCGCCCGGCTAGCGGCGGTGCACTCCAGCCACGCACGCCGCGAGCCCGGCGGCCTGAAGCGGGCGCTCGCCGCGCTGATCGAGAATGCGCGAGGCGAGGCCGACCCTGCATCGACGGCTATTTTTTCGGCGGCTTCGGGAGCGGAGCCGGCGACGAGCGAAGAGGCCGAGGTGCTCAAGGCCGTCGGGTTGCCGGTGCGGGCGGTGGCGAGCCGCATCGGGCATGGCTTCGAGGGTGCCTTCCCGGCTGCCGTGGCGCTGGCGGCGCTGGCGGTCAACGCCGGAAAGCTCTATGCAGCCATGGACGCGCCGCTGGAAACGCCGGGCCCCGCCCATTTGCGGCAGGCGATTATCACATGCGCCGGTCATTGGCGCGGCGAGGGCGTGGGCGTCGTCGAAGCGGTCGACTGAACGCGGGAGAATGGTCATGGCAGGCAATCTCGATCATGCCGGGCGCCCGGTGGTGGCGGTGACCGGGCTCGGGGTCGTGACCTCGCTCGGTCGCGGCAAGGCCGAAAACTGGACCAAGCTCACCGAGGGCCGGTCGGGCATCCACGCCATCACCCGTTTCCCCACCGAGGGGCTGCGCACCCGCATCGCCGGCACCGTCGATTTCCTGTTCGACACGCCGGTCGCCGCCCCGGTGCTGTCGGAGCGGCTCGCCACGCTCGCCGCCGAGGAAGCGGTGGAACAGGCCGGCATCGGCACGAAGGGAAATTTTCCCGGCCCGCTATTCTGCGCCGTGCCGCCGGTGGAGGCCGAATGGCCGCATCGACGCGAGCTCGCCTCCGAGTGCGACCCGGCCCAACCCATCACCTACCCGGCGCTCCTCGCCGCCGCCGGCCGCGGCAAGCATGCCGACTGGCACGAGGGATTCCTGTTCGGCACCGTGGGCGACCACCTCGCCGACCGATTCGGCGCCAAGGGCATGCCGATCTCACTGTCGACGGCCTGCGCCTCGGGCGCGACGGCAATCCAGCTCGGCGTCGAGGCGATCCGCCGCGGCGAGTGCGACAGCGCGCTCGCGGTCGCGACCGACGGCTCGGTCCACGCCGAGGCGCTGATCCGCTTCTCGCTCCTCTCGGCGTTGTCGACGCATAACACGCCGCCCGAAGCGGCGGCCAAGCCCTTCGCCAAGAACCGCGACGGCTTCGTCATGGCCGAGGGCGCGGGCGCGCTGGTGTTGGAAAGCCTCGAGCATGCGCGGGCGCGCGGCGCCAAGGTGCTCGGCATCATCGAAGGCTGCGGCGAAATGGCGGATTCCTTCCACCGCACCCGGTCGAGCCCGGACGGCAAACCCATCATCGGCTGCATGAAGAAGGCGCTCGCCGACGCCGGCGTGTCGCCCAACGACGTTGACTACATCAACGCGCACGGCACCGGCACCCCGGAGAACGACAAGATGGAGTCCATGGGCGTGATCGCCGTGTTCGGCGAGCGCGCGCACGGCGTGCCGATCTCCTCCAACAAGTCGATGATCGGCCACACGCTCACCGCCGCCGGCGCCATCGAGGCGGTGTTCACGCTTCTCACCATCGCCAACAGCCGCATCCCGCCCACCATCAACTATGAGGTGGCCGATCCCGCAATCACGCTCGACGTGGTGCCGAATGTGGCGCGCGACCACACGGTGCGCCACGCGATCTCCAACTCGTTCGGCTTCGGCGGCCAAAACGTGTGCCTGGTGTTCGCCGGCGCGCCCCAATGAGCGCGCTCTGGCGCTGACCTCCATGCGTGCATTGCGTCTCGTCTCCGACCGCCATCTCGAGCTCACCACCGTGCCGCCGCCGCCGGCGCCCGCCGCGGGCGAGGTGCAGATCCGCACCCGCGCCATCGCGCTCAATCACATCGACGTGTGGGGCTGGCGCGGCATGGCGTTCGTCAAACGCAAGCTGCCGCTGGTCGTCGGCGCCGAGGCCGCCGGCGAAATCGCCGCCGTGGGCGACGGCGTGACGGGCTTGCAGGCCGGCGACCCGGTCGTGCCGTACGGCGCCTTGACCTGCGGCACCTGCAAGGCGTGCCGCGAGGGGCGCGACAACCTCTGCGAAAACGTGGCGGGCCTGCCCGGCTTTCATGTGGATGGCTTCGCCCGCGATCTCTTCAACATCCCCGCCCGGCTCGCGATCGCCGCACCTCCTGGCATCGCCTTCCGCGACGCCGCCTGCGCCCCCCTCACCTTCGCCACCGTCGAGCACATGCTGTTCGACAACGCCAAGCTCGAGGCGGGCGAAACGGTGCTGGTGCACGCGGGCGGCTCGGGCATCGGCTCGGCGGCGATCAGGCTCGCCAAGGATATCGGCGCCATCGTCATCACCACCGTCGGCGACGACGAGAAGGCGGTCAAAGCCAAAGCGCTCGGCGCCGATCACGTGATCAACTACATGACCGACCGCTTCGAGCACGAGGTGCGCAAGATCACCAAGAAGAAAGGCGTCGACGTGGTCTTCGAGCACACCGGCGCGGACACCTGGGACGGGTCGCTGCTCTCCATGAAGCGCGGCGGACGGCTCGTCACCTGCGGCGCCACCTCGGGCCCGGTGGGCAAGATCAACCTGATGCAGCTCTTCCAGCAGCAGTACCGCATCTTCGGCTCGTTCGGTTTCACCATCCGCAACGTGCGCGAGGCGCTGCGCAAGATCGCCCGCGGCGTACTGCCGGTGATCGACTCCGAACTCGACATCGCCGACTTCGAGCAGGGCCTGGCCCGGCTCGAAAGCCGCCGCGTGTTCGGCAAGATCGTAGTGCGCTTCTGAACATGCGGCAGGCGCCGCTCTCCGATGCCGCCCGCGCCAGGATCGTGCGCCGCAAGCGGCGGCGCGCGGTATGGGGAAGGATTCGCGCACCCTTCGTGCTCGCGCTCGATTTCCTGTTCAGCGCGCTGGCCCGCGGGCTCGCCGGCCTCATCCGCCGCATCGACCCCGATGCGCCGTCGAATTTCTTCGGCGCGGTGGCGCGCACGCT
>DATNNN010000270.1:0-4082 GCA_035601815.1 Xanthobacteraceae bacterium | reverse complement strand
TGCTCGAGGTGGCGCTGGCCATCGCCTGCCGCCCGCACGTGTTGCTGCTCGACGAGCCAGCCGCCGGCGTGCCGGAAACCGAGCGGCACGAGATTCTGGCGGCGGTCGCCGCGTTGCCCGCGGACGTCACCGTGCTCTTGATCGAGCACGACATGGATCTGGTATTCAGCTTCGCCGATCGCATTTCGGTGATGGTGAACGGCACGCTGTTCGTCGAAGGCGCGCCGGCCGAGGTCGCGCGCGATCCGCGGGTGAAGGCGGTGTACCTCGGCGAGGAAGCCGTTCACGCTTGACCACGACGCACAATCCTCGCTAACGAAGAAGAAGAAATCGGGAGGAACGTCCGTGAAGAGAGCCAAACCGCCATTCCGCGCCGACGAGGTCGGCAGCATCCTGCGCTCCGCGCCGTTGAAGGAAGCGCGCGCCAAGCGCGAGAAGGGCGAAATCACGGCCGACCAGCTGAAGCAGGTCGAGGACCGCGAGATCGAGAAAATCATTAAAAAACAAGAGGATATCGGACTGCAGCTGACGACCGACGGCGAGTATCGCCGCGCCTGGTGGCATTTCGATTTTTACCGGATGCTGAAGGGCGTCGAGATGTATTCGACCGCGCAGGGCATCCAGTTTCACGGCGTGCAGACCAAGGCCGAAGCCGTGCGGGTCGTGGGCAAGATGGATTTTCCCGCCGACCATCCCATGCTTGCCCACTTCAAGTTTCTCAAGGCTCACACCAGCGTCGTTCCAAAGATGACGATCCCCAGTCCGGCCGTGCTGCATTTCCGCGGTGGACGGAAATCGATCAGCGCGGACGCCTATCCCGATCTCGAGGTGTTCTTCGACGATCTCGGCAAGCTGTATCGCAAGGCGGTGCGCGCGTTCTACGACGCCGGCTGCCGCTATCTCCAGCTCGACGACACCGCGTGGGCGTATCTCTGCTCCGAGGAGCAGCTGCAGCAGGCGCGCCAGCGCGGCGACGAGCCGGAGAAGCTTCCCGCTCGCTATGCCTGCGCCATCAACTACGCCATCGAAGGGCGGCCCTCGGACATGGTCATCACCACCCACGTGTGCCGCGGCAATTTCCGCTCCACCTGGATCTCGGAAGGCGGCTACGAGCCGGTCGCCGAAGTGCTGTTCGGCGGCATCAACTACGACGGCTACTTCCTGGAGTACGACACCGACCGCGCCGGCGGCTTCGAGCCGCTGCGCTTCGTGCCCAAGGGCAACAAGGTGATCGTGCTTGGGCTCGTCACTTCCAAGTCCGGCACGCTGGAGAAGAAACCCGACGTCAAGCGGCGGATCGAGGAGGCCGCCAAGTACGTGGCTCTCGATCAGCTGGCGCTCAGCCCCCAATGCGGCTTCGCTTCCACCGAGGAAGGCAACGTGCTGGCGGAAGAGGAGCAGTGGGCGAAGCTGCGCATGATTGTCGAGCTCGCCGACGAGGTGTGGGGAAAGGCATAGGCCGCGCCGCTTTGTGAGGCCGCGAATAAGGGAGGGTGGGGAGTGTCCCACCCTCCCGTTTCGTTTGTGGCAGGGAAGCGGCTTGTTTATTTCGAATTTGAAGAACAACTCGCTGCGCGCGCTGTCCAGCCGGCCGTCAGCCTTTGGTCGGCTCTTGGCGGACAACGCCCCGGACGAGCTGGTGCGCGCGCTTGCCGAGCGGCTGGCGCAATCGCCGGGGCCCTTTGCCGGGCCTGCATTTCTATCCGTTCGGCGGGGTGGCGAAGACCGGAGGGTGGCTCGCGGGCGCGCTCAAGGCCGAGGCGAGCTACATCTCGCTCGCCTCGTCCGGCGGGCGCTGAACCGCGCCTCAGCTCGCGGCGATCAGCCCGCCCGAGCGGGCGAGCAGCGCCAAATGATGGTCGGCGTCGCCGAACATCTTGTCGATCATGGTGACGCGCTTGAAATAGTGGCCGACCTTGTACTCCATGGTCATGCCGTTGCCGCCGTGGAGCTGGATCGCACCCTGGCCGACGACGCGCGCCGAGCGCCCGATCTGCGCCTTCGCCGCGCTGATCGCCTTCTGCCGCTCGGCGGCGTTCGGCTCCTCCGCCATCATGGTCGCGAGCATCGCCATGCTGCGCGCCTCCTCGACCGCGATCAGCATGTCTACCGCGCGGTGCTGCAGCACCTGAAAGCTGCCGATCGGCACGCCGAACTGTTTCCGCGTCCGCACATATTCGACGGTAACCTCGTGCATCGCCGTCATGGCGCCCACGGCCTCGGCGGCGAGCGCGGCAATCGCGCCGTCCACGACCTGTTCGATGAGGGGAAGTGCCGCTCCCGGGTCGCCGATCGCGGCGTCGGCGCCGACACGAATATTGGCCAGCGAGATTTCGGCGGCGCGCAGGCCGTCGTTGGTGGGGTATCCGCGCCGCGATACGCCCTCCGCTTTGGCGTCCACCAGAAAGAGACCGATGCCAGCGCGATCGCGCTGCGCGCCGGAAACGCGTGCGCTGACCAGCAGTTTGTCGGCGGAATCCCCGTGCAGCACCACGCTCTTCTTGCCGTCGAGGACGTATCCCGCGCCATCCTTCCTCGCGGTGGTGGCGACGTCGGCGAGGTCATAGCGCGACTGGGGCTCGGTGTGGGCAAACGCGAGCGTCAGGCTGCCGTCGGCGACCTTGGGGAGGAGGGCGCTTTTCTGCGCCTCGCTTGCGCCGAGCCGGAGTGCGCCGCCACCGAGCGCCACGGTGGCGAGGAACGGCTCGAGCGCGAGAGCCTGGCCGAACGCCTCCATGACGATCATCATCTCCGTCGGTCCCCCGCCGAAGCCGCCGTGGCGCTCGTCGAACGGCAGGCCGAGGAGGCCGAGCTCCGCGTACTGCTTCCATAGCTCGCGGCTAAAGCCCGACGGATCGCTCATGTAGCGCTTGCGCGCTTCGAACCCGTAGCGGTCCTTGAGCAGCCGCTCGACACTGTCCTTGAGCAGGCGCTGCTCTTCGCTGAGGTCGAAGTCCATTTAGAATCCCAGGATGGCCTTGGCGATGATGTTCTTCTGGATTTCGTTGGAGCCGCCGTAGATCGAGACCTTGCGCGTGTTGAAATAGGTCGGCGCCGCGGTGCCCGCCCATTCGCGGCCGATCGGCGGCTCGTTCCAGCGGTCCTCGTCGTGGTCGGGCTCGCTCGGCAGCGCGTAGGGTCCCACCACCTCGAGCAGGAGCTCGCTGATCGTCTGCTGGATCTCCGAACCCCTGATTTTCAAAATCGACGAGGCGGGGTCGGGCCGGTTGCTCTTGCGCTGCCGCTCGGCCGCGATGACGCGAAGCTGGGTCATTTCCAGTGCCTTCAGCTCCACTTCCACGGTCGCGATCTTGGTGCGGAAGCGCTCGTCCTCGATCAGCGGCCGGTCGCCCACGCGCTCGAGCGCCGCCAGCTCCTTGAGCCGGCGGATGCGCTCCTTCGACATGCCGACGCGCGCGATCCCCGTGCGCTCGTTGCCGAGCAGGAACTTGGCGTAGTCCCAACCCTTGTTCTCCTGGCCGACAAGATTTTCCGCCGGCACCTTCACGTCGTCGAAGAACACCTCGTTGACCTCGCGGCCGCCGTCGATGGTCTGGATCGGCCGCACGGTGATGCCCGGGCTCTTCATGTCGATGAGCAGGAACGAGATTCCTTCCTGCCGCTTGGCGCCCGTGTCGGTGCGCACCAGGCAAAAGATCCAGTCGGCGTATTGCGCGAGCGTCGTCCAGGTCTTCTGGCCGTTGACGATATAATGGTCGCCCTCGCGCTTGGCCGAAGTTTTCAGCGAGGCGAGGTCGGAGCCGGCACCGGGCTCCGAGAAGCCCTGGCACCACCAGTCGTCGATGTTGGCGATGCGTGGCAGGAAGCGCTTCTTCTGCGCCTCACTGCCAAAGGCAATCAGCACCGGGCCGAGCATTTGCACGCCAAAGGGCAGCGGCGGCGGCGCCGGCGCCAGCTGCATCTCCTCGAGGAAAATGTATTGCTGCACCGGGCTCCAGCCGGTGCCGCCCCATTCCACCGGCCAATTCGGCACCGCCCAGCCCTTCTTGTTGAGGATGCGCTGCCACTGGATGAAGTCATCCTTCGACAGGTGATGTCCCTCGACCATCTTGCGGCGCATG
>DATNNN010000269.1:0-10838 GCA_035601815.1 Xanthobacteraceae bacterium | reverse complement strand
CTCCATGTCGCTGTTCGCCGTTCTGCTGCCGCTCTTGGTTCAGGTCGCACTTACCTTCATCCTGCTGTTCTGGCTGCAGGGCGCGCGGAGGAACGCCGTGATGCGCGGCGAAATGAAGTTCTCCGGCGGCGGCATCACCTGGCCTGCCCGCGTCTCGCGCCTCGACCAGGCCTACACCAGCCAAACCGAGCTGCCGGTGCTGTTCTACGTGCTGGTCGTGCTCGCGGTCATGGCGCGCCGGGCGGATTACCTGTTCGTGGCGCTCGCCTGGGCGTTCGTCGCCTTCCGCTTCGTCCACGCCTATTGCATCCTGTTCGAGGACGGGCCGGTGCGGCGCTTCTTCGCCTTCATCATCGGCGCCGTGGTCCTAGCCGCGATGTGGGTTCTGTTCGTCATCGGTCTCGTCTCCGGCTTCTGAGGAAAAAACGCCATGTCGACCGCCGCCGTCCTCGCGCCCGTGTTCGCGCAAGTCCTGCTCATCTGCATCATCAATTTCGGGATGGCGCGGATGCGCATCGGCCACACCCGGCGCCGCGAGGTGAAAATACGCGACATCGCGCTCGGCCAAAACGCCTGGCCCGAACGTGCCACCCAGTTCGGCAACAACTACCGCAACCAGTTCGAGCTGCCGGTGCTGTTCTTCGCGCTCGTCGCGTTCGCGCTCATCACCGGCAAGGCGAACCTCTTGTTCGTGGTCATGGCCTGGATCTTCGTGCTGGCGCGCTACGTGCACGCCTATATCCACGTCACCAGCAACCGGGTGCCGCGGCGCTTCTTCGCCTTCACCGTGGGCTCGATCACGCTCTACCTGATGTGGCTCATTTTCGCCGTGCGTATCATCGCCGGCATCTAGCATGACGCCTTCCGCCCGCGTCGCCGCCGCGATCGAGATCGTCGCGGCGCTCGAAACGCGCCCGCGGCCGGCCGGCGACGCGCTCAAGGACTGGGGCCTCGGCCATCGCTTCGCCGGCTCCGGCGACCGCTCCGCCATCGCCGGATTCGTCTACGACGCGCTGCGCAAGAAGGCGTCCGCCGCCTTCATTATGGGCGAGGGCGCGCCGCGCGCGATGGTGCTCGGCGCGCTCGCGCTTGCCCGCGGCCTCGATGTGGACGCGGTCGGCAAGCTCTGCGACGGATCGCGCTACGGTCCGCCGCCGCTCACCGACGCGGAGCGAGCGCGGCTTGCGAACGCCAATCTCGAAGGCGCGCCGCCCCATGTGGCCGGCGACTATCCCGAATGGCTCGATGCCGAGCTCGCGAAAACCTTCGGCGAGGATCGTGCCGCCGAGGGCGCGGCGCTCGCGGCGCGCGCGCCGCTCGACTTGCGTGTCAACTCGCTCAAGGTCGCCCGCGACAAGGCCAAGGCCGCGCTCGCGCACCTCGCCGCCGCGGACACCCGCTGGTCGCCTGTGGGCTTGCGCGTGCCACTGAGCGAGCAGGGCCGCCAGCCGCCGGTGACCGCCGAGGGCGTTTTTCACAAGGGCTGGATCGAAGTGCAGGACGAGGGCTCGCAAGTGGCCGCGCTCTTGACCGGTGCGTCTCCCGGCGAGCAGGTCCTCGACCTCTGCGCCGGCTCCGGCGGCAAGACATTGGCATTGGCGGGCAAGATGGAAAACCACGGGCAGATCTTCGCCCACGACGCGGATCTGCGCCGCCTCGCGCCCATCCACGACCGCGTCAAGCGCGCCGACGCCCATAACGTGCAGGTGCGCGCGCCCAAGGGCGCGGCGGACGTGCTTGCCGACCTCGAAGGCCGCATGGACCTCGTGCTCATCGACGCGCCGTGCACCGGCACCGGCGTGTGGCGCCGCCACCCGGACGCCAAGTGGCGCATGCGTCCCGGCGCGCTGGAGCAGCGGGTGAAGGAGCAGGCGGTGTTGCTCGATGAGGCCACGCGCTTCGTGAAGCCCGGCGGCCGCATCGCCTACGTCACCTGCTCGGTGCTGGACGCGGAGAACGGCGCCCAGGTGCGCGCGTTTCTTGCCCGGCAGACCGGCTTCGCGGTGGTGCCGCCGGCCGAGGTCGCGGGCAATCTCGGCGAGCGCGGCATGATTCTCGGCAAGGCGGCGCTCGCGAGCGCCGAGGGGCTCCTGCTCACGCCCCGGCGCACGGACACCGACGGCTTCTTCGTCAGCCTCATGCGCCGCGCGGCATAGACCCGCCGCATTGCCAAGGCCGAGGGGCGGCGATAGGGTTCAACTGTCTCTTGCATGACGGGAGCGGCTCCCGTGGAACTAGATGTAACCGGATTGACGACGGTCGTGCGGCTGGCCGAGCAGTTCGGCCCGTTCCTGTTCGCGATTCTGTTCATCCTGGTCGTGACCAAGACCGCGCACGGCTATTACCAGGATGCCAACACGCGCAAGCACCCGCCCGCCAGCCAGCAGGAGCGGCAGACCTACCGCTTTTATTTCCTGTGCAGCATCTGGTGCGGCGTCGGCGTTATGGTGCTGTCGATCGCGTGGTGGCTATACGTGCAGTCGAGAGGCTCTCACGTCTACCAGATCGCGATCACCGCGCTCGGCACCGATGATAATATTTACTCCGACTACTACAACAAACGCTTGCCGCGCCCGTTGATCCCGGGCCTGCCCGGCACCTACGACACCTATTTTCTGGTGGTGCAGGACCAGCCGTTCAACGTGGGCGATAAATTCAGTTTCACGTTCGTCAAGGTTCCTGCCGGCGGCGGCCCGGGCGGCGAGAGCGTCGGCGTGGCCGGAGTAATCGTGCCGAAGCAAATCACCGTCACCTATCGCGGCGAGCGTTTCGACACTTATACCCTGAGCTTCGAGGGCGACGTTCCGAAGCTGATTGCGGTCGCCAGCGACGAGCGCGCCCAGCGCACCGTCTTCACCGCCGACGAAATCAAGCGCGTGGCGAGCCGCTCGCAGGCGGACGTTCCGGCGGGCGGCAGATGAGGGTCCTTGCCGCAGTGCTCCTGCTGGTGGCGGTCACGGCCGCGGCCCCCGCGTCCGCCCAACAGATATGCAAGACCGGCTTCGGCACCTGCCGGATCGGCGGCGGCGGCACGCCGGGCGGCGCGTGCACCTGTTTCCTGTCCAATGGGCCGGTGCAGGGAGTGATCGAGGGCGGCGCGAACTTCGTCCAGCCGGCGGGCGACCGCGTGCCGCAACATTGCTGTACGCCGGCCGGGCGATATCCGTTTGCCAATACGCGTTCGGCGTCCGGGCAGGGCTGCCAGGCGAGGTTGCCGAACGGGTCCGTCGCGGCGGGACAGGCCTGTTATTGAGGCCGCCCTTCATGTCGCAACGTTGAACGACCGCCGTCGCCTTACGGCGGCGCTCGCACTCCCGCCCCCGGTTGCTGGCACGCGCGCGATCCGCTACTAGCTCGCCATGACGGCGCCCGCCCACGATAAGATTCTCATCATCGATTTCGGCTCCCAGGTCACCCAGCTCATCGCGCGCCGCGTGCGCGAGGAGGGCGTGTACTCGGAGATCGTGCCCTACCAGCGCGCCGAAGAGGCGCTGCGTACGCTCCGGCCCAAGGCCGTGATCCTCTCCGGCGGGCCGGCCTCGGTGCTCGATCACGACGCACCGCTGGCGCCCAAATCCGTGTTCGAGGCGGGCGTGCCGGTGCTCGGCATCTGCTACGGCGAGCAGGCCATGGCACACCAGCTCGGCGGCAAGGTGGAGGGTGGGCACCATCGCGAGTTCGGCCGCGCCGAGGTGAAGGTCACCGAAAGCTCGCCCTTGCTCGACGGCGTGTGGGAGAAGGGCCGCGCCTACCCGGTGTGGATGAGCCACGGCGACCGGGTGACGGAGCTGCCCAAGGGCTTCCGCTCGATCGCCAGCGCCCCCAACGCGCCCATCGCCATGATCGCCGACGAGGCGCGCAAGTTCTACGCCACGCAGTTCCATCTCGAGGTGGTGCACACGCCGCACGGCGCCGCGATCCTCAGGAACTTCGTGCGCAAGATCGCCGGCGCCAAAGCCGACTGGACCATGCGCGCGTTCAAGGACGAGGCGATCGAGAAAATCCGCAAGCAGGTGGGCAAGGCGCGGGTGCTGTGCGGGCTATCCGGCGGCGTCGATTCCGCCGTCGCCGCCGTGCTTCTCCACGAGGCGATCGGCGACCAGCTCACCTGCGTGTTCGTCGACCACGGCCTGTTGCGCCTGGGCGAGGGGGAGAAGGTGCTGGCGTTGTTCCGCGGCGCCTACAACATCCCGCTCGTGCACGTGGAGGCGGGCGAGCGCTTCCTCAAGGCGCTCGCCGGCGTCGAGGACCCGGAGGCGAAGCGCAAGATCATCGGCAAGCTCTTCATCGACGTGTTCGAGGCGGAATCGAAGAAGATCGGCAAGGTCGAGTTCCTGGCGCAAGGCACGCTCTATCCCGACGTGATCGAGAGCGTGTCGTTCACCGGCGGCCCGTCGGTGACCATCAAGTCACATCACAACGTGGGCGGCCTGCCGGAACGCATGCATTTGAAGCTGGTCGAGCCCTTGCGCGAGCTGTTCAAGGACGAGGTGCGCGCGCTCGGCCGTGAGCTCGGGCTGCCCGAGGCCTTCGTCGGCCGCCATCCGTTCCCGGGGCCGGGGCTCGCCATCCGCGTGCCCGGCGCGATCTCCAAGGACAAGCTCGACGTGCTGCGCTTCGCCGACGAGATTTATCTGGAGGAGATCCGTCGCGCCGGCCTCTACGACGAGATCTGGCAGGCCTTCGCCGTGCTTCTTCCCGTGAAGACGGTGGGCGTCATGGGCGACGGCCGCACCTACGACAACGTGGTGGGCCTGCGCGCGGTGACCTCCACCGACGGCATGACGGCGGATTTCTATCCGTTCGAGATGAGTTTCCTCGGCCGCGTCGCGACGCGCATCATCAACGAGGTCAAGGGCGTGAACCGGGTGGTGTACGACGTGACGTCGAAGCCGCCGGGGACGATCGAGTGGGAGTAAGGCGACTCTTTTGTCATTCCAGGCTCGACGCTTCGCGTTGCCGTCCTACGAGGCTCGCTTCGCTCGCACCTCAGGATGACGGGAAAAAGCCCGGCAACGCCAAATCGCCCTCCTTGCCTCCACCCGCCGCATAGCCTCTACTCCGCCCGCTTTCGGGGGGTTGCCCATGGGTCCCGTCCTTCTCATCCTCGGCATGGTCGTCTTCTTCGCCGCGCACGTGTTCACCACCATGCGCGGACGCCGCGCCGCCCTGATCGCGCGGATCGGCGAGGGGCCCTACAAGGGGCTCTATTCGCTGGTCTCGCTCGCGGGCCTCGTCATGATCGCCTACGGCTTCGGCGTCTGGCGCGCGACGGGATCGGCCCAGCTCTGGTATCCGCCGGTGTGGACCAAGCACATCGCGCTCGTGCTCGTGCCGATCGCGGCGATTTTGATCGTCGCTGCCTACGTGCCGAGCCATCTGCGCACTCGCATGAAGCACCCCATGCTCACCGCCGTGAAGCTCTGGGCGCTCGCCCATCTTCTCGCCAACGGCGATCTCGCCGGCGTCGTGCTGTTCGGCGGCTTCCTGGTTTACGCCGTCTACGACCGCATCACCGTCAAGGAGCGCGCCGCCCCCATCCCACCCGCGCCCGCGGGCTGGAAAGGCGACGTCGTCGCGGTCGTGGGCGGGCTCGCGCTTTTCCTTGTTCTCGGCTACTTGTTCCACCCCTACGTGGTCGGCGTACCGGTGATCCCTGGATGAGTAAGGTTTCCGAAGGCGAGAAGCGCATCACGGCGCCGGAGTTGCGCGCCCGCAAGGGCGGCGAGCCCATCGTCGCGCTCACCTCGTATCACGCCCACACCGCGCGGCTGCTCGACAGCCACGTCGACATGATCCTCGTCGGCGATTCGCTCGGCATGGTGATGCACGGGCTCGAGACCACGGTCCCGGTGACGCTCGACATGATGATCCTGCAGGGCCGCGCCGTGATGCGCGGCTCGCGCCGGGCGCTGGTCGTGGTCGACATGCCGTTCGGCTCCTACGAGGAGAGCCCGCAGCAGGCGTTCCGCTCCGCCGCGCGCGTGCTGAAAGAAACCCATTGCGGTGCGATCAAGCTCGAGGGCGGCGTGCACATGGCCGCGACCATTCGTTTTCTCGTCGAGCGCGGCGTGCCGGTGATCGGTCACGTCGGTCTCACGCCGCAGTCGATCCATGCGCTCGGCTCCTTTCGCGCGCGCGGCCGCGACGAGAAGGAGTGGGGGCCGTTCCTCGACGATGCCCGCGCCGTCGCCGACGCCGGCGCCTTCGCGCTCGTGATCGAGGCGGTGGCCGAGCCGCTCGCCCGCAAGATCACCGGCGAGGTTTCCATCCCCACCATCGGCATTGGCGCCTCGCCCGCCTGCGACGGGCAGATCCTCGTGCTCGAGGACATGCTGGGCCTGTCGCCGCGGGTGCCGAAATTCGTCAAGCGTTACGGCGACCTCGCCGGCGGCATCGAATCGGCGATCAAAGCCTACGCCGAAGAGGTGCGCGGCCGCCGTTTCCCCGGGCCTGAGCACGTTTATGCGCTGAAAAAGTAAGGCCTGACGGGCGTTTGCCACGATAAGTCCACAACTCTATATCTTAGTCCCGCGCGGGCCCGACTGGCCGCGCCAACCCGGAATTTCATGTCCGACATCATCCGCGAAGTCGACGAGGAACTGAGGCGCGAGCGCCTGATCCGCATCTGGCGCGATTACGGCGCCTGGATCGTGCTCGCGGCCGTAGCCCTCGTGCTCGCGGTCGCCGCATGGCGCGGCTACGAGTGGTACGAGGCGCGCGAGAGCGCCAAGGTCGGCACCTCCTTCGAGGAGGCGTTGCGCCTCATGGGCGACGGCAAGGCGCGCGAGGCCGAGGAAGCCTTCGCCAAGATCGCCCGCGAGGCACCGCGCGGCTATCGCGCGCTCGCCGGTTTCGGCCAGGCGGCAGAGGCCGGCCGCACCGATCCGAAGGCCGGCGCCGCCGCCTTTGACGCGCTCGCCGACGACCGCTCGCTCGATCAAGCCATGCGCGACGCGGCACGGCTGCGCGCCGCCATGCTGCTCGTCGACGTGGCAGCCGCGTCGGAGATCGCGGCCCGTCTCGAGCCGCTTATGGCGCGCGATTCCACCTTCCGCCACTCGGCCCGCGAGCTCCTGGCGCTTGCCCGCTTCAAGGCCGGCGAGCTCGACGCCGCGCGCAAGCTCGTGTTCGAGATCATGCTCGACCCGGAGACGCCACCGCTCGCCCGCAACCGCGCCCAGCTCCTGCTCGCGCTCATGGGCGGCGGTCCGTCCGTGGTGCAAGCGCCGGCGACGCAATAGGGGAATCTAATGTTTCTTCGCCCGCTCGTCCGCATCGTCCTCGTCGCGCTGCCGCTCGCCTTCAGTGTGGCGGCCTGCGACGTGATCGATTATCTGGCGGAGAACAATCCGCTCGACACCAAGAAGAAGCCGCTCGAGGGTGACCGCAAGCCGGTGTTCCCCGGCGGCGTGCCCGGCATCGAATACAATCAGCCGCCGCCGCAGCCGACCAACTCCAACATTCCGCTCTCCGCCGTGCCACCGCCGCAGCCGGAGCAGCAGGTCGAAACCCCGCAGAACTCGCGCCAGGCGGCGCGGCCCGCCCGCGCGGTGCAGCGACCGGCGCCGAATGCGGCAGGTGACGATCCCTGGTCCGACGCCCGCCCGAAGCCGCCCAGCGACGATCCGTGGGCGGAGAACCGTCCCGTCCGCTAATCCCCGCCCGCGCGTTTCAAGCTATGGTGCCGCGCGATGCGCCCGATCGTCGCCATCGTCGGAAGGCCCAACGTCGGCAAGTCGACGCTCTTCAACCGCCTCGTCGGGCGGCGCACGGCGCTGGTCGACAATGAGCCCGGCGTCACCCGCGACCGGCGCGAGGCCGACGCGCGCCTCGGCGATTTGACCTTCCGCCTGATCGACACCGCCGGCTTCGAGGAGGGGGGCGCCAAGCTCTCCGCGCGCACCCGGGCGCAGACGGAGACCGCGATCGAGCAGGCTGGCGCCGTCCTTTTTCTCATGGACGCGCGCGCTGGCGTCACGCCGCTCGACCGCAGCTTTGCCGATCTCTTGCGCAAGCACGCCAAGCCCGTGATCGTAGTCGCCAATAAGAGCGAAGGGCGCCTCGCCGACGAACGGGCGCGGGAGGCCTACGAGCTCGGTCTCGGCGATCCGCTTCCGGTTTCCGCCGAGCACGGCGACGGCCTGAGCGATCTGCGCGACGCCATCGCCGAGGCGCTGCCCGAAACCGCGGAGGAGGCGGACGGAGCCGACGAGGAGCGGCCGATCCGCGTCGCCATCGTGGGCCGCCCGAACGTGGGGAAATCGACCCTCATCAACCGGCTGATCGGCGAAGAGCGCCTGATCACGGGGCCCGAGGCGGGCATCACCCGCGACGCGATCGCCGTGCCGTTCGCGCGCAAGGGACGCAGGTTCGAGATCTACGACACCGCCGGCATTCGCCGCCGCTCGCGCGTCGTCGACAAGGTCGAGAAGCTTTCCGTCGCCGACGCGCTGAACGCCATCCGCTTCGCCGAGGTGGTGGTGCTGCTGGTGGACGCGGGTCAGCCCTTCGAGGAGCAGGACTTGCGCATCGCGAGCCTCGTCGCCGAGGAGGGGCGGGCACTGGTCCTCGGGGTCAACAAGTGGGACTTGCAGACGCCGAAGGGCGGCGACGTCAAGCGGCTGCGCGGTGAGGCCGACCACTGGCTGCCGCAGTTGAAGGGCATGCCGGTGGTGACGGTCTCCGGCCTTGCTGGCGAAGGCCTCGACCGGCTCATGGACGCGGTGGTGGAGATCCGCGCCGTGTGGGAGCGTCGGGTGCCGACCGCGGGGCTCAACCGCTTTCTTTCGGCCGCGACCGAAAGCTTCGCCCCGCCCGCGGCGGCCGGCCGGCCGATTAAGCTGCGCTACATGACCCAGGCCAAGGCGCGGCCGCCGAGCTTCGTGTTGTTCGGCACCCGCACCGGGGAGCTGCCGGAGTCCTACACCCGCTACCTCGTGAACGGCCTGCGCGAGCGCTTCGATCTGCCGGGCGTGCCCGTTCGCCTGATGCTCCGCGAAACGGAGAATCCGTTCGCCGGGCGCAAGAGGCGGAAACGGTGAGCGCCGCAGAAGCCTCCCCGCCGGCGGCGCGCCCGGCGCTGGTGTTTATCTTCATCACGCTCGTCCTCGACATGCTGTCCATCGGCATCATCATCCCGGCGCTGCCGAAGCTGGTCGAGGACTTCATGGGCGGCGACACCGCCCGCGCCGCCGAAATCTTCGGCGTGTTCGGCACGGTGTGGGCGCTGATGCAGTTCCTGTTCACGCCAGTGCACGGCGCGCTCTCTGACCGCTTCGGGCGGCGGCCGATCATCCTCATCTCGAACTTCGGCCTCGGCGTCGACTACATCGTGATGGCGCTGGCGCCATCGCTGTGGTGGCTGCTCCTCGGCCGCACCATCTCCGGCGTCTGCGCCGCCTCGATCGGGGCGGCCTTCGCCTACATCGCCGATGTGACGCCGCCGGCCGAGCGGGCGGCGCGCTTCGGCGTACTCGGCGGTGCGATCGGCATCGGCTTCGTGCTCGGGCCGGCGCTCGGCGGCGTGCTCGCCACCTTCGACCCGCATCTGCCGTTCTGGGCCGCGGCCGCGCTCAGCATCTGCAACGGCCTGTACGGCCTATTGATTTTACCCGAGTCGCTGCCGGCCGATCAGCGCTCGCCGTTCTCCTGGCGCCGCGCCAATCCCATCGGCTCGCTGCATCTCCTGCGCTCCGACCGCGAGCTCAGCGGCCTCGCCGTGGTGAACTTCATCGCCAGCCTCGGCTTCGTCGTGCTGCCCAGTACGTTCGTGCTTTATACCGGCTACCGTTTCGGCTGGGACACGGGCACCGTCGGCATCGCGCTCGGCGCCTACGGCGTTTGCCTCATGGCGGTGCAGGTGGGCCTCGTGCGCTTCCTCGTGCCGCGCATCGGCGAACGCAACATGCTGCTCTTGGGCTTCGTGCTGGGCGCGGGCGGCCTCGCGGTTATGGGACTGGCGAACACGCCGTTCTTGGCTTGGGCGAGCATTCCGCTCGCCACGCTGTCCGGGCTTACCGGTCCCGCGATTCAGGCGCTGATGACGTCGCGCGTCAGCCCGAACCGGCAAGGGCAATTGCAAGGGGCGAACGGCAGCGTGGTCGGCATCGCCCAGCTCGTAGGCCCGACCATCTTCACCTTCACGTTCGCCTATTTCATCGGTGTCGGCCGCGACTGGCAGCTTCCCGGCGCCGCGTACCTCTTGGCGGCGGCGCTTTATCTCGCCGCGGCGGCGCTCGCCTGGCGCATCACCGGCAGGGAAAGTCAGGCCGGCGGCTGAAACTGCAAGAATTTCTTCTGCGGGTAGTCGTAGAGCATTCCGCTGACGGCGCAGGCGGGCAGGCAGAGCTCGATCAGCTTTTCCGCCGCCTGCTCGGGGGTGTCGAGCGTCATCGGGTCCTCGCCCGGCATTGCCTTGGCGCGCATGCGGGTGCGGATGGGGCCGGGATTGAAGAGGTTGACCTTGACCTTGGTCTCGGCGGTCTCCGCCGCGTAGGTGCGCGCCAGCAACTCGAGCGCGATCTTGGAGACCGCGTACGTCCCCCAGTAGGCGCGCGCCTTGTAGGTGATGCTTGAAGTGACGAACACGGCGCGCCCCGCCTCGGCCGCGCGCAGCAGCGGATCGAGCGAGCGGATCAGCCGCCAGTTGGCGGTGACGTTCACCGCCATCACTTCGTCCCACTCCTTGGGCTCGATGTGCGGCAGCGGCGTGAGCGTGCCGAGCTGGCCGGCGTTGCCGACCAGTACGTCGAGGCGGCCGTAGCGCTCGGCGAGGCTCGCCCCTAGGCGATCGAAGGCCGCGAAATCGCGCATGTCGGCCGGCACCAGCGTGGCGC
>DATNNN010000268.1:0-2685 GCA_035601815.1 Xanthobacteraceae bacterium | reverse complement strand
ATGCTCGAAGCCCGCCACCCGGTTGACCGCCAGCGGATCGAGGTAACCGTTCACGCCGGCGTAGATCACCACCGCCTGCTCTTCCATCTTGAGCGGCGAGAACTGCGGCTGCTTGAGGAGCTCGGTGAGCCGCGCGCCGCGATTCAACAGGCGCTGGGTCGTGGCGTCGAGATCGGAGCCGAACTGGGCGAACGCCGCCATCTCGCGGTACTGCGCGAGCTCGCCCTTGATGCGGCCGGCGACCTTCTTCATCGCCTTGGTCTGCGCGGCGGAGCCGACGCGCGACACCGACAGGCCGACGTTCACCGCCGGGCGGATGCCCTGATAGAACAAATCCGTCTCGAGAAAGATCTGGCCGTCGGTGATGGAAATGACGTTGGTCGGGATGTAGGCCGACACGTCGTTCGCCTGGGTCTCGATAATCGGCAACGCCGTGAGCGAGCCGGCGCCGTTGTCGTCGTTCATCTTAGCGGCGCGCTCCAAGAGCCGCGAGTGCAGGTAGAACACGTCGCCGGGATAGGCCTCGCGGCCCGGCGGGCGGCGCAGCAACAGCGACATCTGGCGGTAAGCGACCGCCTGCTTCGACAGGTCGTCGTAGATGATGACCGCGTGCATGCCGTTGTCGCGGAAGTATTCGCCCATGGTGCAGCCGGCAAACGGCGCCAGGAACTGCATCGGCGCGGGATCGGACGCGGTGGCGGCGATGATGATCGAGTATTCGAGCGCGCCCTGCTCCTCCAGCACCTTGACGAACTGCGCCACCGTCGAGCGCTTCTGCCCGACCGCGACGTAGATGCAGTAGAGCTTGATCTTCTCGTCGTTCGAGGCGTTGAGCGGCTTCTGGTTGAGGATGGTGTCGAGGGCGATCGCCGTCTTGCCGGTCTGCCGGTCGCCGATGATGAGCTCGCGCTGGCCGCGGCCGATGGGAATGAGCGCGTCCACCGCCTTGAGGCCCGTCGCCATCGGCTCGTGCACCGACTTCCGCGGGATGATGCCGGGCGCCTTGATGTCGACGCGGCGGCGCTCCTTGGACTTGATCGGGCCCTTGCCGTCGATGGGATTGCCGAGCGCATCGACCACGCGGCCGAGCAGCTCCTTGCCCACCGGCACGTCGACGATCGAGCGGGTGCGCTTGACCGTCTGGCCTTCCTTGATCTCGCGGTCGTTGCCGAAGATCACGATACCGACGTTGTCGATCTCGAGGTTGAGCGCCATGCCGCGTACGCCGTTCTCGAACTCGACCATCTCGCCGGCCTGCACGTTGTCGAGGCCGAAGACGCGCGCGATGCCGTCGCCGACCGACAACACCTGGCCGACCTCTGAGACTTCGGCCGACTCGCCGAAATTCTTGATCTTTTCCTTGAGAATCGCGGAAATTTCCGCGGCACGAATGTCCATCAGCGGGCCTCTTTCATGGCGAGCTTGATCGCATTGAGCTTGGTCTTGAGCGAGGCGTCGATCATGCGGCTGCCGAGCTTGACCTTGATGCCGCCGAGGATCGCCGGATCCACGCGCACGTCGAGTTTCACCTCCCGCTTGGTCGCCGACTTCAGCGCCGCCGCGAGCTCCTTGAGATATTTGTCGGCGAGCGGCTCGGCCACCGTGACCTCGGCCTGGCTCTCGCCCCGCTGGTGGGCGACCATCACCCGGAACATCTTGATCATGGCGGCGACTGCGAACAGGCGCCGGTTCTGCGCCACGGTGAGGAGGAAGTTCGCGGCGATGCCCTTGATCTTGCCCTTGTCAAGGATCGCCTTCAGCGCCTTCACCTGCTCGTCGGCGGTGAACAGCGGACTCTTCACCAGGCGCTCAAGTTCCTTGTTTTCCTCGAGAAGCTTGGCGAACGCTTCGAGATCGGCCGCGACCTCGTCGAGCGCCTTTTCTTCCAACGCCAGCTCGAGCAGCGCAGTCGCGTAACGGCCCGCCATGCCGGCGGCGATCGGTTCGTCGGCCACGATCATCTCTCGGGTTCGCTCCGCGTCTCGCAACGGGCGCGGCGGAGCCCTAACGTCTTCCCTGCGACTGTTTTTGGATGAGAAAGCGCGAGCGCCGCGTTTCTCGAAGTCGCGCGTTCAGTAACATAGCGATATGCGCGGCGCAACATGACCGCACCCGTCCGACCCCACGAGAATCCTTATGCCGCAAGCGTTGCCGAGGGATGCGACATGAGGTGTCTGTCAGCCGCCGCCGGCGTTTTTTTCAAAGGAAACTTTGCGGATCGACGTCCACGGTCACCCGCACGCCGCCCTTGGCTGTGGGCGACCGCCCGAGCCATTCGCGCAGATAATGGGAGAGGTCGAAGCTGCGCGGCGAGCGCGCCAACAGGCGCCAGCGGTGCCGGCCGCGGATCAGCGCGAGCGGCGCCTCGGCCGGTCCCAGGATGCGCACCCCCTCGGCCGTGGGCGCGGCGGCGGCGAGCGCGCGGGCGTGGCCTTCGGCCGCGGGTCCAGTCGGGGCCGAGATGACGATCGCGGCGAGCCGCCCGAACGGCGGGAGTGCGGCCTGCTCGCGCTCCTCAATTTCGCGCGAGTAGAACGCCTCTCGGTCGCCGAGGATGAGCGCCGCCATCACCGGATGCTCGGGCTGATAGGTCTGCAGCAAGCCGCGGCCCGCTGCCACGCGCCCGGCGCGGCCCACCACTTGATGGAGCAGCTGGAACGTGCGTTCCGCCGCGCGCGGATCGCC
>DATNNN010000267.1:0-6296 GCA_035601815.1 Xanthobacteraceae bacterium | reverse complement strand
GCCGGCACGTACGCGCAGATCGTCGGCCGCGACCAGGGCTATTGCATCATGCGGCTCAATTCCGGCGAGCAGCGCCTGGTGCATGGCCGCTGCTTCGGCAGCGTCGGCGCGGTGTCGAATCCCGACCACATGAACATCTCGATCGGCAAGGCCGGCCGCAACCGCTGGAAGGGCTGGCGCCCGCATAACCGCGGCACCTCGATGAACCCGGTCGACCACCCGCACGGCGGCGGTGAAGGCCGCACCTCGGGCGGCCGCCATCCGGTGACGCCCTGGGGCTTTCCCACCAAAGGCAAGAAGACCCGCAAGAACAAGCGCACCCAGCGCTTCGTTGTCTCCAGCCGCCACGCGCGCAAACAGAAGGTGTGATGATGGCCCGTTCGATTTGGAAAGGCCCCTTCGTCGACGGCTACCTGCTGAAGAAGGTGGATGCCGTGCGCGCCTCGGGCCGCTCGGAAGTGATCAAGATCTGGAGCCGGCGCTCGACCATTCTGCCGCAGTTCGTCGGCGTCACCTTCGGCGTCTACAACGGCCACAAGCATATTCCGGTGTACGTCACCGAGGACATGGTCGGCCACAAGTTCGGCGAGTTCTCGCCGACCCGGCTGTTCCACGGCCACGGCGCCGTCGGCGACCGCGCCACCAAGCGCACCGGCGCTCCCGACGCGAAGGGCGCGGCGGCTCCCGCCGCCGCCGCCACCGCCGCTGCCGCCCCCGCGGCGGCACCCAAGGCTTGATCGAGGCGAAGATGGGCAAGAAGGCTCGCGAGCGCGTGCTCAAGGACAACGAGGCCAAGGCCGTGGCCCGTATGCTGCGCGTTTCGCCGCGCAAGCTCGACCTCGTCGCGGGCTTGATCCGCGGCAAGAAGGTCGCGAGTGCGCTCGCCGATCTCGAATTCTCGCACAAGCGCATCGCCCGCGACGTGCGCAAGTGCCTGGAGTCGGCGATCGCCAACGCCGAGAACAATCACGACCTCGACGTCGACGACCTCGTCGTCGCCGAGGCGTACGTCGGCAAGGCCATCGTCATCAAGCGCTTCACGCCGCGGGCGCGGGGCCGGGTCGGCAGCATCACCAAACCGTTCGCCAACATCACCATCGTCGTGCGTGAGGTGGAGGAGAAAGCCTGATGGGTCAGAAGGTAAATCCGATCGGCCTGCGGCTCGGCATCAACCGCACCTGGGACTCGCGCTGGTTCGCGGCCAAGGGGCAGTATGGCCGGCTGCTGCACGAGGACATCAAGATCCGCGGCTGGCTGATGAAGCAGCTCAAGCAGGCGGCGGTGTCCAAGATCGTGATCGAGCGCCCGCACAAGAAGTGCCGTGTCACCATCCACTCGGCGCGGCCGGGCGTGGTCATCGGCAAGAAGGGCGCCGACATCGACAAGCTGCGCAAGCAGGTGGCCAAGATGACCGACTCCGAGGTCATCATCAACATCGTCGAGATCCGCAAGCCCGAGCTCGACGCCCACCTCGTGGCGGAATCGATCTCGCAACAGCTCGAGCGCCGGGTCGCTTTCCGCCGCGCCATGAAGCGCGCCGTGCAGTCGGCCATGCGTCTCGGCGCCGAAGGCATCCGCATCAACTGCTCTGGCCGCCTCGGCGGCAACGAGATCGCGCGCATGGAGTGGTACCGCGAGGGGCGCGTGCCGTTGCATACGCTGCGCGCCGACGTCGACTACGGCGTTGCCACCGCCTTCACCACCTACGGCACCTGCGGGGTGAAGGTGTGGATCTTCAAGGGCGAGATCCTCGAGCACGACCCCATGGCCCAGGACAAGCGTCTCGCCGAGAGCGAGAGCGGCGGCGGCCGTCCGCGCCGCGACGCCGCGTGAGGAATTGAACGATGCTACAACCGGCGCGCACAAAGTTTCGCAAGGGCTTCAAGGGCCGCATCCGCGGCAAGGTGAAGGGCGGCGCTCAGCTCGCCTTCGGCCGCTACGGCTTGAAGGCGCTCGAGCCCGACCGCGTCACCGCGCGCCAGATCGAGGCGGCGCGGCGCGCGATCACGCATCACATGAAGCGCGTGGGCCGCGTGTGGGTCACGATTTTCCCGGACGTGCCGATCTCCAAGAAGCCGACCGAGATCCGCATGGGCAAGGGCAAGGGCATGCCGGAGTACTGGGCGGTCCGCGTCAAACCGGGACGGATCATGTTCGAGATCGACGGCATCGACGAGCCTACGGCGCGCGAGGCGATGCGGCTCGCCGGCGCCAAGCTTCCGGTGCGGACGCGCTTCGTCGCGCGGCTCGGGTGACGGCATGAAGATCGGCGACGCGCGCGCGATGACCGACGACGAGATCGAGGACAAAATCCTCGAGCTCAAGAAGGAGCAGTTCAACCTGCGCTTCCAGAAGGCGACAGGTCAGCTCGCCAACACGGCGCGGGTGCGCATCGTGCGCCGCGACATCGCGCAGCTGATGACGATTGGGCGCGAGAAAAAACTCGGCAAGCCGAAGCCGGCGCCGACGGCGAAGACCTCGGGCGCTAAGGCCAAGGCGAAGCCGAAGACGAAAGCGAAAGGGAAATAAGAGGGATCCATGCCCAAGCGCGTGTTGCAAGGCGTCGTGATCAGCGACAAGCAAGACAAGACCGTGGTGGTCCGCGTCGAGCGGCGCTTCACGCATCCCTTGTTCAAAAAGACGGTACGACGTTCGAAGAAGTATCACGCCCACGACGCCGACAACGTCCACAAGGTCGGCGACGTAGTCCGCATCGAGGAGCACGCGCCGATCTCCAAGACTAAGCGCTGGATCGTTATCGAGGGCGTCGGCGGCAAGCGCGAGGAAGTGGTCATGCCCGACCGGCCGGACAAGAAGTCGAAGAAAGAAAGACAAGGCAAGAAGGAAAAGCCCGCGGCGGGCGCCACGGCCGGCTGATGCCGGTAAACGGTTTACGCGCCGGCGCGCCGGCGGCAGAACGGAAGGCAGTGCGTCATGATTCAGATGCAAACCAGTTTGGACGTCGCCGACAATTCCGGCGCGCGCCGCGTCATGTGCATCAAGGTATTGGGCGGCTCCAAGCGCAAATACGCGACGATCGGCGACACCATCGTGGTCTCGGTCAAGGAAGCGATCCCGCGCGGCCGCGTCAAGAAGGGCGAGGTGCTGAAGGCCGTCGTGGTGCGCATCCGCAAGGATATCCGCCGGCCGGACGGCTCGGTCATCCGCTTCGACCGCAACGCCGCGGTGCTGATTACGCCGCAGGAGGAGCCGGTCGGCACGCGCATCTTCGGGCCGGTGCCGCGCGAGCTCAGGGCGAGGAATCACATGAAGATCATTTCGCTGGCGCCCGAGGTGCTGTGATGGCGGCAAAGATCCGCAAGGGCGACAAGGTGGTCGTGCTCTCCGGGCGGGACCGCGGCCGGTCGGGCGAGGTGGTCGAGGTCGACCCCAAGGCGCGGCGCGCAACCGTGCGCGGCGTCAACGTGGTGCGCCGCCATCAGCGCCAGACCGCGAGCCAGGAGGGCGGCATCGTCTCCAAGGAGTTGCCGCTCGACATTTCCAAGATCGCCCTCGCCGACCCCAAGGACGGCAAGCCGACGCGGGTTGGATTCAAGATTCTCAAGGACGGCCGCAAGGTGCGAATCGCGCGGCGCTCCGGGGAGCAGATCGATGCCTGATTACATTCCGCGCCTGAAGAGCGAATACGAGAAGATCATCCGGCCGAAGCTCATGCAGGAGCTCGGCTACTCGAACCCGTTCGCGGTGCCGGCGCTCGAGAAGGTGGTGCTCAACATGGGCATCGGCGAGGGCGTCGCCGACCAGAAGAAGGTGACGTCGGCGGCGGCGGACCTGTCGAAGATCGCGGGCCAGAAGGCGATCATCACAAAGTCGCGCAAGGCGATTGCGAACTTCAAGCTGCGCGAGAACCTGCCGATCGGCGCCAAGGTCACGCTGCGGGCGCTGAAGATGTACGAATTCGTCGACCGGCTCGTCACCATCGCGCTGCCGCGGGTGCGCGACTTCCGCGGACTCAGTCCCAAGAGCTTCGACGGCCGCGGCAACTACACCATCGGCCTCAAGGAGCACATCATTTTCCCCGAGATCGACTACGACAAGGTCGAGGCGGTCTGGGGCATGGACATCACCGTGTGCACTACCGCGCGCAGCGACGACGAAGCGCGCGCGCTGCTAGCGGCTTTCAATTTTCCCTTCCGACAGTGAGGCAAACCCTCAAACCCGGAAACCGAGGAGAGACAGGGAATGGCGAAGAAAAGTTCAATTGAGAAGAACGAGCGGCGGCGCCGGCTAGTCAAGAAGTATTCGGGCAAGCGCGCGCGCCTTAAGGCGATCGTCGAGGACAAGAAGGTCCCGATCGAGGACCGCTTTGCCGCGGTGCTCAAGCTCGCCAAGCTCCCGCGCAACTCGTCGCCCAACCGCGTGCGCAACCGCTGCACCATCACCGGCCGGCCGCGCGGCAACTATCGCAAGCTCAAGATGTCGCGCATCGCGCTCCGCGAGCTCGGCTCGCAGGGCCTGATCCCCGGCCTCGTCAAGTCGAGTTGGTAGGGAGGGCGAACAATGGCGCTCAACGATCCGCTCGGCGACATGATCTCCCGCATCCGCAACGCTGCGATGCGCAGCAAGGACCGCGTCTCGACGCCGGGCTCGCGCTTCCGTGCAAGCGTGCTCGAGGTGCTGAAGAACGAAGGCTACATCCGCGGCTATTCGTCGACCGAGCACAAGAACGGCCGCACCGAATTCGAGATCGAGCTCAAGTATTTCGACGGCGAGCCGGTGATCCGCGAGATCGAGCGGGTGTCGAAGCCCGGCCGCCGGGTCTACGTCTCGGTGCGCACGCTGCCGCGCATCCACAACGGGCTCGGCGTCGCGATCCTGTCGACGCCCAAGGGTGTCATGGCCGACCACGACGCTCGCGAGCAGAACGTGGGCGGCGAAATCCTGTGCACGGTGTTCTGATGTCGAAGATCGGCAAGAAACCCGTTCCCATCCCGAGCGGCGTCACGGCGGCGCTCGAGGGTCGCGTGGTCAAGGTGAAGGGGCCCAAGGGCGAGCTCAAGCACGTCCTCGGCGACGCCCAGTCGGTCAAGATCGACGGCGGCATGATCGTGGTCACCACCACGGGCGAATCGAAGCAGCACAAGGCCGAATGGGGCACGACGCGCGCGATCCTCGCCAACCTCCTCGCCGGCGTCGCCAAGGGCTACGAGAAGCGGCTCGAGATCACCGGCGTCGGCTACAAGGCGGCGGTGGCGGGCAAGAACCTGCAGCTCGCGCTCGGCTACAGCCACGAGGTCAACTATCCGATCCCGGAAGGGATCGCGGTAGCGACGCCGAAGCCGACGGAGATCGTGATCACCGGCATCGACAAGCAGAAGGTCGGCCAGGTGGCGGCCGAGATCCGCGGTTTCCGGCCGCCGGAGCCCTACAAGGGCAAGGGCGTGAAGTATGCCGGCGAGTTCATCTTCCGCAAGGAAGGCAAGAAGAAGTAAGGGACGTCATGAGCAGAGCTACCAAACAGATCGCGCGCCGTACCGGCCGGGTGCGCCGGGCGCTCCGCCGCAAGGGCGTGACGCAGCCGCGGCTGTCGGTCTTCCGCTCGTCGAAGCACATCTACGCCCAGGTAATCGATGACCTGAAGGGCGAGACAGTGGTTGCGGCGTCGAGCGTGGAGAAGGACGTGCGCGGCGGCCTCAAGACCGGCGCCAATGTCGACGCCGCGAAAGCGGTGGGCAAGCTCGTGGCCGAGCGCGCCATCGCCAAGGGCGTGAAGTCGGTCGTGTTCGATCGCGGCCGCTATCTCTATCACGGGCGCGTCAAGGCGCTCGCCGACGCCGCCCGCGAGGGCGGATTGCAGTTCTAGAGGACGGTGCAGGATGGCTGAGCAACGGGAACGGCGGGACCGCGGACGCGGGCGCGATCGCGGCGGTCGGGACGATCGCGAAGGCGGTCTCGTCGACAAGCTCGTCCACATCAACCGCGTCGCCAAGGTGGTGAAGGGCGGCCGGCGCTTCGGCTTCGCCGCCCTCGTCGTCGTCGGCGACAAGAAAGGCCGCGTCGGCTTCGGCCATGGCAAGGCGCGCGAGGTGCCGGAGGCAATCCGCAAGGCCACCGAAGCCGCCAAGCGCGCGCTCGTGCGCGTGCCGCTGCGCGAGGGCAGGACGCTGCACCACGACGTGATCGGCCATCACGGCGCCGGCCATGTGGTGTTGCGCGCCGCTCCTCCGGGCACCGGCATCATCGCCGGTGGTCCGATGCGCGCCGTATTCGAGACGCTGGGCGTGGCCGACGTGGTGGCCAAGTCCTTTGGCTCGTCCAACCCCTACAACATGGTG
>DATNNN010000266.1:0-2362 GCA_035601815.1 Xanthobacteraceae bacterium | reverse complement strand
CGGCAGCTTGCTCGTCACCCATGCTAGGGGCGCAAAGGAAACAACGGCCTAACGGCATTAAGCATCGTCTCCGCCGGCCCGGCGCAGGCGCGGCGCCCGGGCGGCGATCTCGGCGACAAGCGCGGTGAGCGCCGGGATCGTAGTGAGGCTGAGCCCTTCCGCGGCCTCCTGCCGCACGGCTTCGGGCAGCACGGCGCGGGCGAATCCGAGCTTGGTCGCCTCCTTCAGCCGCGCCGCCGCCCGCGGCACGGCGCGCACCGCGCCGGTGAGGCTGACCTCGCCGAAATAGACCGCGTCCGCCGGCAGCACCGCGCCCGAAAGCGAGGAGACGAGTGCCGCGGCCACCGCCAGATCCGCCGCGGGCTCGATCACGCGCAGGCCGCCGGCGACGTTGAGATAGACGTCGTGGCCCGAGAGCTTCACCCCGCAGCGCGCCTCAAGCACGGCCAGGATCATGGACAGGCGATTGGGGTCGAGCCCGACTACGGCGCGGCGCGCCGTGCCGAGCGCGGTCGGCGCTACCAGCGCCTGGATTTCCACGAGCAGGGGCCGCGTGCCCTCGATGCCGGCGAACACGGCCGTGCCCGGCGAGCCCGCGTCGCGGTCCGACAGAAAGAGCGCGGACGGATTGTCGATCTCGCGCAGGCCCTCGCCGGTCATCTCGAACACGCCGATCTCGTCGGTGGGGCCGAAGCGGTTCTTCAGCGCGCGCAGCACGCGGAACTGGTGGCCGCCTTCGCCCTCGAAGTGCAGTACCGCGTCCACCATGTGCTCGACCACGCGCGGGCCCGCGATCTGGCCGTCCTTGGTGACGTGGCCGATCAGCACCACGGCGGCGCCAGTGGACTTCGCGTAGCGCAAGAGCGCCTGGGTCGAGGCGCGCACCTGCGTCACGGTGCCGGGCGCCGATTCCACCGCTTCGGTCCACAAGGTTTGGATCGAGTCGATGACGACGAGGGTAGGGGCGGCGCCTTCGCCGAGCGTGGCGAGGATGTCCTCGACGTTCGTTTCGGCCGCGAGCTCGACGGGCGCGCCGGAAAGGCCGAGCCGCTCGGCTCGCATGCGCACCTGCGCGATCGCCTCCTCGCCGGTGACGTAGACCACCCGGCGCTTGTTCTTGGCGAGCGAAGCGGCCGCCTCGAGGAGCAGCGTCGACTTGCCGATGCCCGGATCGCCGCCGATGAGGACGACCGAGCCGCGCACGAAGCCGCCGCCGGTGACGCGGTCGAGCTCGGCGATGCCCGAGGGCGTGCGCGGCGCCTCTTCGCTGGCGCCTTGGAGCGGCTCGAGCTTGAGCGCCCGGCCCTTGCGCTTGGTGCGCTGCGACGCGGGCACGGCACCGGCCGCCGCCGCTTCCTCGGCGATGGTGTTCCACTCCTCGCAGGCCTCGCACTTGCCCTGCCAGCGCGAATAGACCGCGCCGCAGTTCTGGCAGACGAAGGCGGTGTGGGATTTGGCCATTTTGAATCTCAGCTCGAAGATAGCACGGTCGCCTATCGTGCGCCGGTGAGTTTCCGAATGGCACTCTCGGTGACCGGGTCGTGATCGATGGAAACTTTAGAATGTGCCACGTAGCCTAGTTAGTCGACAGTGGCCGAGTAATCGAGCGCAACGATTTTTCCGTTCAACCAACCCCAGTCTGACGGCTTGTATTCAAACGGTTCTGGTTCGCCCTGCTGTGGATCGTAATCCCAATCGGGGAATCCGCCGGTACGCCAAAGATCATCGCGCTCTTCTTTGGTTAGTGGCGTCGCTGATATGGTGATTAAGAGTCTGCCTTTGGGAGAGCACCAGGTAACCGGGCACAGCATCTCCCTGCGTCGTGGCGTGGTCTTTCGGTAGAGCTTCGCTTCAAATAAGTTACATCTCGTCCCGAGCAGGGTTCTCGCAAACTTCAGAGCAATGGGACCGACAGGAAAAACAGCCCTTGTGGTTCCTCGGCTCCAAATTGGCATTTTAGTGACGCCGGCGCCAGGACATGAAGCGCAATTCTCAATGCACACTCGGCTTCTTCAAATACCGATTCCGATCCGCTGAATTGATCCGCACCTCGAAGGTGTCGCCGTCGCGCCAGACGGTGAGGGGCACTTCCACCCCGGCGGCGCCGAGCGACCAGATCTTGCGGAACAGCGCGCCGAGGTCGCGCACCTCCTTGCCGCCCACCGCGATGATCACGTCGCCGGTGCGCAGGTCCGCTTTCTCCGCCGGCCCGCGGTTGGCCAGCCCCATGATCACCACGCGGTCCTCGACCTCCGTGGCATAGAGCCCGAGCCACGGCCGCGCCGGCGCGTTCGGCCGGCCGAGCGTCAGCATGTCGTCGAGGATCGGCGGCAGGAGATCAATCGGCACGTTCATGTTGATG
>DATNNN010000265.1:0-10534 GCA_035601815.1 Xanthobacteraceae bacterium | reverse complement strand
CGAAATCCAAATTGGCGCGCGCCTGGGCGAGCGTGCTCCGCGCCTGGTCGAGCGTGTTCTGGAACGGCCGCGGATCGATGGTGAACAGCACGTCGCCGGCGTTGACGATCTGACCGTCCTTGAAGTGCACCTTCTCGAGGTAGCCCGCGACCCGCGCGCGCACCTCCACCATGTCCACGGCGAGGAAACGGCCGACATACTCGTCGCGGTCGACGACGGCGAGCGGCACGGGTTTCGCCACCGTCACCGGCGGCGGTGGCGGCGCCGGCGGGGCGCTGTCGCCGCAGGCGGCGAGCGCAAGCAGCACGGCCGTGGCGACGACGGACCGCATCGCCGGAAATGTGCGAGAGAGGGTCATGGCGGATCGCGGGCTCCATACCATGCGGGGACGCGGGGAGAAAACCCGGCGCATTGCCTAGTCGGCCGCTGGCAGCTCCGGTGGGACGGCCGGCGTGCGGTTGTCCCGCAGGAGATCCCTTAGCCAGGGCCGGCCTATGAGGCCGATCACAAGTGCGACATAGAGCGCCCCGCCCCCTGCCAGCAAAATGAGCAGCAGCAATTCGTCGCGAAAGCGCACCCCCGCGAGCCACGGGCCGATCAGCCGCTCCCCTCCCCACAACGCCGCGCCCAGCACCACCGCGCAGGCGATGAGCCGCATGGCCCGCTCCAGCGACGCCTCCGGCGGCCGGAAGCCGAAGGCGCGGGCGGCGATCCACAACAGCAGCAGGTTCAGCCACGCCCCTGCTGACGTCG
The DNA here is from genome assembly GCA_035601815.1 of Xanthobacteraceae bacterium. GTDB lineage: Bacteria > Pseudomonadota > Alphaproteobacteria > Rhizobiales > Xanthobacteraceae > DATNNN01. The sequence goes on along the minus strand of DATNNN010000265.1, from coordinate 9,781 downwards.
CGAGCGCGAGGCCGACCTGGGCGAGCGGCCCGGTGAGCACGATCTTGAGCAAGATATTCACCGCCGCGGCGGCGAGCGCCGCCTTCACCGGCGTCGCGGTATCGCCGCGGGCGAGGAACGGCGCGGTGAAGGATCGCATAAGCATGAACGGAATGAGGCCGGTGGCGTAGGCGGCGAGCGTGGCCGCGGCGGCGAACGCGGCGTCGGCGGTGAAGGCGCCGCGCATGAAGAGCGCGCGCATGACGAGCTCGGGGATGGCGATGGCGCCGGCCGTGAAGCCGACCGCGATCACGAGCGACAGCTCGATCGCCCTTCCTTGCGCCTGCGAAGCGCCCGCATCGTCGCGCGCAGCTAAGCGCCGCGACATCTCCGGCAACAGCACCGTGCCCACGGCGATGGCGACGACGCCGATGGGGAGCTGGTTGATGCGGTCGGCGTAGTAGAGCGCCGAAAGCGAGCCCGCCGGCAGGAACGTGGCGATCACCGTGTCGGCGAAGAGCGCCAACTGCACACCGCCCGCGCCCACCACCGCCGGCCCGAGCGCGCGCAGGAACTTGCGCGTCGGTTCGTCGAGCTTGGGCCAGGCGAAGCGGATGCCATAGCCGTGGCGCTCGGCGTCGAATCCCACGAGCAGCGCCTGCAACACGCCGGCGGCGAGCACACCCCACGCCGCGGCGTGCCCGGCGGTGGGGAAAAGTGCGGCGAACGACAGCGTGCCGATCATGCAGAGATTCAGGAGCACCGGCGCACCGGCCGCCGAGGCGAAGCGGTGATTGGCGTTGAGCGTGCCCGCGATCAGCACCTCGAACGACATGAGCGCGAGATAGGGGAAGGTGATGCGCGTGAGCGTCACCGCGAGATCGAAGCGCCCCGCGTCGAGCCCGGGCGCCAGCACCCGCACCACGGCGGGCGTGAAGGCGAGCGCGAGCGCGAGCAACACGATCTGCACGACCAGCATCAAGGTCGCGATGCGGTCGGCGAACCTGCGCGCCTCGGCGATGCCGTCGGTCTCAAGGCGCCGCGCGTAGGACGGCACGAACGCCGCGGCGAAGGCACCCTCGCCGAAGATCGCGCGCAGGTGATTGGGCAGGCGGAAAGCGACAAGGAAGGCGTCCGCCACCGGCCCGGCGCCGAGCACGGCCGCCATCACCACGTCGCGCAGGAAGCCGCTGACGCGCGACACCAGCGTCCAGCCGCCGACGGTAAAGATGTTGCGGATCATCGCGTCGCCCGAATCCTTCGCTCGGGCGAGTATACCGTCACCCCATAGCCGCGCGCTTGACCGCCGCGATGACGCGGTCCTGCGTCGCCGCGTCGAGATAGGCGTGCATGGGCAGGCTGATCACCTCGTCAGCAAGGCGCTCGCTCACCGGCAGCCCGCCGTCGGCCACCGGAAAGCGCGCATAGGCCGGCTGCCGGTGCATAGGCCGCCGGTAATGGATCGCCGTCGGGATGCCGTCGGCCTTGAGCGCCGCGGCGAAGCCGTCGCGCTTACCGTTGGGGAGCCGGATCGTGTACTGCGCCCACACCGAGGTGCGGTCCGCCGGCGCCTGCGGCACGGTTACGTGTTTCGTGAGCGCCTCGCCGTAGCGCCTGGCCGCGCGGTCGCGCGCCGCGAGCTCATCGGCGAAGATCTTCAGCTTCTCGATCAGGACCGCCGCCTGGATGGTGTCGAGGCGGCCGGTCATGCCGATGCGCACGTGCTCGGAGCGGTCGACCCCCTCGCCGTGGAAGCGCAGGCTGCGCAAGAGCGCCGCGAGCTCATCGTCGTCGGTGAACACGGCGCCGCCGTCGCCGTAGCAGCCCAAGGGCTTGGCCGGAAAAAAGCTCGTCGCCGTGGCGAGCCCGAAGGTGCCGAGGCACTTGCCCTTGTAGGTTCCGCCGAAACCCTGGGCCGCGTCGTCGAGCACGAACAGATTTTCAGTCCGCGCGAAATCGAGAATCGGCGCGTGATCCGCCGGGAGACCAAAGAGATCGACCGGGATCGCGCCCTTGGGCTTGAGCCCGGCCGTCCTGGCCGCCGCGAGCGCGCGGCCCAGCGTCTCGGCGGTGACGTTGAAGGTGGCCTGATCCACGTCGGCGAACACCGGTGTCGCCCCCACCAAGGCCACCGCCTCCGCCGTCGCCGCATAGGTGAAAGCCGGCACCAGCACCGCGTCGCCGGCGCCGACGCCCCTTGCCATCAGCACCAGCATGAGCGCGTCGGTGCCGCTCGCGCACGAGATGGCGTGTTTGGCGCCGCAGAATCGGGCGAGATCGGCCTCGAGCGCCGCCACCTCCGGCCCCATGACGAACTGGCAGTGGGCCATGACGCGGGCCACCGCCTCGTCCACGGCGCGGCCGAGCCGGCGCCGCTGCGCGGCGACGTCGATAAACGGGATCGGCGCGGGAACGGCGTGCTGGTTCATGGCGGGGTCCGGCAAGGCCGGATCAGATGGCGCGGCGCGCCGGCCGGCGCGCGGCGGGCGCGTTGCCGTTGAGGCAGCGGATGGCGATCTCGAGGCTGGCGACGCCTTCTTCACCGCCGATCGCCGGCCGCTTGCCGTCGCGGATGGCGTCGACGAAGGCGACGAGCTCGGCGCGCAAGGGCTCAGCGTGGCCGACCGAAAGGTGGCGCATGGAATAGCTGCCGTCCGGCTGAAAGCCGAAGCACTCGGTGACCTGGCGGGTGAGCAGGTCGCCGATGATGTATTTCTGGCGGGTCGCCACGTGCACCGTGCGCGCCTTGAACGGCGTCAGCCAGTTGGTGTTGATGTGGGCGAGCACGCCCGAGCGCGTGCGGAACTGCAGGAGGGCAATGTCCTCGCGCTCGGCGATCGCGCTCTTGAGCTGCGGCTGCACCTCGATGATGTCGGACCCGGTGAACCACTGGATCAGATCGATGTCATGCACCGCGAGGTCGATCACCACGCCCACGTTCGACATGCGCGGCGGGAACGGGCCGACGCGGGTGATGGCGATCGAGAGAATGTCCTCGCCGTCGAGCGCCTGCTTGATGGTGGCCACCGTCGGGTTGAAGCGCTCCACGTGGCCGACCATGAGCGTGAGGCCGGCCCGCGCCGCGGCGGCGACGATCGAGCGGCCTTCTTCGACGGACGACGAGATCGGCTTCTCCACCAGGAGATGGACGCCGGCCCTAATGCAGTCGAGCGCGATCGGATGATGCAGATGCGTGGGCGCGGCGATGACGACCGCGTCGACGCCGAGACCGAAGAGCGTCGGGTGGTCGGCAACGGCCTGGCAGCCGAGCGCGGTGGCGACGGACATCGCCTGGGAGCGGTCGGGATCGGCGATGCCGACAAGCTCGACGCCCGGCAGGTCGACGAGCACGCGGGCGTGATTGGCGCCCATCACGCCGACACCGATCACCCCGAGCCTGAGTTTGCGCGCGGGCCGCGTTTCTTTCGGCGTCACGCGCTCCGGACCTGCCGTCATTGATCCCCCGAAACCTGGCGCTTCCCTAGCACGCCGAGGCACCACGAGCGACCGCGCCGCCGCCGGCGCGGTTCACAATGCGTGACAATGGTTTACAGCGTTCACTCCGCGGCGGTGCGCCGCACGCCGGGAAGCTTGAGCGCGAGCCCCGCGGCGCGGGTGTCGTCGTAGAACGCCTTCACGCCGTCGAGGGAAAGCGCCTCGGCGGTCTTGGTGCCGAGCGCCGCGAGCTTCTTCAGGATATCGGCCGGCGCCGTCACGATGTGGCAGCCGGTACGGTCGGCTTCGATCACGTTCCACACTTCCCGCGTCGAAGCCCAGATCACTTCCACCTGCTTCGTCGCCCGCGCCGCACCCACGGCGGTCTCCACCAGCGGCTGCCAGCCGATGCCGAGGTCGGCGAGCCGGCCGACGAACACCGAGACGCAGCCGCCGGGCCCGCGCGCGAGCGCGGTGGTGGCGTGGCGCGCCTGCTCGGGCGTGGTGATGACGGTGACGTTGATCTTCACGCCCTCGTCGGACAACAGGCGAATCGCCTCGTAAAGCGTCTCGCCCTTGGTGTTGATGACCGGCAGCTTCACATAGACGTTCTTGCCCCAGGTGGTGATGAGGCGCGCCTGACCGATCATCTCCTCGATGTCGTCGGAGATCACCTCGAAGGAGATGTGCCGGTCCGGCACCGCCGCCACGAGCTCGCGGGCATAGGCCTCGTAGTCCTTGACCCCGGCCTTGCGCAACAGCGACGGATTGGTGGTGAAGCCGGCGATGTGCTTGAGTTTCGCCATCTCCACGATCTGCGCCTTGTCGGCGCCGTCGGTGAAGAGCTTCACGTTGAGCGAGGCGAGCGTGGTGGGCATCTTGTGCTCCTTGCGTGCGCCGTGGAAACGGGGCTATGCGGGCGGGCGTTCGCCGTCAAGCCTCGCCCCCGGATATGCCCGAAATCCTCCTGATCAAGACCTCCTCGCTCGGCGACGTCATCCACCAGATGCCGGCGCTGACCGAGGCGCGCGCGCACCGGCCGGACGCGCGATTTTCCTGGGTGGTGGAGGAGGTTTACGCGCCGCTGGTGCGGCTGCATCCGGCTGCTGCCGAGGTCATCCCGGTCGCGACCCGGCGCTGGCGCAGGGCGCTTTTTTCCCCCTGGACGTGGGGAGAAATGCGCGCGTTCAAACGGCTGTTGCGCGACCGCACCTATGACGAGGTGATCGACACCCAGGGCCTGATCCGCACGGGCCTGATCGCCAAGCTCGCCCGCGGCCGCCGGCATGGCTACGACGCAGAGAGCATCAAGGAGCCGTTTGCCGCGCGCTTCTATGACGTGCGACACGCGGTCAGCCGCGACATGCACGCGATCGCGCGCAACCGCATGCTCACCGGCCGCGCCCTCGGCTACATCGCCGATGGTCCCGCCGACTACGGTCTCACGCGCCGGGCGAAGCCCGCGGCCTACGCGGTGCTGCTGCACGCCACGGCGCGGCCGGAGAAGCTGTGGCCGGAAGAGCACTGGCTCGAGATCGGCCGCGCGCTGTCGCGGCGCGGGGTCGAGGTGGTGTTGCCGTGGGGAACGGCAGACGAGCGCGCGCGCAGCGAGCGCCTTGCCGCGGCCCTCCCCGACGCCCGCGTGCCGCCGCGCCAGCCCCTCGACCAGATGGCGCAGCTGATCGCGGGTGCGGCCCTCGTGGTCGGCGTCGACACCGGGCTCCTGCATCTCGCCGCCGCGTTCGGCGTGCCGCTCGTCGGCATCTTCACCGCGAGCGAGCCAGCGCTCACCGGCCCGCGCGGCGCCGGGCCCATGGAAATCCTCGGCACCAACGGCGCGCCGCCAACGACGGCCGACGTTCTCCAGGCGGTCGAGCGGGTGGCGTAAAGCGCGCTGTCATGGCCGGGCTTGTCCCAGCCATCCCGATTCAAGGGGCACGGCTTCGCGACCCTAAGCGAGATCGCCGGGACAAGCCCGGCGATGACAAACTTAGAGTGCTTCCTCCACTGCCCGCAGCACCTTGTAGACCGTGATGTCCGCCGTGGTGCGCTCGCGCACGTCGCCTTTCACGCCGCGCCGCCACGGCGCCTCGATCGTCGCCGCGATGGGATTGAGCGGCGCCCAGTGCCACGGGCTCGTCGGCCCGAAGAGACCGATCGCCGGCGTGCCGATGGCGGCGGCCACGTGCAGCAAGCCCGAGTCATTCGACACCGCCGCGTCCGCCGCGGCGAGCGCCACGATCGCATCGCGCAGATCATGCCCGGTGAGGTCGCGCCCATAGCGGCCGCGGGCGGAGATCACGTTGGCGATTTCCTGCTCGCCCGGCCCACCCAGCACCCACACGGCGAAACCCTCGCGCGTGAGCCGGCGCGCGAGCGCGGCGTAGCGCTTTTCCGGCCAGCGCTTGCCCGGCCCCACGGCCCCCGGGCAGAGCGCCACCACCTTGCGCTTCTCCGCGAGCCCGCGGCGCGCGCGCCACTCAGTGACTTCCTTCGCCGATACTTTCAGTTGCGGCAGCGGCCATTTCGGCAGCGGAGCACCCGCCGGCAGCGCCAACGCGCCGCACTGGTCGACCATGCGCGGCAGCTTCTTCTCACCGTAGCGCACGTCAGTGAGCAAGCCATAGCGCCACTCGCCGACGAAGCCGACGCGCTCGGGAATATGCGCGAGCGCCGGCGCCAGCGCCGCCTTCCACTTGCGCGACATGATGAGCGCGGTGCCATAATTCTCGCGGCGCAGCTTTTCGGCGAGCGCACGGTTCTCGGCGAACGCGAGCCGCCCGCGCGGAATGTCGGCGACGATGCCCTTGCGCACGCCCGGCATGTAGTCGAGGAGCGGCGCGCACAGCGTGGAGGTGACCACGTCCACCAGCCGTCCCGGGGCGCGAGCGTTCAACAGGCGCACCACCGAATGGCAGCGCACGAAGTCGCCGATCCACTGGTAGGGCACGAGCAGGATCGGCCGCCGGCCGGCGGGCCGCCTAGCGTTTCGCGCCAACGCCCCGCTCCACCAGCCCGCAGACGATGTGCGCGGCGGTCAAATGGATCTGCTGGATTACCGCCGTCTTGTCGGACGGCGCGTTGAGCACGATGTCGCAGCAGCTCGACATGTCGCCGCCCTTCTTGCCGGTGAAGCCGATGGCGGCGATGCCCATCTCGCGCGCGGCGTCGAGGGCGGCGAGCACATTCGGCGATTTCCCCGAGGTGGAGAGCCCGACCAGCACGTCGCCCTTGCGCCCCAGCCCGCGCACCTGGCGCGAGAACACGTGCTCGAAGCCGTAGTCGTTGCCGATGGCGGTGAGCGCCGAGGTGTCGGTGGTGAGCGCGAGTGCGGCGAGCGGCTCGCGCTCCGCCTCGTAGCGCCCGAGGAGCTCGGCCGCGATGTGCTGGGCGTCGGCGGCGCTGCCGCCGTTGCCGCAAAGCATGACCTTGCCGCCGGCCTTCAGCGCGGCCGCGATCGTGTCGGCGATCTTGACGAGGACGGCGGCGAACTCGGCGGTCTCCGCCGCGGCGAGCGCGTCGAGCGATTCCGTGAGATGCTTGCGGACGTAATCGAGCGCGCTGTTCATGGCTCCCCGCCGAGCGAGCGCGTAGCACCCGTGCCAAAAGCTGTCCAGGCGCCGTTGCGCCGGACGCCCGCATGCGGCAAAGGAAAGGCCATGATCCTGGTCACCGGCGGCGCCGGATTCATCGGCTCGAACCTCGTCGCGAGCCTGAACGAGCGCGGCATGCGCGACATCGCCGTCAACGACGATATCGCCGGGGCGAAGGCAAAAAATCTGGCGAAGCGCCAGGTGCGCGAAGTGGTGCCGCCCGCCGATCTCCTGCGCTGGCTCGACGGCAGGAAGCTCGACGCGGTGCTGCACATGGGCGCGATCTCGTCCACCACCGCCACCGACGAGCGCGTGGTCATGGCGGCGAACTACGAGCTGCCCATGCGGCTCTTCGACTGGTGCGCCGCGGCGAAGACGCCGCTGATCTATGCCTCCTCGGCCGCCACCTATGGCGACGGCAGCCAGGGCTTCGACGACGACGCGCCCGACGCTCTCGCGCGGCTCCGCCCGCTCAATCTCTATGGCCAGAGCAAGCAGCGCTTCGATCTCGCCGTGGCCGCGCGCGCTCGCGCCGGCGAGCCCATGCCGCCGCAATGGGCGGGGCTGAAATTCTTCAACGTGTTCGGCCCGAACGAGCAGCACAAGGGCGAGCAGATGAGCGTGGTGGCGAAGAGCTTTCCCCGCGCCAAGGCGGGCCAAGCGGTGCGCCTGTTCCGCTCCGACAAGTCCGGCATCGCCGACGGCGAGCAGAAACGCGACTTCATTTATGTGGAGGACGCCGCAAATGTGGTGCTATGGCTGCTCGACCACCCGGCGGTATCGGGCATCTATAATGTCGGCACCGGCAAGGCTGAGAGCTTCAAAGACCTGATCGGCGCCCTCTTTCGTGCGCTCGGCCGCACCCCCAACATCGAATACGTGGATATGCCGCCTGAGCTCGCCAGCCGCTATCAATACTTAACGCAGGCGAGGATGGAGCGGTTGCGCCGGGCGGGCTACGATCGGCCCTTCACTCCGCTCGAAGCGGCGGTCGAGCGCTACGTTCGTTATCTCGACCGCGACGATCCGTATCGCTGATGTTCGACTACGAAACCCGGCTCGCGGCCATCGCCCAGCACACCCTCGTGTGCGTCGGCGACGTCATGCTCGACCGCTACGTCTACGGCGACGTAAGCCGCATCTCGCCCGAGGCGCCCGCACCGGTGCTGGTGGTGCGCCGCGAGGAGATGGCGCCGGGCGGCGCCGCCAACGTCGCCATCAACGTCGCCGGCCTCGGCGCCCGCTGCGTCGTGATCGGGGTCGTCGGCGACGACGACGCCGGCAAGCAGTTGCTCGCGCCCTTCACCCGCTCCGGCGGGCAGATCGACGCGCACTTCGTCATCGATCCCGCCCGCCCGACCACGCAAAAAACCCGCTTTGTCTCCGAGCATCATTCGACGCACTTGCTGCGCGCCGACTGGGAGGACTTCCGGCCGCTCGCTGAGCGAGAGGCCAAGGAAATTATCGAGATCGCGAGCCGCGCGATCCTGAAGGCCGGCGCGCTCATCCTCTCCGACTACGGCAAGGGCGTGCTCGCGCCGGCCACCATCGCGGCGCTGATCGGCGCCGCGCGCAAGGCGAAGAAGCCGATCGTGGTCGATCCCAAGGGCCACGACTATTCGATCTACCGCGGCGCCACCGTGATCACGCCGAACCGCGCCGAGCTCTCGCGCGCGGTCGGCCGCGAGGTGAGGACCGCCGACGCGGTGGCGGCCGCCGCTGCCGAACTCGCCGAGCGTGCCGGCGTCGACGCGATCCTCGTCACCCGCAGCGAGGACGGCATGACCCTCGTCGCGCGCGGGCAACCGCCCGTCCACATCCCCGCGCACCCGGTGCGGCTCCGCGATGTGTCCGGCGCCGGCGACACCGTCGCCGCCGCGGTCGCCGCCCTGCTCGCCATCGGCGGGGATCTGGAGGCCGCCGCGCGCACGGCCAACGCCGCCGCCGCCGTGGTGATCGCCAAGCGAGGCACCGCCGCGGTGACGCTGCCAGAGATTCGCGCCGTGCTCGTGCCGCACGCCGCACACGCCCACGAGCACAAGATCGCGCGCAATCCCGCGGCGCTCGACGAATGCCTCACTGAGTGGCGCCGCGCCGGCTTCCGCGTCGGCTTCACCAACGGCGTGTTCGACATTCTTCATCCCGGGCACCTCAAGGTGCTGGCGGAAGCCCGCGCCGCCTGCGACCGGCTGGTAGTGGGGCTCAATTCCGACGCCTCGACGCGCCGCCTCAAGGGGCCGAGCCGCCCGGTCCAGGACGAGGTGGCGCGCTCCCAGGTGCTGGCGGCGCTCGCGTCCGTCGATCTTGTGGTGCTGTTCGAACAGGACACGCCGGTCGAGCTTATCCGCCACATCAAGCCGCAGGTGCTGGTCAAGGGCGGCGACTACAAGCCCGATCAGGTGGTCGGCCGCGACATCGTGGAAGCGGCCGGCGGCGAGGTGATCCTGGTCGAGCCGGTGCCTGAGCGCAGCACCACCCGGATCGTCGAGCGCACGAAAAAGCAGAGCTGAGGCGCGCCTCTTTGCTGTGTTCGCCGGCGGTAGGATGACGGTAATTATTTAGGGTTAGGCCTCCGAGCGGATTATCGCTTGGAGACTTGGCCCATGGCCGTACTCGTCACCGGCGGCGCCGGGTACATCGGCAGCCACATGGTCTACGCCCTCGTCGACGCCGGCGAGGACGTGGTCGTGCTCGACGATCTGTCGACCGGCTCGCGCAAGAACGTGGCGCGCGCCGCCACCATGGTCGTCGGCGACGTGGGCGACCAGGCGCTC
>DATNNN010000264.1:0-5047 GCA_035601815.1 Xanthobacteraceae bacterium | reverse complement strand
GGCTCTCGCGCCCTTCTCCGGCGCGGTGATCGCGCCCGAGGCCTTGATCTCGGCGATCTCACTCGCGGAATAGCCGAGCTCCTTCGCCAGGACCTCGTCGGTGTGCTCGCCCAGCAGCGGCGAGCGCTTCACCTCGGTGATCGAGTCCGACATTTTCACCGGATTGCCGACGGTGAGATACTTGCCGCGCGTCGGATGATCGACTTCGACCACGGTGCCGGTCTTGCGCAGCGACGGCTCCTCGGCGATCTCCTTCATCGAGAGGATCGGACCAACCGGAATATCGCGCCCGTTGCAGATTTCCATCACCTCGAACTTGGTCTTGGTCATGGTCCACTGCTCGATGGTGGCGAAGATGTGCTTGAGCCGCGGCAGCCGCGCGGGCGGCTTGGCGTAGTCGGGATCGGTCTTCCATTCCGGCTTGCCGATGACGTCGCAGATCGCCTCCCAGACCGGCGCCTGGGTGATGAAATAGGTGTAGGCGTCGGGATCGGTTTCCCAGCCCTTGCACTTGAGAATCCAGCCTGGCTGGCCGCCGCCCGAATCGTTGCCGGCGCGCGGCACCGCATTGCCGAATGGGATGCCTTCGCCGTGCTGGCTGTATTCGGCGAGCGGTCCGTGCTTGAGGCGTTGCTGGTCGCGCAGCTTGACGCGGGCGAGGTTGAGCACGCCGTCCTGCATGGCGGCGAGCACCTTCTGGCCGCGGCCGGTGCGCATGCGCTGATAGAGCGCCGCGACGATGCCGAAGGCGAGATGCAACCCGGTGCCGGAGTCGCCGATCTGCGCGCCGGTGACCAGCGGCGGGCCTTCACGGAAGCCGGTGGTCGATGCGGCGCCGCCCGCGCACTGCGCGACGTCCTCATAGACCTTGCAGTCTTCGTAGGGCCCCGGGCCGAAGCCCTTGACCGACGCCACGATCATGCGCGGGTTGAGCTTGTGGATGTGCTCCCAGGTGAAGCCCATGCGGTCGAGTGCCCCGGGCGCGAAGTTCTCCACCAGCACGTCGCAGTGCTTGATCAGCCGCTCGATGATCTCCTTGCCCTTGGGATGCTTGGAATCGATGGTGATCGAGCGCTTGTTGCCGTTGAGCATCGTGAAATAGAGGCTGTCGGCGCCCTTCACGTCGCGCAATTGCGCGCGCGTGATGTCGCCAAGCCCCGGCCGCTCGATCTTGATCACGTCGGCGCCCATGTAGCCGAGGAGCTGGGTGCAGGTGGGGCCCGATTGCACGTGCGTGAAGTCGAGAATCTTCACGCCATCGAGCGCCTTGCCTGCCCTGCCGAACGGCTTTCTCGACGGCTTCGGCAGCGCCGACGCCCTCGCTGCCGGCCTTTTGGATTTCAGCTTCACAGTCGTTTTGGAAGCGACCCTGGATTTGGCCTTCTTGCTTTTCTTCGTCGCCATCGTCGTCTCTCCTGAACTCCGCTCTTGCCCGCGGAAGCGGGCAACCAGTTTCACAATCCAAATGTCATCTTGCGCTGGGTGCCATCATTGCGCGCCTATCTATTTCTTGCGAAGCACGCTTTGCGGGTTGAGATTGCCGATGCGACCGCTCTCGCTGCCGGCCGCCGGGTCGATCGCGGCGTTGATCAGGGTCGGCTTGCCGGAACCCATGGCCGCGTCGACGGCGCGCTTCAGTTCGTCGGGCGTCGTCACATGGACGCCGACACCGCCGAATGCTTCCATCATCTTGTCGTAGCGCGAGCCTTTGACGAAGACGGTTGTCGCAGGATCCGAACCGCCCGTGGGATTGGCGTCGGTGCCGCGATAGATGCCGTTGTTGTTGAAGACGACGACGCAGACCGGCAGGTTGTACCGGCAGATCGTCTCTACCTCCATGCCGGAAAAACCAAAGGCGCTATCGCCTTCGACCGCGAGCACGGGCTTGCCGGTCTCCACGGCGGCTGCAATGGCAAAGCCCATGCCGATGCCCATGATGCCCCAGGTGCCGACGTCCAGGCGCTTGCGCGGCTGATACATGTCGATGACGCCGCGCGCGAGGTCGAGCGTGTTGGCGCCTTCGTTGACGAGAATGGCATCCGGCCGCTCCTTGATGACGGTGCGCAGGGCACCAAGCGCGCCGTGGAAGTCCATCGGCGCCGAGTTCTTCATCAGCCTCGGCGCCATCTTGGCGATGTTCTCGTCCTTTTTCGCCTTGACGGCGTTGGTCCAGTCGGCCGGCGGAGCCGGCCAGTTGCCGTCGATGCCCTCAAGAAGAGCCGACACGCAGGAGCCGATGTCGCCAACCACCGGGGCGACGATCTCGACATTGCTGTCCATCTCCTTGGGCTCGATGTCGACCTGGATGAACTTCTTCGATCCGGGTTCACCCCAGGTTTTGCCCTTGCCGTGCGACAGAAGCCAGTTGAGGCGGGCACCGATCAGCATCACGACGTCGGCGTCTTTCAGTACCGTCGAGCGCGCCGCACCCGCGCACTGCGGATGCGTGTCGGGGAGAAGGCCCTTGGCCATGCTCATCGGCAAGAACGGAATGCCGCTCCTTTCAACTAGAGCGCGGATCGCGTCATCGGCCTGCGCGTAGGCCGCGCCCTTGCCGAGAATGATCAGCGGGCGCTTGGCGCTCTTCAGGACATCGAGCGCGCGCTTGACCGCGGCCGGCGCGGGAATCTGGGCCGGCGCCGCGTCGATGACCTTGACGAGCGACTTCTGTCCGGCCGCCGCGTCCATGACCTGGGAGAACAACTTGGCTGGCAGATCGAGATAGACGCCGCCCGGACGTCCCGACACAGCCGCGCGGATCGCGCGCGCCACGCCGATGCCGATGTCCGCGGCATGCAGCACGCGAAAGGCCGTCTTGCAGAGGGGCTTGGCGATGGCCAGCTGGTCCATCTCTTCGTAGTCGCCCTGCTGCAGGTCGACGATCTCGCGCTCGGAGGAGCCCGAGATCAGGATCATTGGGAAGCAGTTGGTCGTGGCGTTGGCCAGCGCCGTCAGACCGTTGAGAAAGCCCGGAGCCGACACCGTGAGACAGATGCCGGGCTTCTTCGTCAAAAAGCCGGCGATGGCAGCCGCGTTGCCGGCGTTCTGCTCGTGCCGAAACGAGATCACACGCATGCCTGCCGCCTGTGCCATACGGCCGAAGTCCGTGATCGGGATGCCAGGCACACCGTAGATCGTGTTGATGCCGTTGAGCTTGAGCGCATCGATGACGAGGTGAAAGCCATCCGTCAGCTCTTGCTGTGCTTCGGCTGCATTTGCATCGCGGGCCTTCGGCTTCACTGCTGCTTCAGCCATGACGCTTCTCCGAATTGCATTCAGTCCAGATAGTCGGCGTGGCGAGCGACGTGCTCGGCGAGGCCGAGCGCGTGCGTTCGCACCAGTTCCTCGGCGCGTGCGGTGTCGCGCCGCTCCAACGCCTCGATGATATTCATGTGGTCGCGGATCGAGCGGTCGGCGCGGTCTTCCTCGCCGATGGTCTTGCGCCGGATCATGCGCATGTGGGTGAACAGGTTCTCGGCGAGGTCGATGAGCACGCCGTTGCGGCTCATGCGGATGATCGCCTGGTGGAACTCGATATTGACCTCGGAATATTCGTCGAGCTTGGCGTGCAGCTTGCCGTCCTCGAAGGTGGCGAACATCCGGCGCAGTGCCGCGATCTCCTCTTCGGCGGCAGAAAGGGTGATCAACCGCGCCGCCATGCTTTCGAGCGCCGCCCAGGCGGTGATGAGCTCGATCACCTCGCGCCTGGTCTTGCGCACCACATAGACACCGCGCCGTGGCACCGAGCGCACGAACCCCTCGCTCTCGAGCTGGGTCAGCGCCTCGCGCACCGGCGTGCGGCTGATGCCGAGATCCTGGGCGAGCCGGCGCTCGTCGAGACGCACCTCGCTCGGCCGGTCATAGACCCCGATCGAGACGATCACTTCCTTCAGCGCCGTATAGGCCCGGTCCTTGAAGGTGGAGACGTCGTCGAGCGGGGCGACCACGACGCGGGCAGGCGCTTGAAGCGTGCGGTTACGGGGCGACACGATGTTCATAGACAATGACCAGCATTTTCCACGCTAGAGCACTGAACTGGAACTGAAATACATTATACCAGCGAAATCTTGACGACAAGAAACCGCTTCGGCCCAGTCTTTTCGGACCGAAGCGGTTCGACTTCCTCTTCCCCGATCAACCCTTGGCCATCGCTCGTTGCCGCATTGGCTTCAGCACGACGAGCGCCATTACTGCCGCGACGATATTGAGGATCGCCGCGACGTAAAATACGGCGTGCCAACTGCCCGTCGCCGTCGTCAGCACGTTGGCCAACGGAACCAGCAGAGATGCCGTGCCTTTCGCGGTGTAGAGCATGCCGTAATTCGTCGTCGCGTATTTTCTGCCGTAGAGGTCAGTGCAGGTTGCCGGGAACAGCGAATAGATCTCGCCCCAGGCGAAGAACACCAGGCCCGACAGGATCACGAACAGGACCGGATTGTTCGCGAAGTAGAGCAATGCGTAGATGCCGACGCCTTCGATAAAGAACGCGATGAACATCGTGTTCTCGCGACCGATGTGATCCGACACCCAGCCGAAGAACGGTCTACACAAGCCGTTGAGTACCCGGTCGATGGTCAAAGCGAACGTCAATGCCGGCAGGGTCAGTCCGAGAATTGAGACCGGCACCCCCGCGATCTTATAGTCGTTGGCAATGGGCGCGAGTTGCGCGATGGCCATCAGACCGCCGGCGCCGACCATTACGAACATTGCGTACATGACCCAGAACGGGGGCTGCCTCAGCACCTCGGCGGGGCCAAAGTCGCGCCGGGTCTGCTGGACCGCGGGGGCCGCCGGTATCGCGACCTCGCCCGCCTGCGGCGCGCGCAGCAGTAAGGCGACGAGCATGACGATGATGCCCTGGCCGATGCCGAACCAGAAGAAGGTGGATTGATAGCCGCTCGACGCAATCATGTTGGCGATGGGGATCACGGTCAGCGCCGAGCCGGCGCCGAAGCCGGCGGCGGTGAGGCCCGCGGCAAGTCCGCGCCGATCGGGAAACCATTTCAGCGCATTGCCAACCGAGCCGCCGTAGATCACGCCCGCGCCG
>DATNNN010000263.1:0-3026 GCA_035601815.1 Xanthobacteraceae bacterium | reverse complement strand
CCGCGACGTCGCGATGAACGGCGTATGGGGCAACCTCGGCGTCGCTACGGCGCCGGCGGTCACGGCGCTGATCGCCACCGCCTACGGCTGGCGCTGGGCGTTCGCCGCACCCGCGGTGGTGTGCGCGGCGATCGGCGTCGCCTATCTCCTCTTCACCGAGGAGACGCGCGAGAAAAAGGAAGACCGCTCGCAGCACGCCGAGGTCGCGCTCAACTGGCGCATGGCGGCGGCGATCTTCGCCTGCTTCGCGGCGGCTTCGCTCGCCGGCGGGCTCGTCTTCAACACCATCACCGTCGCCATTCCGAAAATCGTCGACGAGCGCTTCGCCGCCGACATCCCGCTCGCGTGGATTGGCCTCGTGGCGACGTTCATCCTTCTGTTCGGCGGCGTTGCCCAGATCACGGTTGGGCGGCTCCTGTCGCGCATCCAGCCGCATCTCCTGTTCGCCGGTATCGCGCTGATGCAGGCAATCGCCATCGCCTGGGCGACGATCGCGACGGGTCCGGCCCTGCTCGCGGCGCTCGCCATCGCCATCGCGGCGATCTACGGCCAGATCACCGTCGGCGACGTGGTGATCGCGCGCTACACGGCCGACGCCTGGCGCGGACGGATCTATTCGGTGCGTTTTTTTCTGTCCTTCATATCAAGCGGAATTGCCATATCGCTGATCGCGGCGCTGCACGGCCGCGGCGGCTTCGGGCTCGTGCTTGCCGTCACCACCGCTTTCGCCGTGGTCTTCGCCGTTTCGACGATCGGGGTGGCGCTGGTGGCAAACCGCATCGAGGCGGTGCACTCCCGCCGCGTGCAGCCGGCGGAGTAGGCTAGCCCGTCCGCTCGATTAGCGCCGCGGCGGCGGCGGGCGCGCGAACTTTTCCTTCGTGGATGAAGTAGACGAACACGTCGCGCGCGTTCGCCTTCGGCGCGGGACCGGCGAGGCGCGGCAGATCGGCGGGCTCCTTGCCCGCCGCCCACGTCTCCACGCGCTTCGCCCAGGCGTCGAGCGCCTTCGGCGCGTAGCCGGTCTTGATCGTGTCCTTGCCCTTCTGCAGCCGGGCGTAGACGAAATCGCCGGTGAGGTCGGCGATCATGGGATACTTCGCATGTTCGGCGTACACCACCGCGATCCCGAACTTGCGCAACAGCGCGATGAATGCCGGCGTCTTGAAGCTGTCGTGGCGCACCTCGACCACGTGGCGCAACTTGCGTACGTCGAACTCCTTCGGCAGCAATTCGAGGAAGCCGCCGAAGTCCGCCTCGTCGAACTTCTTGGTCGGCATGAATTGCCAGAGCAGCGGCCCGAGCCGGTCGCCGAGCTCGGTCACGCCGGAATCGAGGAAGCGCTTGATCGAGTCGCCCGCTTCCTTGAGGACGCGGCGGTTGGTGGCGAAGCGCGGACCCTTGAGCGAGAACACGAAGCCGTCCGGCGTCTCGCTCCGCCATTTGCGGAAGGTGGCGGGCTTCTGCGAGCCGTAGTAGGTGCCGTTCACTTCGATGGAGGTCAGCGCGCGGCTCGCGAAGCCTAGCTCTTTGGCGTGCGGCAGGCCCTCGGGATAGAACACCCCGCGCCACGGCGCGAACGTCCAGCCGCCGATGCCGATGTAGACTTGTCCTGGCTGCAAAGGCATTCGCCTCGCGCTTCCTTTGCGTTCTGCTAAGAACCTACGCCACGAGCCGGAGCCCGTCATGCCCCTAGTCGTCCATCATCTCAACAATTCGCGCGCGCAGCGGGTGCTGTGGCTCCTGGAAGAGCTCGGCGTTCCCTACGAGGTCAAGCATCATCAACGCATCAAGTTGCAGGCGCCGCCCGAGTTGAAGGCCATTCATCCGCTCGGCAAGTCGCCGATCGTCGAGGATCGCGGGCACACGTTCGCGGAGACGGGGGCGATCGTGGAGTATGTCCTCGAAGCTTACGCAAACGGACGCTTGCGTCCGCCGCCGGGCAGCGACGAGCGGCTGCGCTTCACCTATTGGCTCCACTACGCCGAGGGCTCGGCCATGCCGCCGCTTCTCATACACCTCATGTTCGCGCTGATGCCGCGGCGCTCGCCGGCGCTGTTGCGGCCCTTAGTGCGGCGGATCGCGGAGCGGTCGCAGGCGGGCTATTCGCGGCCGCAGCTCAAGCTGCACATGGACTTCTGGGAAAGCGAGCTCGGCCGCTCGACCTGGTTCGCGGGGGAAGAGCTCACCGCCGCCGACATCATGATGAGCTATCCGGTGGAGGCGGCAGCGGCGCGCGCGAAGGCGCTGGAGGGCCGGCCGAGGCTCGCCGCGTTTCTGGAGCGTGTTCACGCGCGGCCCGCCTACGCGCGGGCGGTGGCGCGAGGCGGACCGGTTATCCCGGCGCGGTGATAGCAAAAGGCCCGGGCTTTCACCCGGGCCTCTGTGCATTCGCGTTGTAGCGGCGCTTAGAAATCCATTCCGCCGCCGCCGGGCATGGCCGGCCCCGAAGGCTGGTTCTTCTTCGGCACCTCGGCCACCATCGCTTCGGTGGTGATGAGGAGGCCGGCGACGGAGGCTGCACCCTGCAGCGCCGTGCGCACGACCTTGGTCGGGTCGATGACGCCGGCCTTCACCAGGTCGCCGTACTCGCCGGTCTGGGCGTTGTAGCCCCAGTTGTACTCGTTCCGCTCGATGATCTTGCCGACCACGATCGAGCCGTCGGCGCCCGCGTTGAGGGCGATCTGGCGCGCCGGGGACTGGATCGCTTTCTTCACGATCTCGACGCCGGTCTTCTGGTCGTCGTTTTCGGGTTTCACGCGGGAAAGGGCCTTCACCGCGCGGAGCAGCGGCACGCCGCCGCCGGGGAGAACGCCTTCCTCCACCGCCGCGCGGGTGGCGTGCAGGGCATCGTCCACCCGGTCCTTGCGCTCCTTGACCTCGATCTCGGTGGCGCCGCCGACGCGGATCACCGCAACACCGCCCGCGAGCTTGGCGAGGCGCTCCTGCAGCTTCTCCTCGTCGTAGTCCGACGTCGTCTCCTCGATCTGCTGCTTGATCTGGGCGATGCGGCCCTCGATGTCCTTCTT
>DATNNN010000262.1:0-6302 GCA_035601815.1 Xanthobacteraceae bacterium | reverse complement strand
TGGTGCTGCCGGTGTGGATTGAACACACGACCTCTCCCTTACCAAGGGAGTGCTCTACCACTGAGCTACGGCAGCGTTCCGGGGCGTCGCAAAGGCGGCGAGGCCGGCGAAATTGCCACGGCGCGCTTTGCCCCGCAAGCGAGGCTTGCCGCGGCCGCCCTCGGGCGCTAGCGATCGCTCCATGAGCGACGACCGCGCCAAGACCAAGAAGCGCGAGCAGGTGGCCCGCGCCGAGCGGCTCGCCGCCGCGTTGCGCGAGAACCTCAAGCGCCGCAAGGCGCAATCGCGCGGAAGAACGGTAAAGCCGACTAAGGACGCGCCCGACCATAAGGACTGACCGCCATTGTTTCGCCCCGGGGCGGGGAGTAGAGCTTCCCGTTCGAGAGGGGCGTCAAGCAATGGATCGGATTCGGATCAACGGCGGCCGGCCGCTTGTCGGCACGATTCCGATCTCGGGCGCGAAGAACGCGACGCTCCCCTTGATGATCGCGAGCTTGCTGACCGAGGACACGCTGACGCTTGACAACGTGCCGCGGCTCGCCGACGTCGGCCTGCTCCAGCGCATCCTCAACAACCACGGCGTCGACGTCACCGTCTCGGGCAAGCGCCCGGGCGAGGACGAGAACTCGGGCCAGACACTCAGGATTTCCGCTAAGCACATCGTCGACACCACCGCGCCCTATCACCTCGTCTCCAAGATGCGCGCGAGCTTCTGGGTCATCGGCCCGCTGGTGGCGCGCATGGGCGAGGCGCGCGTCTCCATGCCCGGCGGCTGCGCCATCGGCACGCGCCCCATCGACTTCCACCTCGACGCGCTGCGTGCGCTCGGTGCCGCCATCGACATCGATCAGGGCTACGTCATCGCCCGCGCCCCGAAGGGCCTGAAGGGCGCCCACATCAAGTTCCGCAAGGTCTCCGTCGGCGCCACCCATACGGCGCTCATGGCGGCGGCGCTCGCGCAAGGCGACACCTTGATCGAGAACGCCGCGCGCGAGCCCGAGATCTGCGATCTCGCCGCGCTGCTCGTGAAGATGGGCGCCAGCGTCGAAGGCGCGGGCTCCGGCACGATCCGCGTCAAGGGTGCGGCCCGTCTCGGTGCCGCGCGCCACGCGGTGCTGCCCGACCGCATCGAGATTGGCACCTACGCCATGGCCGTCGCCATGGCCGGCGGCGACGTGATGCTCGAAGGCGCGCGCGCCGATCTCCTCGACGCGGCCCTCGCGGTGCTCTCGCGCGCCGGCGTGCAGGTCGCGGTCACCAACGAAGGCATCCGCATCCGCCGCGATGGCGCCGGCGTAGCACCCGTCGAGGTCACCACCGCGCCGTTTCCCGGCTTCCCCACCGATCTCCAGGCTCAGCTCATGGCGCTGATGACGCGCGCCAAGGGCACGTCGAAGATCACCGAGACCATATTCGAGAACCGCTTCATGCACGTCCAAGAGCTCGCCCGCCTCGGCGCCCGCATTCATCTCGACGGCGAGACCGCGACGGTGGAGGGCGTGGACCGGCTCAAAGGGGCGCCGGTCATGGCCACGGATCTGCGCGCCTCGGTGTCGCTGGTGATCGCCGGGCTCGCCGCCGAGGGCGAGACCATGGTCCACCGCGTCTATCACCTCGACCGCGGCTTCGAGCGGCTGGAGCAGAAGCTCGTGCGCTGCGGGGCCGCGATCGAGCGCATCGCCGGCTGATCTCCCCTTTCGCCGTCTTCGTGCTAAAGACACCCGGCCGCCCGCCGCCGGGGAAGACCATGCCCACCGAGACCAAGGAACTGAAGCTAATTGCGCTCGACGCCGATGATTTGGCGGTCGTGTCGGCGCACCTGCAGGACGCCGTCGGCAAGGTCGGCGACATGGCGTACCTGCCGCGCGACATGCGCTTCGCCATGCTGGTCAACCGCTTCGACTGGACCGCGGGCGAACGGGCGAACCTGCGCTGCCGTGCGGCGCTGCGCTTCGAGCGCGTGTTAGGGGCCCGCGTCCGCGGCCTCGATCTCGCCGACAAGGAGGCGGTGGTGAATTTGCTCGCCGTCGAGTTCGACGAGGTGGAGGCGCCCGGCGGCGTGGTCACGCTCTATTTCTCCGGCGAAGCGGCGATCGAGCTCGCGGTCGAGTGCATCGAGGGCGAGCTCACCGATCTCGGCTCCCAGTGGCAGGCGCGCCACCGGCCGCATCACTTGGGTTCCTAGAGGCGGAACGACTGACATGCCGACCCGCCTCGACACGCGCGATTCCGATTTCGCTTCGCGTTTTGCCGCCCTGCTCGCGCAAAAGCGCGAGAGCGCGGAGGACGTGGAGGCGGCCGTGCGCGACATCCTCAAGGATGTGGCGGCGCACGGCGACCGCGCGCTTATTGACTGGACGAAGAAGCTCGATCGCCTCGATCTCGCCAAGGCGGGCATCCGCGTGAGCGAAAAGGAGCTCGACGCGGCGCTCGCCGGGCTGGACCCGCGCACCCGCGACGCGCTCGAACTTGCCAAGGCGCGCATCGAGAGCCACCACAAGCGGCAGCTTCCCAAGGACGACCGCTACGTGGACGCCGACGGCGTCGAGCTCGGATCGCGCTGGACCGCGATCGAAACGGTGGGCCTCTACGTCCCCGGCGGCACTGCGGCGTATCCGTCTTCGGTCTTGATGAACGCGGTGCCGGCGAAGGTGGCGGGTGTCGGCCGTCTCGCCATGACCGTGCCGGCGACCGACGGCAAGCTCAGCCCGCTCGTGCTCGCCGCGGCAAAGCTCGCCGGCGTGACCGAGGTCTATCGCGTCGGCGGCGCGCAGGCGATCGCGGCGCTCGCCTACGGCACTGAGAGCATTGCGGCCGTCGCCAAGATCGTCGGCCCCGGCAACGCCTACGTCGCGGCGGCGAAGCGCCTGGTCTTCGGCCGCGTCGGCATCGACATGATCGCGGGGCCCTCCGAGGTGCTGGTGCTCGCCGACGGCGCCGCCAACGCCGACTGGATCGCCGCCGATCTCCTGGCGCAAGCCGAGCACGACACGGCGGCGCAATCGATCCTCGTCACCGACGATGCGAAGCTCGCCGAGGCCGTCGAGCGCGCCATCGCGCGCCAGCTCCAGTCGCTACCGCGCGCCGAGATCGCGGGCGCGAGCTGGCGCGACTTCGGCGCGGTCATTCTCGTGCCGGCGCTCGCCGAGGCACTTCCGCTCGTCGATCGCCTCGCGCCCGAGCACGTGGAGATCATCGCCGCCGACGCCGACAGGCTCGCGGCCGGCATCAAGAACGCCGGCGCCATCTTCCTCGGGCCCTATACGCCCGAGGCGATCGGCGATTACGTCGGCGGCTCCAACCACGTGCTGCCCACCGCGCGCTCGGCCCGCTTCGCCTCGGGCCTCGGCGTGCTCGACTTTATGAAGCGCACGTCGGTGCTCAAGTGCGGGCCGGAGCAGTTGGCGAAGCTCGGGCCCGCGGCCGTCGCGCTCGGCGAAGCGGAGGGGCTCGAAGCCCATGCCCGTTCGGTGCGCATGCGCCTCGAGCGCTAGGCGATGTCGAAGCCGCAGCGAACGCACCGCTTGGTCTCCGTCGTGCTCGACGAGGCCTCCATCGGCCGCGCCAACCGCGACATCGAGCACGAGCGCGGGATCGCGATCTACGATCTGCTCGAGGACAACGACTTCGAGCCGGAGGGCGACAGGGGCGGTCCCTACGCGCTCAAGATCGCGCTCGTCGAGCAGCGCCTTGTGCTTGAGATCACGCGCGAGGACGGCGCGCCGGTGGCGACGCACCTCTTGTCGCTCACGCCCTTCCGCCGCGTGGTCAAGGATTACTTCCTGGTCTGCGACAGCTACTACGCGGCGATCCGCACCGAGTCCACGTCGCGCATCGAGGCGATCGACATGGGTCGCCGCGCGCTGCACGACGAGGGCTCGGCGCTGTTGAGCGAGCGCCTGAAGGGCAAGGTGCGCGTCAATTCCGACACGTCGCGGCGCCTGTTCACGCTCATCTGTGCCTTGCACTGGAAGGGGTGATGCGGAAATGCGCGCGTTCCCGCGCTGTTCACATTGCCCGGCGATTCGGATAGGTTCGCCGCCGATTTCGGTCGGGGAGACCTCCCGGCCGTTCTGAGAAGCACAAGGTCGCCGATGGCGAAAGAAGAACTGCTGGAGTTTCCTGGTTTCGTGTCGGAGCTGCTGCCGAACGCCACCTTTCGCGTCAAGCTGGAGAATGAGCACGAGATCATCGCTCACACCGCCGGCCGCATGCGCAAGAACTGCATCCGCGTGCTCGCCGGTGATAAGGTGCTGGTGGAGATGACGCCCTGCGATCTCGCCAGGGGCCGCATCACCTACCGCTTCAAGTAACTCGCTCCGGATTTCCCCATGATCGGTCGGCCGAAGCTCGTCCTCGCCTCCGGCTCGCCGCGCCGGTTGCAGCTGTTGAACCAGGCGGGGCTCGAGCCCGACGCGCTCGAGCCCGCTGAGATCGACGAGACGCCGGAGCGCGGCGAGCTGCCGCGCACCCTCGTGGTGCGCCTCGCCCGCGAGAAGGCGCTCGCCGTCCTGTCGCGGGTGCGCAACCAGGACGACCTCAAGGGCGCCTACGTCCTCGCCGCCGACACCGTGGTCGCGGTCGGCCGCCGCATCTTGCCGAAGCCCGAGTTGCTGGAGGACGCCAACGCCTGTCTGCGCATGCTCTCCGGCCGCACCCACCGGGTCTACTCGGGGCTCGCCCTCATCGGTCCCAACGACAAGGTGCGCACGCGCCTCGTCGAGACGCGGGTGCGCTTCAAGCGGCTCTCCAACGAGGATCTGGAAAGCTATCTCGCGTCGGGCGAATGGCGCGGCAAGGCGGGCGGCTACGCCATCCAGGGGCTCGCCGGCTCGTTCGTGGTGAAGGTCGTGGGCTCGTACCCGAACGTGGTGGGCCTGCCGCTCTACGAGACCGTGCAGTTGCTGGCCGGCGAGGGATATCCCGTGCACTTCGGCTGGCTCAGCCCGCCCTGATCGCGATGAGCGGCGACCCGCAAGCTCCCGCGCGCGCCAAAGGGCGCTGCCCGACCTGCGGCAAGCCGGTGAGCCAGGAATTCCGCCCCTTCTGCTCGCGGCGCTGCGCCGATCTCGATCTTCACCGCTGGCTTTCCGGCGGCTACGCCATCCCCGTCACCGAGAGCGACGAGCGGCCGCAGGACGGCGCACCGGGCGAGGGCGACGATCCCGAGCGGCATTGAGCCTGCGGCCGGCCGCCGCTGTTTCGTATCGTCCGCTTCGTGCTAGCTTCTGCGCGATGGAAAGCCGGATTCGACTGAGGCCGTGGGTCGCGGGCGTGGCGGCGTATGCCGTCGTGCTGCAGCTCTTCCTCGCCGGGATCGTCCATCACGCTTCCGGTCCCTCGCTCGATCCGTTCGCCATCTGCTACGGCAACGGCGGGAGCGGCGGTGGCGAAAACATTCCCGGCAAGGTCCCGGCGCATCAGCCGCCCTGTCTCCTTTGCATCTGTAGCGCCGCCGGCGCCGCGGGCATTCTACCCGCCGCCGGGATCGTGCCCGCCCGCATCGAGCTGGCCGTCGCCCTCGTCGCGGCGCCAAGCGCTTCGGCGACGGTCGCCGCCCTTCACACACCCAGGCTTTCGCAAGGTCCTCCCGCGCGCGCGTGAACGAGCGGGCTAAGCGCCCGTCCTTTTTCGGCGTCCTGAACGAGGAGGTTCCTATGCGTGCAACACGTACTTTGCTGATCGTTGCGTTGATCGCCGGCGCGGCCGCGGCATTCGCTCAAGGCACGGGCGGCATGTTTAAGGTGGGCAACATCGTGATCGAGACGCCGTGGATCCGCGCCACCCCGCACGGCGCGAGCGTCGCCGGCGGCTACATGAAGATCACCAACAACGGCAAGGAGCCCGACCGGCTCATCGCCGCCACCCTCGAAGGCGCGCCGCGCGTCGAGCTGCACCAGATGAGCATGAGCGGCAGCGTGATGCAGATGCGCCCGCTGGCGCGGGGCATCGAGATCAAGCCCGGCGCTGCCGTCGAGCTCAAGCCCGGCGGCTATCACGTCATGGCCATGGATCTCACGCAGGGCTTCAAGGAAGGCGACGTGATCAAGGGAGCGCTCACCTTCGAGAAGGCCGGCAAGGTCGAGATCGAATATCGCGTCGGCCCGGTCGGCGCCGCCTCGCCCGGTCATTCGCCCGGCCGCATGCAGCACTGAGGCCGGCTGGACAGGGCGGAGCCCCCTTCCTATAACGCTCCGCCTTCCGGATGTTGCTCGCGACGCCGGAGCCCAGGTAGCTCAGTTGGTAGAGCACGTGACTGAAAATCACGGTGTCGCTGGTTCGATTCCGGCCCTGGGCACCAT
>DATNNN010000261.1:0-7942 GCA_035601815.1 Xanthobacteraceae bacterium | reverse complement strand
CGCGCTACGCATCGGTCACCGTTGAAAAAAGGGGTGGGCCCGGCAGGGCTCGAACCTTCAACCAGGCCGTTATGAACGAGACTAACTCGCCGGAACAGCCGGAAAAATCCGACAAATAAGACGTTCCTCACCACTCTGTTGCAGGACGGGTGGTTAACTCGGTCAACTCAGCCCAGAACTCACGCCGGAACTGCTGGAACCAGACCGTATAATCCTGTGGCCGGTTGGCGAGTTGGCGTTCGACCTCGCGCGGATGCTCCCATCGCCACGCTGACGCCTCCGCCGGATCGGGTACGGGCGTGCCGTCGAAGCGACCGCGGAAGACGTGGACTATCTCGTCCTCGATCAGACCGTTCGACACCGCCGCGCGATAATGAGTTGAGAACAAGAAGGTGAGTGGGCAGGCGATCCCCATTTCTTCGGTCAACCGACGTGCTGCGGCGTCGACGATGCCTTCCCCTGGCCGCGGGTGGCTGCAGCAGGTGTTGGTCCACAATCCACCGGAGTGATATTTCGTCTCGGCTCTACGCTGCAGCAGGAGCCGCCCGCTGCTGTCGCGAATGATCACGGACAGCGCGCGATGCCGCCGGCCGAGGCGATGGGCTTCGAGCTTGCCCATGGTGCCGGTCGCGACATCGTTCGCGTCCACCAGGATCACCTCATCCGCCGAGGTATCGGCCCGCCCCGCGCGCTCGGTCATGCCGGTCAGGAGATCCGCAGGTCGCCCATGGCGCGGCGCGGCTCCTCGATGCGCGGCGTCTGGCCGCCGCGCAGCACGCTGTTCCCCTCGAACAGGTTGCGCTGGTCGATGGGCGCGGGATCGAGCCAGTCGCCCTCCTTCATCGCACCGGAAAGGCCATAGACGGCAAGCGCGTTATCGTAGGTGACGGCGCGGATCGCCGCCGACGCGATGCCGCGCTCGGCCATGAGCGCCGCGGTCTTCGGCACGCCGAGGGAATCCGAAACGCCCCAGTCGCAGGCGGAGTCCACGATGATCCGCTCGGGCCCGTAGTGGCGCACGATTTCGGTCATGCGCTCGTTGCCCATCTTGGTGCCGGGGTAAATGGAGAAGCCCGCGAAGAAGCCGCGGTCGAGCGTCTCCTGCACCGTTTCCTCGGTATTGTGATCGATTACGCAGCGGCGCGGATCGAAGCCGTGCTCGACGAGCACGTCCATGGTGCGCGTGGTGCCGCGTTTCTTGTCGCGGTGCGGCGTGTGAATCATGATCGGCAATTCGAGCTCTTTCGCGAGCTCGATCTGCAGCCGCAAATATTTGTCCTCGAGCGCCGTCTGCTCGTCGTAGCCGATCTCGCCGATGGCGACCACGCCCTCCTTCACCGCGAAGTGCGGCAGCATCTCCATCACCGCCGCGGCGAGCGCCTCGTTGTTCGCTTCCTTGGAGTTCAGCCCGACGCAGCAATAGTGGCGCACGCCGAACTGGCCGGCACGGAACTTCTCGAAGCCGATGATGGTGGAGAGATAGTCCACGTAGCTGCCGATGTTGGTGCGCGGCTGGCCGATCCAAAACGCGGGCTCGATCACGGCGACGACGCCGGCGCGCGCCATGGCTTCGTAGTCGTCGGTGGTGCGCGAGATCATGTGGGCATGGGGGTCGATGAACATGGTGCCGGCGGCGGCCGGTATCGGCCGGCCGGCGTCGGTAGCCTCCAAGCGCTGGGTGCCGTTCGCGCCCTTCAGCGCGAGCCCGGCGCCGCAGCAGGGACAGACGAGTGTCGCGCGATCGCGCACGGGATCGGCGGTGAGCTTGCCCGATGCGTCGGCCATGGGAGATCCTCCCTGCTATGGCTTGATGAATTGACTGCGAACATACGCCATGATTTTCAGGATTTCATCCTGATATAGGCGCTTAGAGAAGGGCTGCATGGCGCCGGAGGCGCCGCCGAAGATCACCGCGAATAGGCCTGGGTCGTCCTTGACCTGCGGGTAGACGTGCTTGTCGCCGACCAGGCTCGCCCCCATGCCGCCCTGCCCGTTCGGCAGGTGGCAGGACTGGCAGTTCAGCGTGTAGAGCCGCTTGCCTTGCGCCAGCGCGTCAGGCTTGTCGTTATAGGGATTGTTGCCGGTCTGGTGGAACTCGATCACCGCCGGGGTAAAGGCTTCACCCGGTTTGGCCTTCACGTCGAGCGGCGAGCCGTCGAACACGTGGCGGAACACCACGTCCTCGGCCTGCGCGCGCGGGCCCGGCGCGAGCAGACAGCCGATCAAGAGCAGGAACGCCGGGCGGGCAAGCCGCGTGCGCATTTCAGTCATTCCGCGCTCTCGCCTTTACCCCTACTACGCAGGGACATGCATTCCGTTCCGCGCCCATGCGGTCAATGCCTTCGGATTGGCCCGTCAAATAGAAAGGGGGCGGCCGGCAGGCCGCCCCCTCCCGTCAGCCGATCAGTTCGGCATCTTCACCTTCGCGACTTCCATTCCCTGCTTCACTTCACCCGCGGGGATCAGCCGCCACACCGCGCCCGGCGGATTGGCCGTCGGGCCCTTGTCGTCGGTGTAGAAGCAGTAGCAGTTGACGGCGAGGATATAGCCCTTCTCGTCGGTGGTGCCGGCGGTAAACTGGAACGGCGCCTGCATCAGCTCCTGCATCTGCCACTTGTTGGCAGCCTTGTCCCAGCCGATGCCCCACACGCGGCCGGAGCACCAGTCGCCGACGATATAGGTCTTGTCGAAGCCGCCGTAGTTGGCGACACCGAGACCCTGCGCCGAGCAGCCAAAGCCTTCCGTCAGCTTCGCGGCGCCAGGATAGGGCTCCTGGTGCGGATATTCGGCGACGGGCAACACGCCGACGATCGGGCACTTCTCGCCCGGACCGCTGGTCGGATGGCAGTGGGAAGCCTGGTTGTGCTTCCAGCCGTAGTTCTCGCCGCCCTTGGAGTTGGCCGCCTGCCAGTTGATCTCTTCCCAGTGGTTCTGGCCGACGTCGGCGATGAACAGGTCACCCGACTTGTCGTCGAAGTGGAACATGTACGGATTGCGCAACCCGTATGCCCAGATTTCCGGACGCGAGCCGATCTTGATCTTGGAGAAGCCCGCCTCGGTGATGCCGAACAGGCTCATCATCTGCGGCTTGTCGGCGGCGGCGAACGGGTTGTCCTTCGGCACCGCGTAGGCCACGTCGTCCGGCGTATCGACGTCGATGCGGAGCATCTTGCCCCACAACGTGTTCAGGTTCTGGCCGGCGTCGAGCGGATCGCCTTCCCAGCCGGCGTCGCCCTTGCCGATGTAGAGCTTGCCGTCGGGACCAAACGCGATGCGGCCGCCGTAATGGTTATAGTACGGCTGCGGGATGTTCATGATTACCTTGACCGACTTGTTCGCCTGCGCGGTCGTGATCGCGTTTGGGCTCGCCTTGTCCACCGTGTAGCGCGCGACAATCGACGCCCCGTTGAACGGCAGCGAGGCGTAGTGGACGTAGATGTAGCCGTTGTCCTTGAACTTCGGATGGAACGCGATCGACCACAGACCCTGCTCGACGAAGCCGGTCTGCACTTCGCTGCCGAGCGGGTTGGTCTTGGTGATGTCGAGGAACGGCTCGGCCTGCAGCTTACCGTCGGCGCCGATGACGCGAACGCGGCCAACGCGCTCGACCACGAAGATGCGGCCGGAGCCGTCGCCGGCGACCGAGACGCCGACCGGATCGTTGAAGCCGTCGCCGACCTTGACCAGCGCCATCTTGGGATTGCCGGGCAATTTGCCGCCCGGGCGGGCCACTTCCGCAGGAGTCTGCGGTATGGTCTGGGCGAACGCCGGCGAGATGGCCAACAGGCCCGCCGCCGCTGCGCCCAGCAGCACGCTTTTTGCTCTCATGAGATCCTCCCGTCCGCTCCGTCTCGATTCATGAAGTCTCGAGTTTGGACTGCGGACGGCGAAAGCGTACTCCAACGCCAATGCCCGTCAAGAAATTGCAATGTAACTACGGATCGTTGGGAACCCATCGATCGGCGCTGCAACAATTCAGTCAAAAACGTGCGCCAGGATAAGCCGTTTGACGTCGGCGGCGGCGAGCGGCGTGTCGGTAACGAGGTGGGGCTCGCTCGAGATGAACAGCGGGCCGTCGGCCTCGTTCTCGGTCGGGCGGCCGTGCGATCCCTTCACCAGCGTGGCGTCGAGCGGGATCACGTCCATGAGCGCGCGGAAGCCGAGCGCGCGCTTGAGAAGGCGCGCGCCGATGGCGAGCTTGGGGAAGCGGATCGCCGGGTCGAGGAACAGCTCGACCGGATCGTAGCCGGGCTTACGGTGGATCTCCACCGTGCGCGCGAAGTCCGGCGCGCGGGCGTCGTCCAGCCAATAGTAG
Source organism: Xanthobacteraceae bacterium (assembly GCA_035601815.1). Classification (GTDB taxonomy): domain Bacteria; phylum Pseudomonadota; class Alphaproteobacteria; order Rhizobiales; family Xanthobacteraceae; genus DATNNN01. The sequence goes on along the minus strand of DATNNN010000261.1, from coordinate 3,627 downwards.
TAGGTGAACCAGGCGTCCGGCTCGGCGATCGCCACAAGCTCGCCGGAGCGGGGATGGTCGAGGGCGAGTTCGCGCTGCTCCGCGGCATCGAACACCCGCTCCACACCGGGCAGGTCGCCGACGATGGCCTTCACCTCTCCGATCAGCCGCGGATCGTTCACATAGATATGCGCGATCTGGTGGTCGGAGACGGCGAATGCCCGCGATTGCGGGACATCCAGATGCTCTTCCCCCTCCTCCGCCCGCACCCGTAGAAAGCCGGCCTCACGCAGCGCGCGGTTGATGTGGATCGGCCTGGAAACGCCCGTGATCCCGTACTCCGAGAGCACGATGACGCGCGCGCCGTCGCGGCCGGCGTCGGCGATGAGGTCGCCCGCCACCGCGTCGATTTCCGTGAGACTTTTCGCGACGCGCGGGTCTTCGGGCCCGAAGCGCTGCAGATCGTAGTCGAGGTGCGGCAGATACACGAGGGAAAGCGTGGGCGCGCGGCTACGCCGCACGTGGAGGGCGGCGTCGGCGATCCAGCGCGAAGAGGAGGTGTTGGTGGCCGGGCCCCAGAAATGGAACAGCGGGAAAGGCCCGAGCTCGGCGGTCAGCTCCTCGCGCAGCTCCAAGGGTTGCGCGTAGCAGTCGGGAAGCTTCCGGCCATCCGCCTTGTAGATCGGCCGCGGGGTGACGCCCACGTCGTGGCTCGCCCCCATGTTGTACCACCAGAATAGATTGGCGGCAGTGAAGGCGGGATCGCGGCGCTTGCCTGCCTCCCAGATCTTCTCGCCGCCGACGAGCCGGTTCGACTGGCGCCACAGCCATATCTCCAGAAGATCGCGGAAGAGCCAACCATTGCCGACGATGCCGTGCTCGCGCGGCAGGCTGCCGGTCATGAACGTCGCCTGCACGGAGCAGGTGACCGCGGGCGTGATGGTTTTCAACGGCCGCATGGCGCCGGCGCGCGCGAGCGCGTCGAGCTTCGGCGTGTGCGGCCCGAGGTGGCGTGGCGAGAGGCCAACCACGAGAAGGACGATCGTCGGACGCATGAGTACCATTCGCAAAATTGACAGGGATGGCGCGCCTGCGGACAATACAGGCGAGAGCGATCGGCGCACAATCCTGTGGCCCTTTAGAAGTCGCCTCAGGCAGACGTCGCAGGGGCTGCGCCAGGGAAACGTCGCCGATGCCATCAGCCGTGAGCTGATCTGGGTGAAAGCGGAGCTTGACTGATGGCTACCGTCGCGAAAGCCGCGTTGCCGGACACGCTCCTGAAGCTCGGCCGCATCTCCAACCTGCCGACGGTGTGGACCAACGTGCTCGCCGGCACGATGCTCGCCGGCGGCGCGGCAGAATACCGGCGGGTGGCGCTGGTCGCGCTCGCCATGTCGCTCCTCTACGTGGGCGGCATGTACCTCAACGATTATTTCGACCGAAGCATCGATGCGCGCGAGCGGCCGACGCGACCGATCCCAGCGGGCGACATCTCGGCGCAGGCGGTGGCGATCATCGGCCTCGCGTTGCTCGCGGCCGGTGTCGCGATCCTCGCGCTCATCGGCCTCGCGGCAGCGGTCGTCGGCCTCATGCTTGCGCTTTCCATCGTCGGCTACGACGCCTTCCACAGGGGCAACCCGGTGGCGCCGCTCGTCATGGGATTGTGCCGAGCGCTGGTCTACGCCGGCGCCGCCGCGGCCGCGACCGGCACCGTATCACCGCCGGTTATCGTGGCCGGATTCGCCATGCTCACCTTCGTCGCCGGCGTCACCTTCGCGGCGCGCCAGGAACGCCTGGACCGCGTGGGAAATCTCTGGCCGCTGTTAGCGCTCGCGGCTCCGATCGCGCTCACGCTGCCGGCGTATGGCCACGGCGCGCTCGCGGCCTATGTGCATCTCGCGCTAGTCGCGGCCGTGGCCTACGCGGTCTATCTCCTCGCCAAGCGGCCGACGGTTGCGGCGGTGCCGCGCGCGATGGTGACACTGATCGCTGGCATCTCGCTCGTGGACGCAGCGTTTCTCGCCAGCGTCGGCGCGGTGAACGCGGCACTGGTCGCGGTGGCGGGCTTCGCCGCGACAGTGCTGCTGCAGCGCTACGTGGCGGGCACGTGATGGAAGCGACCATCGCGTTGCTGCGCCTGTGGCTGGCGCGGGCGCTTGCCACCGACGCGATGCAGTGGCTCGACGGCGAGATCGCGCGTCAGCGCGTGGGCGTGGACGAGCGCCGGCTCGGCATCGCCCTTGGCCTCGCCGGGCGCAAGCTCGGACGCCAGGAGTTTACGCTCGCCATCTCGGACATCGCCGCCGCCCAGCAATTGCGCCCCGGGTGGCAGCCACAAATGTGGAGCGCGGTGGAAGCGGCGCGCGTGGCGCTGTGGCTCGCGACTCACAGTGGCGACGACGCGGCGTTCGCCGCGCGGGTGGACAAGCTCGCAGCCACCGCCGAGGTGACGGAGCTCGTGGCCTGCCTCAAGGGTTTCGCCGTCTTTCCGGCGGCGGCTGCGCTCTACGAACGTGCGCGCGAAGGTGCGCGCTCGTCGATCGGGACGGTGTTCGAGGCAATCGCTTGCGCCAATCCCTATCCGTTCGACTATTTCGACCAGCCCGCGTGGAATCAGCTAGTTGTGAAATGCGTGTTCGTGGGCGCGTCGCTCGAAACGATCGTGGGTCTACACGCACGTCGCAATCTAGAGCTCGTGCAGATGCTGCGCGATTTCGTTGCCGAACGCGACGCGGCCGGACGGCCGCTTCCCGACGCGGTGCGCGCCTACATCCATCAACACTAAACTCCGACGAAAACTGGGTGTCCGCGCAAGGTCAGCGCCGTCGATGTTGCATGAACTGACGAGCAAATTAGAGTTTTCTCACCACTCGTGACGAAATCAGCTTTTCGCAATCAGTTCGTTCGATGTCCGCTTAGTGCCAGAATCAGACATCATGGCGCGTGTGCAGTGTCTTGGTCCTGCCGGCCTCTATGCTTACTCAAAATTTTGACCTGCAATTGATCGAGTTCATGTACTTAACGACCGAGTCATAGGATTGGGAGAGCTTGCTTGTGAGGTCGGTGATGTTCTTGGCGCACTTGGCGTCTTTGTAGAGGCTTAACGCGATTGACGCATCGCCCTATCGCGCAGAGCGGAGTGGAACCTACCGTCGTGGGACTCGCAAATGAAGCTGCCCGACGCTTCCAACAACAAATAGCACTAGAGTCTAGAGAGCCTGACTCATTGGGCGGATAGTGCCTTGCGATGCGACGTCTGATCAGGATCGGCTACCCAGCGGCCCAGTCGTGAAGTTAGTGTATTTTGCTCACGAGACCCTGGCGTAAAAGCTCGATCGTCCATGATCTCAACGGCGTCGGACGGCGATCAAGAGGGAGGTATCGATGACAATGAATTCACCGGGTTCAGGATGGGCAACCGCCGCCGCTCTTGCAGGACGGCTGATCTATGCGGCTGTCTTCGTCATGGCGGTCAGCCTCAAGCTGATCGACATCAATGCAACGTCCGGCTTCATTGCAGCGGCTGGATTTCCGCTGCCGCTCACGCTTGCATGGCTCGCCGCCGCTTTTGAGCTTGCCCTCATTGTATGTTTACTCACCGGAGCATATTTTTCCGAAGCTTGTCTGCTTGCGGCGGCCTATGTGCTG
>DATNNN010000260.1:0-3077 GCA_035601815.1 Xanthobacteraceae bacterium | reverse complement strand
TCCCGGCATGGTCATGATCTCACCGCAGATCGCAATCACGAACTCGGCGCCCGCCGACAGCCGCACCTCGCGCACGTTCACGATGTGGTCGTTCGGCGCCCCCTTGAGATCGCCGTTGGTGGTGAAGCTGTACTGGGTCTTGGCGATGCACACCGGCAATTTGCCGAAGCCCATCTTCTCGAAGGACTCCAGCTGATCGCGCACCGGCTGGTGCACGTCGATGTCCTTGGCGCGATAGATTTCCCTGGTGATGGTGCGGATCTTCTCGATCAGCGGCATGTCGTCGGGATAGAGCAGCTTGAGCTTGCTCGTACCGGATTCGGCGATCTTGACCACGGCGCGTGCCACGTCGGCGGCGCCGGCGCCGCCTTCGGCCCAATGATCGGCCATCAGCGCCTCGACCCCGAGCTTGGCGCAGGCGTTCTTCACGAGCTCGATCTCGGCCGCGCTGTCGGCGCTGAAACGGTTGATGGAGACGATCGGCACGACGCCGAACTTGCGCACGTTCTCCACGTGGCGCTGCAGGTTCGCAAGCCCCGCCTCGAGCGCCTTGAGGTTTTCCGTCTTGAGGTCCTCCTTCTTCACGCCGCCGTGCATCTTCAGCGCGCGAATGGTGGCGACCAGCACCACGCAAGCGGGATTCAAGCCTGTCTTGCGGCATTTGATGTCGAAGAACTTCTCGCCGCCGAGATCGGCGCCGAAGCCGGCCTCGGTCACCACGTAATCCGCGAGCTTGAGCGCCGTGGTGGTGGCCAGCACCGAGTTGCAGCCGTGCGCGATGTTGGCGAACGGCCCGCCGTGGATGAAGGCCGGCGTGCCTTCCAGTGTCTGCACCAGGTTCGGCGAGAGCGCCTCTTTGAGCAGCACCGTCATGGCGCCATGCGCCTTGAGGTCGCGCGCGCGAACCGGCTTCCGATCCCGCGTATAGGCGACGATGATGTTGCCAAGGCGCGCCTTGAGGTCGTCGAGGTCGGTGGCAAGGCAGAAGATCGCCATGACTTCCGAGGCCACCGTGATGTCGAAGCCCGCCTCGCGCGGAAAGCCGTTGGCGACACCGCCGAGCGAGCAGACGATCTCGCGCAGCGCACGATCGTTCATGTCCATGACGCGCCGCCAGGCCACGCGGCGGCTGTCGATGCCGAGCTCGTTGCCCCAATAGATGTGATTGTCGATCAAGGCTGACAGTAGGTTGTGCGCGGACGTGATGGCGTGGAAGTCGCCGGTAAAATGGAGGTTGATATCCTCCATCGGCACTACCTGCGCGTAGCCGCCGCCGGCGGCGCCGCCCTTCATGCCAAACGACGGGCCAAGGCTCGGCTCGCGCAGGCACAGCATCGCCTTCTTGCCGATGTGGTTGAGCGCATCGGTGAGGCCCACGGTGGTCGTGGTCTTGCCCTCGCCCGCCGGCGTCGGCGTGATCGCCGACACCAGGATCAGCTTGCCGTCGGGCTTGCCCGTCAGCGTCTTGATGAAGGCCATCGACACCTTGGCCTTGTAGTGGCCGTAGGGATCAAGGTTCTCCGGCGCGATGCCGAGTCGCTCGCGCGCAAGCTCCATGATCGGCCGCTTCTTCGCAGCCTGCGCGATCTCGATGTCGCTCTTCGGGTTGGTGTGTTGCGAGGCACCGGTCGCGCGCGCCTGGGCGGTGGACTTCGACATCAGATGAACCTCGTGCCGGCTTTCACGTTAGCGGCGGCGGCGAACTCTCCGGCACCGATCTTGGCGCCGTCCGTCGGCTTCACCCGCGTTACCTTGATGCGGCCGTCGGCGCAAACAACGGTGAAGCTTTCTGGATCGGTCGCGACGACCTCGCCCATCTTCCCGCCGATCCCACTTGGGGCGCGCGCGGGGAGCGGCGTCGTGTCGAAGATCTGCAGCTTGGCGCCGTTGAGCGTGGTCCACGCGCCGGGCGCCGGATTGCAGCCGCGGATCAGGTTATGGACCTGCGCCCACGGCTTGCCCCAATCGATGCGCGCGTTTTCCGCGCTGCACCAGCCTTCATAGGTCGCGTCCGCTTCCTTCTGTTTGGTGCGTGGGGCCTTGCCCGCTTTCACCAGATCGACCGCCTCGCACATGGCCTCGACACCCATGGGGAACAGGCGGTCGAAGTAGACCGAGCCGAGCGTGTCGGCGGGCCCGATGGGCGTCTTCTTCTGCAGCAGGATGTCGCCGGTATCGAGCCCGTTGTCCGGCCAGAAGATCGAGAGGCCGGTCTCCGTCGCGCCCTTGATGATCGGCCAGTTGATCGAGCTGGGGCCGCGGAAGCGGGGCAGGAGGGACGGGTGATACTGGATCGAACCTTTGGTCGGGATGTTGAGAAATTCTTCGGGCACGAACAGGGTGACGAACGCCATGACCTGCAGGTCGGGCTTAAGCGCGCGGAATTCGTCCCACACCTCGGGCTTCTTGTAGGAGACAGGCTGCAGCACCGGCAGCTTCGCGGCGAGCGCCGCCTCCTTCAGCGGATCGGCCTTCTGTCCCGGCTTCTCCGGCGCCACGTAAGCGGCGACGACATTCTCGCCGCGCTTGAGGAGCGCTTCCAGCACGGCCTTGCCGAAGGCCTGCTGGCCGTGAACCACGATACGCATAGCCGCCCCCAACCGCTTCCGTTATCGCTGCGTCACGCCGCTTCGGCGCGCGCGCCTTTTTCCGGCGCCGTGACCGCTTCCGAGCCTTTGATCTCGACGACTTCCTTGTGGCTGTAGCCGAGCACTTTCAGCACTTCCTCGGTGTGCTCGCCGAGGAGCGGCGAGCGCTGTACCTCGGTGATCGAGTCCGACATCTTCACCGGATTGCCGACGGTCAGGTACTTGCCGCGCGTCGGGTGGTCGACCTCGACCACGGTGCCGGTCTGGCGGAGCGAAGGCTCCTCGGCGATCTCCTTCATGGACAGGATCGGGCCGACCGGGATGTCGACGGCGTTGCAGATCTCCATGACCTCGAACTTGGTCTTGGTCATGGTCCACTGCTCGATGGTCTCGAAGATGTGCCCGAGCCGCGGCAGCCGCGCCGGCAGCGTGGCGTAGTCCGGATCGGTTTTCCATTCCGGCTTGCCGATCAGGTCGCAGATTTCGCCC
>DATNNN010000259.1:0-21263 GCA_035601815.1 Xanthobacteraceae bacterium | reverse complement strand
GAGCGCGAAGGAGGGGTAGATGAGCAAGACCGAAAAGATGCTCGCGCGCAAGGAAGGTCCCGTCGGCTACGTGATCTTCAACAATCCCGCGCGCTATAACGCCGTGTCCCTCGACATGTGGGAGGCCACCGGCCGCATCCTTGCTGATTTCGCCAAGGACGACGACGTGCGCGTGGTGGTGCTCACCGGCGCCGGCCCCAGGGCCTTCATTTCCGGCGCCGATATCTCGCGCTTCGAGGACGAGCGCGCCGATGAGGCGGGCATCGCCAAATATAACGATACGGTCGCCGGCACCTTCGCCGCGGTGGACGAGTTTCCCAAGCCCACCATCGCCATGATCCGCGGCTACTGCGTCGGCGGCGGCCTCGGCGTCGCCGTTGCCTGCGACATGCGCATCGCTTCGGAAACCGCGCGGTTCGCCCTGCCGGCGGCGAAGCTCGGGCTCGGATACGAATATGCCGGCTTGCGCCGGTTCGTCGACCTGGTCGGGCCCGCCTTCACCAAGGAGATCTTCTTTACCGCCCGCCAATTCGACGCGTCGGAGGCGCTCGCCATGGGCCTCGTCAACCGGGTGGTGCCCGACGGCGATCTCGAAGTCTTCGTCAAGCGCTACGCCGACAACGTTGCCGGGAACGCGCCGCTGACCATGCACGCCACCAAGTTCATCGTCGGCGAGATCCGCAAGGATCCCTCGGCGCGCGATCTCGCGCGCTGCGATGCGCTGGTGGCGGAGTGCTTCGCGAGCCGGGACTACGTCGAGGGCCGCACCGCATTCATGGAAAAGCGCAAGCCGCGGTTCACCGGCCGCTGACCTTAAGCGGCGCGATCGCGCCAGCCGATCGCGCGCTGCCAGCGGTCGTCGGACAAGGCGCGGCAGAGCGATTCCAGGCTCGTGAGATCGTGCACCGGCCGCATCTCGTCCACGTGCGGCAGCATGGCGCGGATTCCCTTGGCGCGCGGCTCGAAGCCGGCATAGCGGAGCAGCGGGTTGAGCCAGATCAGCCGCCGCGACGAGCGGTGCACGCGGTCCATTTCGCGGGCGAGATTCTCGCCCGACTCGCGCTCGAGGCCGTCGGTGATGAGCAGCACGGTCGCCCCCTGGGCGAGCACGCGCCGCGACCACTGCTTGTTGAAGGCATGCAGCGACGTGGAGATCCACGTGCCGCCGGACCAGTCGCGCGCCGTCGCGGTGCAGGCGGCGAGCGCGGCGTCGGGATCGCGCGCCTTGAGCGCGCGGGTGACGTTGGTGAGCCGGGTGCCGAACAGGAAGGTGGAGACGCGCCCCTGCGCCTCGCCGAGCGCATGGAGGAAATGCAGGAGGACCCGCGAGTAGTCGGTCATCGAGCCGGAGATGTCGACGAGCGCCACGATGGGCGGGCGCCGCGTTCCCCGCGTCCGACGCCGCAGATCGATCACCTCGCCGCCGGCGCGCAGGCTCGCGCGCAACGTGCGGCGGAGATCGATGCGATGGCCACGCGCATTCGCCACCAGACGCCGCGCCGGTATTTCCTGGCGGGCGAACGGCAGCGTTGCGATGCGCCGCCGCGCCTCCGCGATCTCCGCGGCGCTCATCTGGGCGAAGTCTTTCTTGCGCAGCACCTCCACGTCGGAAACGGTGCCGCGCATGTCAACGGTGATCTCGGGCTTGAGCGCGCGCGGCAGCCGCGGCGCGCCGTCGCTGCCGAGCGCCTCCTCCACCCGCCGGTTGCCGGGCCGCTCGATGGGCGGCGCCGGCGCCACCGGCAGCATCTCCATGAGGATCGCCTCGTTCGGATCGCGCCGCCGCCAGAAGCGGCGGAACGCCATGTCGAATACCGGGTCGTCCTCGTGGCGGTTGACCAGGATCGCGTGCAGCGTCCAGTAGAAATCGGCGCGGTTGCCGACGCCGATGGCCTCCACCGCCGCCACCGCGTCGATCGCGGCCCGCGACCCGAGCTTCAGCCCGGCGGCACGGAGCGCGCGGGCAAAGCGCACGATGTTCTCCGCAAGCTGCGGCGCGGCCCGCGGCTCGCTCATTCGGCGGCCTTCAGCTCGGCGCGCGAGCGCTGCAAGAGTTCCTCGATCTTGGGCTCGGCGAGGCGGGCGATGTCGTCCTGGTACTTCAGCACCACGCCCACGGTGTCATGGACGAGCGCAGGGGAGAGTGATTTCGCGCCGAGCTCGACCAGCGCCGAGGCCCAGTCCAGCGTCTCGGCGACGCCGGGCATCTTGAACAAATCCTCGCGGCGGAGCGACTGCACGAACGCCACCACCTCCCGCGCCAGGCGCTCGGAAGCACCAGGCAGCCGGGCGTGCAGGATGGCGATCTCGCGGGCGAAGTTCGGATAGTCGATCCAGTGATAGAGGCAGCGCCGCTTGAGCGCGTCGTGGATCTCTCGCGTGCGGTTGGAAGTGATGATGACGATGGGCGGGGTCGCCGCCTTGATGGTGCCGAGCTCCGGTATGGTGACCTGGAAATCGGCAAGCACCTCGAGCAGGAACGCCTCGAACGCCTCATCGGCGCGGTCGATCTCGTCGATGAGCAGCACCGGCGCGCCGGCCGCGTCCGGCGACAATGCCTCGAGCAGCGGCCGCTTGACCAGAAACTTTTCCGAGAAGACGTCGGTCGCGAGTCGCTCGCGATCGGCGGAGCCTTCCGCCTCGGCGATGCGGATCGCGATCATCTGCGCCGCGTAGTTCCACTCGTAGAGCGCGGAGGAGACGTCGAGACCCTCGTAGCACTGCAGCCGCACCAGCCGCCGCCCGAGCGCGCCCGCCAGCACCTTGGCGACCTCGGTCTTGCCGACGCCGGCCTCGCCCTCGAAGAACAGCGGCCGCTTCATGCGCAGTGCGAGGAACACGACCGTGGCCAGCGCCCGGTCGGCCACGTAGTTGCCCGACTGCATGAGCGCGAGCGTGGCGTCGATCGATTCCGGCAGCGCGGTCTTGGCTTTGCTCAAGGATGAACTCCACAGGCTGCGCGGCCTGTGACGAGGCCGCGCCGGTCCGATTTGTCGAGCTAGTCTAACGCGTTGCGGCGCCGAACGGGAGCCAGCTCAGCCGGCCGCCGCCACCGCGCGGCGCGCCATGACGCCGATCAGGTGGCCGCGATAGGCGGCGTCGCCGTGGATATCGGACATGATGCCCTTCGGCCCGAACCGGATGTTGGCGAGCGCGTCGGCGGAGAAGTCCTTCTTCAGCTCCGCCTCGATCTCCTTGGCGCGGAACACGCCGCTTTCGCCGGCGCCGGTCACCGCCACGCGCACGTCCTTGCCGAAGTCGGCGACGAACACGCCGACCAGCGCAAAACGCGACGCCGGGTTCGGGAATTTCGCGTAGCCGGCGCGCTTCGGAATCGGGAAGCTCACTGCGGTGATGATCTCGCTCTTTCCCAGCGCGGTCTCGAATAGGCCCTGGAAGAATTTCTCCGCAGGGATCTTCCGGCTAGTGGTGATGATGGTGGCGCCGAGCGCTAGACAAGCGGCGGGATAGTCCGCCGACGGATCGTTGTGGGCGATCGAGCCGCCGAGCGTACCGCGATGGCGCACGTGCGGGTCGCCGATCAGGGATGCGAGCTCGGCGAGCGCCGGGATCGCCTTGCGCACCACCGGCGAGCCGGCCACCGCCACGTGGCGGGTCATGGCGCCGATCTCGAGATTCTTGCCCTTCAGCGCGATGCCGTCGATGCCCTTGATGGCGCCGAGGTCGACGATGTTGCGCGCGTCGGACAGACGCAGTTTCATCGTCGGGATCAGGCTATGGCCGCCGGCCAAGGCCTTGGCGTCCTTCTGTTTGGCGAGCGCCGCCGCGGCGAGCTTGAGGCTGGCGGGACGGTGGTAGGCAAAGGCGTACATGGTTTCCTCCGTCACTCCGCCGCCCGGCGGTGCTGTTGCTGCGATTTCTGGATCGCCCGCCAGACCACCGGCGCCGTTGCCGGCATGGCGACGTCCTCGCTGCCGATCGCATCGGTGATGGCGTTGATCAGTGCCGACGGCGACGCGATGGCGCCGGCCTCGCCGCAGCCTTTGATGCCTAGCGGATTGGACGGGCACTTGGTCACGGTCGTGTCGACGATATAAGACGGCAGATCGTCGGCGCGCGGCATGCAGTAGTCCATGTACGAGCCGGTGACGAGCTGGCCATCGTCGTCGTAGGCGCAGCCTTCGAGCATGGCCTGGCCCACGCCCTGAGCGATGCCGCCGTGCACCTGGCCCTCGACGATCATCGGGTTGATCACCGTGCCGAAGTCGTCCACCGCGGTCCAGCGCACGATGTCGGTCTTGCCTGTCTCCGGATCGATCTCGACCTCGCAGATGTGGCAGCCCGACGGGAAGGTGAAGTTGGTCGGGTCGTAGAACGACGTTTCCTTCAGCCCGGGCTCGATCTGCGCTGTCGGGAACTTATGCGCTACATAGGCCTGCAGTGCGATTTCGCCGAAGGCCGCCGACTTGTCGGTGCCGGCCACGACGAAGCGGCCGTCCTTGAACTCGATGTCGCCTTCGCCGGCCTCGAGTACGTGGGCGGCGACCTGCTTGGCCTTGGCGATGACCTTATCCGTCGCGTGCAGGATCGCGGTCATGCCCACCGGGCCCGAACGCGAGCCGTAGGTGCCCATGCCGAACTGCACCTTGTCGGTGTCGCCGTGCACGATCGTCACCTGCTCGATCGGAATGCCGAGCCGGCCGGAAACGAGCTGGGCGAAAGTCGTTTCGTGGCCCTGGCCGTGGCTGTGGCTGCCGGTGAGGACTTCGACCGAGCCGGTGGGATTGACGCGCACTTCCGCCGATTCCCACAAGCCGACGCCGGCGCCGAGCGAGCCCACCGCCGCCGACGGTGCGATGCCGCAGGCTTCGATGTAAGTGGAGAAGCCCAAGCCGGCGAGCTTGCCGCGCCGCGCCGCTTCCTGCTTGCGCTGGGCGAAGCCTTTCTGGTCGGCGAGCTTGAGCGCCTTGTCGAGGGAGGCCGCGTAGTTGCCGGTGTCGTAGGCCATGATCACCGGCGTCTGGTGCGGGAACTGGGTGATGAAGTTCTTCCGCCGCAGGTCCACCGGGTTCATGTGCATCTCGCGCGCGGCGATCTCCACCAGGCGCTCGATCACGAAGCACGCCTCCGGCCTGCCGGCGCCGCGATAAGCGTCGACCGGCACGGTGTTGGTATAGACCGCGTCGACCTCGCAATAGATCGCGGGGATGTTGTATTGGCCCGACAGCAGCGTGGCGTAGAGATAGGTCGGCACCGACGAGGAGAACGTCGACATGTAGGCGCCGAGGTTGGCGATGGTCTTAACGCGTAGCGCGAGGATTTTCCCCTTGTCGTCGAGCGCCATCTCGGCGTGGGTGACGTGATCGCGGCCGTGGGCGTCGGTGACGAACGCCTCGCTGCGGTCCGACGTCCACTTCACCGGCCGGCGCACTTTCCTCGCCGCCCATACGCAGACGGTTTCCTCCGGATAGATGAAGATCTTCGAGCCGAAGCCGCCGCCCACGTCGGGCGCAATCACGCGGAACTTGTGCTCGGGTGCCAAGCCCAGGAAGGCCGACATGACAAGGCGATGCACGTGCGGGTTTTGGCTCGTCACCCACAGCGTGAGCGAGTCGGTGCCGGAGTCGTATTCGGCGTTGGCCGCCCGCGGCTCCATGGCGTTGGGAATGAGCCGGTTGTTGGTGATGTTGAGCCTGGAGACGTGCTTCGCCGACTTGAACGCCTCGCCCACGGCGGCGGCGTCGCCTATCGCCCATTCGTAGATGGTGTTGCGCGGTGCCGCGTCGTGGATCTGCGGCGCCCTCGGGTCCTGCGCCTTGGCGGGATCGGCCACCGCCGCCAGCACGCCGTATTCGACCTCGATCGCGCCCGCCGCATCCTTCGCCTGGTTCAGGGTGTTGGCGATGACCACCGCCACCTGGTCGCCCACGTGGCGCACCTTGCCCCGCGCAAGCGCCGGGTGGGGCCCGGCCTTCATGGGGGTGCCGTCCTTCGACGTGATCATCCAGCCGCAGATGAGATCGCCCACCTTGTCGGCGGCGAGATCGTCGCCGGTGAGCACCGCCACCACGCCCGGCATCTTCGTCGCCTTGCGCGTGTCGAGTTTCTTGATCGTCGCATGCGCGTGCGGCGAGCGCAGGAAGTAGGCATAGGCTTGACCCGGCCGGGTGATGTCGTCGGTGTAATGTCCCTTGCCGGTGATGAAGCGCTGGTCTTCCGTGCGGCGGACCGAGGCCCCGATTCCAGTCGCGCTCATAGCGTCTCCTCCTGCTCAGGCGGCCTTGGTCGCGCCGGGCTTGTTCGTCATCGCCTTGGCGCCGGCGGCGATCGCCTTGACGATGTTGTGGTAGCCGGTGCACCGGCACAGGTTTCCCGAGAGTTCGTCGCGGATTGTATCTTCGTCGAGCTCGTTGCCCTTGCGGCGCACGATATCGATCGCCGCCATGATCATGCCCGGCGTGCAGAAGCCGCATTGCAGGCCGTGGTTCTCGCGGAAGGCCGCTTGCATCGGATGCAGGCCGCCGCCGTTCGCCAATCCCTCGATGGTGGTGACGTCGGCGCCCTCCGCCTGAAGCGCGAAGATGGTGCAGGACTTCACCGCGCGCCCGTCCACGTGCACGACGCAGGCGCCGCACTGGGAGGTATCGCAGCCCACGTGCGTGCCGGTGAGCAGGAGCTTCTCACGCAGCAGCTGCACCAGTAGCGCCTGCGGTTCGACCTCGACGGATTCGCTCCGCCCGTTGACCTTAAGGGTCACGGTAGGCATGGCATTTTCCTCCCGAACACGGCCTCTTCGCCCGCTTTGTTTTTCTTGCTTTGCAGCGCCGGCTCGCTTTACCTGCGGCGAGCCGCCACCTTTTATGAACTCCAGTCTGGAACTCACCCAATCTACGGTCAAGCCCAACGTGATCCAAAGTAGGCTGCCGACGCCATGAGCTTGCAAAAAGGTCAACCCGCTCAAGCCGCGCGCGCCGAAGTCGCGCCGGCGCGCACCGGTGGCCAGATACTCGTCGACCAGCTGCTCATCCATGGCGTGGACATGGCCTTTTGCGTTCCCGGCGAGAGCTACCTCGCGCTGCTGGACGCCCTCTACGGCGTGCGCGACCGGATCAAGCTCATCAACGCGCGCCATGAGGCGGGCGCCGCCAACATGGCGGAAGCCTACGGCAAGCTCACTGGCAAGCCCGGCATCGCCATGGTCACCCGTGGCCCCGGCGCCTGCCACGCCGCGATCGGCGTGCATACCGCCCGCCAGGACTCAACGCCGATGATCCTGCTCGTTGGTCAGATCGGCCGCGGCACCCGCGACCGGGAAGCCTTCCAGGAGATCGACTACCGCCGCATGTTCGCGCCCATCGCCAAGAGCGTGGCGGAGATCGACAGCGCCGAGCGCATCCCGGAATACCTCGCGCGTGCGTTTCACGAGGCGACGTCCGGCCGGCCCGGGCCGGTGGTGCTCTCGCTTCCGGAAGACATGTTGACGGACACCGCGACCGTCGCCGACGCGAGACCCTGCGTGGCGGTGCAGCCGGCGGCAGCGCCCGCCGACATGGCGAAGCTCCGCGACATGCTCGCCCGCGCCGAGCGGCCGCTGATGATCGTCGGCGGCTCCGGCTGGAGCGACGAGGCGTGCGCGGAGATCGTGGCGTTCGCCGAGAAGAACGGGCTGCCGACCGCCTGCTCGTTCCGCCGCCAGGACGTCTTCGACAACGTCTCGCCCTGCTTCGCCGGCGACCTCAGCACCTCGACGGCGCCGACGCTGGTGGCCCGCGCCAAGGCGGCGGATCTCCTTCTGGTGGTGGGAACGCGGCTCGGCGAGATGACGACCCAGGGCTACGAGATCATGGAAGTGCCGGCGCCGCGCCAGCGTTTCGTCCACGTCTACCCGGACCCCGACGAGATCGGTCGCGTTTTTCAGCCCGATCTCGCCATCGTCTCGTCGGCGGCGAATTTCGCTGCCGCCGCCGCCGCTATGCAGCCGGTCGACGGCAAAAAGAAGTGGAGCGTCTGGCGCGAGGCCGCACACAAGGAATACCTCGCCTCCATCGAGCCGCCGGCGACGAGCTTTCCGCTCGACATGGGCCGGGCGTTCGCCGAGTTGCGCAAGCGCCTGCCCGCGGATTTCATCGTCACCCTCGACGCCGGTAACTTCACCGGCTGGGCGCAGCGCTTTCTGACCTATCGCCGGCCCTGCCGGCAGCTCGGGCCCACATCCGGGGCCATGGCCTATTCGGTGCCGGCGGCCACCGCAGCGGCGCTCGCCCGGCCCGACCGGCTCGTCATCGGTTGCGTCGGCGATGGTGGCTTTCTGATGAGCGGCCAGGAGATCGGCACGGCGGTCCAGCACGGTGCCCGCCCCATAATCCTGGTGTTCAACAACCACATGTACGGCACGATCCGCATGCATCAGGAGCGCGACTATCCCGAGCGGGTGAGCGGTAGCGATCTCGCCACGCCCGACTTCGTCGCCTACGCGCGCGCCTTCGGCGCCCACGGCGAGCGGGTGGAACGGACCGAGGAGTTCGCCCCCGCCTTCGAGCGCGCCGTGCAGTCCGGCAAGGCCGCCGTCATCGAGCTTGTCACCGATCCCGAGCAGATTTCCACGCGTACCACCATCGCGGCGCTACGCGCGGCTGCGAAGAAGCGGGCGAAGCCCTAGCGGCTTCGCTCAGCCCTGGGCGATGAACTTCTTGACCGTATAGGCCTCGAGACCCTCGACGCTGCCCTCGTGGCCGTAGCCGCTTTCCTTGACGCCGCCGAACGGCGTCTCGGCGGTGGAGATGGCAAAGCTGTTGACGCCCACCATGCCCGCTTCCAGCGCGTCGCCGATAAGTGTCGCCTGCTTCGCCGAGTTGGTGAAAGCGTACGCGGCGAGGCCGTAGGGCAAGGCGTTCGCCCGCGCGACCACCTCGTCGAAGGTTTTGAATGGCACGATCGGTGCGATTGGGCCGAAGGGCTCGAGCGTCATCAACTTCGAGTCTTCGGGCAGATCAGTGACCACCGTCGGCTCGAAGAAATAGCCCTGGTTGGCGCTGCGCTTGCCGCCGGTGGAAATCTTGCCGCCGCGACTCTTGCAGTCGTTGACGATGCCTTCCATGGCGTCGAGTCGGCGGGCGTTGGCGAGTGGGCCCATCTTCACGCCGTCGGCGAGGCCGTCGCCGACCTTCATCGACTTCGCGTTCTCGGTGAAGCGCTCGACGTAACGGCTGTAGATTTTCTCCTGCACGAAGAATCGCGACGGCGCGATGCAGACCTGCCCGGCGTTGCGATACTTGGACGCCGACGTGATGTCGGCGACCTTCTCGGGATCGACGTCGTCGAATACGACAACCGGCGAATGGCCGCCGAGCTCCATAGTCACGCGCTTCATGCCGTCGGCGGCGAGCTTGGCGAGGTGCTTGCCCACCGGCACCGAGCCGGTGAACGAGATTTTCCGGATTCCCTCCTTGGCGATCAGGTGCTCGGAGATTTTTGCCGGCACGCCGAACACGAGATTGAGCACGCCCGCCGGCAAGCTGGCGTCGGCGAAGCAGCGCACCATTTCGATGCTGGTGCCCGGCGTCTCCTCCGACGCCTTGAGGATGAGCGCGCATCCGGCGCCGAGCGCGCCCGCCATCTTGCGCGCCGGCGTGATCGCCGGGAAGTTCCACGGCGTGAAGGCGGCGACGATGCCGACGGGCTCCTGCACCGTCATCAGCCGCGTGCCCTTGGCGCGGCCGGGAATGACGCGGCCGTAGGCGCGGCGGCCTTCCTCGCCCATCCACTCGATGACGTCGGCGGCGGCACCCACCTCCAGGCGCGACTCGCCGATGGGCTTGCCTTGCTCCAGGGTGAGGACGCGGGCGATGGTCTCCAGCCGCTCGCGTATGAGGTCGGCCGCCTTGCGCATGACCTTACCGCGGTCGTAGGCGGACATGGCGCGCCATACCTTGTAGCCCTTCTTTGCGGCCTCGAACGCCTGGTCGAGGTCGGACGGGCTGGCGTGCGGCAGCTCGCCGAGGGTTTTTTCGGTGGAAGGATTAAGGACCGGTTCGCGGTCGCGGCCGTTGGCCTTGACCCATGCCCCGTCGATGAAGAGCCCGAGTTCCGTGTACATGATGCGACCGTCCGCCGGTTGATGGTGCTGAGTGTCTGGTGGAAAGAAAGCGTTCACCACGACATATACAGACGCGACAGCAGCGGAGTCGACTCGCCAGCCGGTTGGCTTTGTTTTTCTGCACTTTTTCCCCTCGCCAGGCCGATGCCGCTTGCCGCCGCCCACCCACCAGCGGGGCACGGCCGCTCGGTTGTCATGCTGAACGATCTCCTAAATCCGCTGTGCGGATTTTCCTCGATGGCTGCACCAGGTTCTTAAGCGCTCCGCGCTAGACCGTACGGCAGAACACGCGGGTATCCGGCAAAGAGTGCCGCCGCCACGCGTCAGGGGGCGCCACCGGCAACGGTAGCGCAGGAATTGGGGGAATGTCGGCGTCATGTCGCTGATCGTCATTCTCGACGACCGGGTCACCAACCGGAACATCTTCGCGAAGCTCGC
This sequence comes from Xanthobacteraceae bacterium, assembly GCA_035601815.1. Lineage (GTDB taxonomy): Bacteria > Pseudomonadota > Alphaproteobacteria > Rhizobiales > Xanthobacteraceae > DATNNN01. The sequence continues at coordinate 10,768 of DATNNN010000259.1, read as the reverse complement.
CGCTTCGATCGAGGAGGGTGCCGACGTGCGTGCTTTCGGCGACCCGCTCGAAACGCTCGCCTGGCTCGAGCATAACGTCCCCGATCTCGTTATCTCCGATTACAAGATGCCCAATCTCGACGGCGCGGAGTTCACCCGCCGGTTCCGCCAGATTCCCGCCTGCGCCGACGTGCCGGTGGTCGTGATCACCGTCAACGAGGAGCGCAGCCACCGCATGCGCGCGCTCGAGGCCGGCGCCACCGACTTCCTGCAGAGCCCGGTGGACTACAACGAGTTTCTCACCCGCGCGCGCAACCTGCTCAAGATGCGCAAGCAGCAGCTCATCATCATGGGCCGCGCCGTGCATCTCGAGCGCGAGCTCGAGCATAGCGAACGCTCCCGCGAGGAAGTGCTGCGCGACAGCAGCGAGCGCCTCGCCCAGGTCATCGATACCGTGCCGGCGATGATCAGCGCCGCCGACCGCGACGGCCATTGCGTGTTCGTCAACGCGCTCAAGGCGTCCTTCTACGGCCTCGATTCCGGTTCGATCGTCGGCAAGAAAACGAGCGAAGCCTTCGGCGCCGAGTACGACGAGCGCAGCCACACCCTCGACCGCCTCGTGTTCGAGGCCGGCAATGCGCTGCCGCCGTTCGAAGAGGAGATCTTCGACAAGGGCGGCGCCGTGCGCGTGCTGGTCACCACCAAGTCGCCGCTGCGCGCCGCCTCCGGCGAGGTGGTGAACGTGCTCACCACGTCGCTGGACATCACCGACCGCAAGCAGGCGGAAAGCCATCTTCTCTATCTCGCCCACCACGACACGCTCACCGACCTGCCCAACCGCGCCTTCCTGCAGGACCGCATGCGGCGCGAGATCGTCCGCGCCCGCCGCGGCGACCGGCAGTTCGCGCTGCACCTCATCGACCTCGACCGCTTCAAGGGCGTCAACGACGCGCTGGGCCATCACGTGGGCGACCGGCTGCTCAAGGAAGTGGCGCGGCGCCTCACCGACACCGTGCGCGAGTGCGATACCGTCGCCCGTCTCGGCGGCGACGAGTTCGCCATCCTGCAGACGGACCTCGCCACCCCGGAGGATGGGATCGAGCTCGCCCAGCGCTTGATCGCGGTGCTGTCGCGGCCCTTCACACTCAACGGTCAGGACATCACCACGACCGCCTCGATCGGCATCACCGTCCACCCCAACGACGGCGACGACGTGGACGAGCTGCTGCGCAACGCCGACCTCGCCATGTACCAGGCCAAGGCCGAAGGGCGGAACGCCTACCGGCTGTTCGCCGCCGACATGAACACTGTCGCCCGCGAGGCGATCGTGCTGGAAACCGACCTGCGCCACGCTTTGGAGCGCCAGCAGTTCGTCCTCTATTACCAGCCGCAGATCGAGCTCAAGAGCGGCCGCATCGTCGGCGCCGAAGCGCTGCTGCGCTGGCAGCGTCCCGGCGTTGGTCTGGTGAAGCCGGCCGAATTCCTTCCGCTCGCCGAGGAAAACGGGCTCATCGTTCCGATCAACGAATGGGTGCTGCGCGAGGCTTGTGGCCGTGCCAAGTCGTGGCGCGACAATGGCCTGCCGCCTATGCGCGTGGCGGTGAACCTCTCGCCGGTGCAGTTCCGCCGGCAGGACATCCGCCAGTACGTCACTTCGGTGCTGCAAGAGACCGGGCTCGATCCCTCGCAGCTCGAGCTCGAGCTCACCGAGAGCATCCTGATGCAGAACGCCGAGGCCGCCGCCGGCACGCTGCGCGAGCTGCAGCAGCTCGGCGTCACCTTCGCCATCGACGATTTCGGCACCGGCTACTCGTCGCTCGCTTACGTGAAGAATTTCCCGGTCGACCGCCTGAAGATCGACCAGTGCTTCCTGCGCAACCTGCTCGACGACCCCAATGACGCGGCGATCGTGCGCACCATCATCAATCTCGGCCACAGCCTCGGCTTGAAGGTGGTCGCCGAAGGCGTCGAGAGGGCCGACCAGCTCGAGTTCCTGCGCAACGAAGGCTGCGACGAGGTCCAGGGCTATTACTTCAGCGAGCCGGTGAACGTCACCGAGTTCGCCGCGCTGGTGCGGCGCCATAGCGGGCGGTCGCCGGCGCAGGAAACCCGGACGGACGGCTTGCTGCGGGCAGGGTGAGCCATGACGAACGCAAAGACCAGCTATAGCCTAAGTGCGTTGCGCGCGTTCATCGCGAGCCGGCTGCGTGGCCGCCCCGACGGCGAGCACGAGATGGTGCTCAACCGCCTCGTCATCGGCCCGCTGATTCTCGTCTATCTGATCAGCGCCAACTCCCTCGATAACCCGGACGTTCGCCTGGCGTTCATCGCGACCAGCCTGTTCACCTGCGCGGGCATCGGCTTTTTCCTCCACATGCTCTATCGCCCGGGCGTCTCCGTCGCGCGGCGCATCGTGGCGATGCTCGTCGACCTGGGCGCGCTGTCGTACGGCATTCACGCCGGCGACGAAGCGACGTCGCTCCTCTACCCGATCTATCTCTGGGTCATCTTCGGCAACGGCTTCCGCTTCGGAATTCCTTATCTGTTTGCCGCCACGCTGACCGCGGTTTCTGGATTCTCCATCGTCGTCATGACCACGGAGTACTGGTTCCAGCATCCGCGGCTGGCGCTCGGGCTCGTGGTCGGGCTGGTCATTCTCCCCGCCTATGCCGCCACCCTCATCAAGAAGCTCTCCAAGGCGAAGCAGCAGGCCGAGGAGGCGAGCCGCGCCAAGAGCCTCTTCCTCGCCAACGTCAGCCACGAGTTGCGCACGCCGCTCAACGCCGTCATCGGCATGGGCGATCTCCTGCGTGACACCTCGCTCGACGCCGAGCAGCGCGACATGACGCGCACCATTCGCACCTCGGCGAAATCGCTGCTCGCGCTCATCGACGACATTCTGGATTTCTCGCGCATCGAGGCGGGCCGCATCGCCAGCCATGTGGTCGATTTCGACCTGCACGCCACGATCGGCGACATCGACGCCATGCTCGGTGCCCAGGCCCGCGCCAAGGGCGTGCGCCTCTCCGTCCACGTCACCCCGCGAACGCCCTATCGCCTGCGCGGCGAATATCGGCATCTGCACGAGGTGCTGACGAACCTCGTCGGCAACGCGTTGAAGTTCACCAGCCGCGGCCAGATCGTCATCGCCGTCGACGCGGTGGAGCGGGAAGGGGCCCGCGCCCGCCTGCGCTTCGAGATCTCCGACAGCGGCATCGGCATCGCGCCCGAGGCGCGCGAGCGCATCTTCGACAGCTTCACCCAGGCCGACGAGACCATTTCCAGCCGATACGGCGGCACCGGCCTCGGGCTCGCCATCTGCAAGCAGCTTATCGAGCATCACGGCGGCAAGATCGGCGTCGACAGCGAAGTCGGCGTCGGCAGCACGTTCTGGTTCGAGATGCCGTTCGCGCTTATCGAGGCCGCGGCCGACGCGCCGCACCGCTGCGCGGTGCCGGTGGTGCTGCTCGCCTCGAGCGAGGCGCGGATCGAGCCGGTGTTGAACGGCCTGCTCGGCGCCGGCGTCACTGCCCGGATCGTGCGCACGCTGGACGACGCGATGGATGCGCTGCGCGCCGGCGCGTCGAACGGCCTGCGTCAGATCGCGATCCTGGACGAGCAGGCGCTGGCCGGCGAGGTCGCCGCCGCCGTCGCCAAGTTCTCGGCGCTCGACTCAGTCAAGCTGTCGCTCGTCGTGGTCACGCACGAGCCGCAGGCGGGATTGCCGGCCCTGCCGCTGCGCGGCCGTTTTGTCGCCGCCCTGTCGGAACCTTTCAATGCGGCCGAGACGATCGCCGCACTTCGCATCGCCGGCATCCGCGAGGTCGGCGACAGCGAGGAGGCGGCCCGCGCCCCCAAGTTCGAGCGAAGCCGCCGCAAGTGCACGATCCTCGTCGCCGACGACAACCGCACCAACCAGAAGGTCATCGCCAAGATCCTGGAGCGCGCCGGCCACGACGTTGCCGTTGTCGACAACGGCGAACGGGCGCTCGACGCACTCGGCGAGCGCGCCTTCGACATCGTGCTCATGGACGTCAACATGCCGGTGATGAACGGCATCGAGGCGACCAAGCTCTATCGCTTCGCCTCCCTTGGCCGCACGCGCGTGCCCATCGTCGCGCTCACCGCCGACGCCACGCCGGAGATGCAGAAGCGCTGCGACGAGGCCGGCATGGACGGCTGCGCCACCAAGCCGATCGAGGCGGCGCGGCTGCTCGAGATCGTCGATGCCACCGTCGCCAAGAACGCCCCCACCACCCCCACCGTGGAAGCCACGGAAAACGAAACCGTCCGCAAGATCTCGTCCCACCCGAAATTCCAGACCGCGGCGCACGGCGTGCTGGAGCCGCACAAGCTCACGGATCTCGAGGCTCTCGGCGGCAAGGCCTTCGTCGACCAGCTCATCGACGAGTTCATCGCTGACACGGCGACGATCCTGAAGGAGCTCGCGGCGGCGACCGAGGCGGCCGACATCGAGGCGTTCCGCGACCGCTGCCACGCGCTGCGCAGCGGCGCCGCCAACATCGGCGCCCGTAATATGTACAAGATGTGCCTGGCGTGGCGGCAGGTCGGCGCCCGCGAGCTGGCGCAGCAGGGCAAGGACTACATGCACAAGCTCGGCGCCGAGTTCGAGCAGGTGCGCAACGCCCTGCAGGCGTATCGCAACGCCGACGCCGCCCCGGCGAACCTCAGCGCCTGAGGACCGTCACCTTCGCCGCGATAAGCCGGCAGCTCGTCAGGCGCTTTTCGCGATCGGTACTTCCTGTGGCCGCATGCGGTTCTGCGCGGAGATCAGGCGCTGCATCTTGCGCAGGTCGCTCTCGTCGAGTCCGAGCGCGGTATCGATCCAGATCTCGGTCACGTCGCGAAGCTCCTCATACGTGATGGGCATGATCCGGCGCCGCGTCTTGTAGACGCTCTGCTCGGCCAGCTGCCGGCGGCCGCGGCGCTGCACGTAATCGCGCACCACGTCCTCGCCGCTGCCCGCCTCCGCCAACATCGTCACGATGCCCATCTCGTGCAGCTCCTCGGCGGTGAAGATACGGCCGCTGAGGATCATCTTCTCCGCGCGCGCCGCGTCGAGCCGGCGGCTCAGCATGCTGTAGGCGCCCATGCCCGGGAACAGCCCGAACAGGATCTCGGGCAGGCCGAACTTGGCGTTCTTCTCGGCGACGATGACGTCGCAGGCGAGCGCGGCCTCGAAGCCGCCGCCCTGGGCATGGCCTTGCACCAGCGCGATGGTGACGAGCGGCAGATCGAGCGCGATGGAGTTGGTGTGCAGCACGTCGATGCAGGCGCGGGCGTAGCTTTGCAGGCCGGGGCGGTCGCCCTTGCGGATGAGATCGGCAAAGAGGGCGAGGTCGCCGCCGAGATTGAAGACGCCGGGCACCCGCGACGCCAGCACGAAGTAGCGCACGGGCGATTGTCCGGCGCGCCGGCGGGCCGCGGCCATGCGCTTGATGGAGTCCTGCATGTCGTCGAGGTTGCGCAGCAGCCCACGGGTGAAGCTCGGCCGTCCGCGCGGCTTCATGAAGCCCCAGTAGGTGCCGGTACGCGCATCGAATTCCACGTCGAGCTCGTCGTAGCGGGGAAGCTGATCCTGGGGCCGCGTCGCCTCCGCAGTTGGCGCAACCGCGAGCGACGAACTGACCGCCTCGACACGGTCGAAATCGAACCGCGCCGTCTCCAACAGCTTGATATTCATGGGTTCACGCCTCTACTCGTAGGTGCCCGCCTGAAACCACCCTGAATTGCCGTGGTCCCGCATCACTACCGCAAATTGCCTACGTGAGTAAATTAACGCATCGTTTACCATTTACCAGCGGTTCTTGGTGAATTGGTTAACGTGAACCGCCGCAATCACTTGGCGCGGCGAACGAAATTTCGATGAGGCGGCGTGGCGCCTCAAGAATTGAGCGACCCCGCCTGGGGCGATCTCGCCGACTGGCGCTCGAGCGGCGCGCAAGCAGGGTTCCGCAGGTCAGAACCCGCACAGCGAAACCATCGACGCAATTCGGTTTCCCACTGCGGCGCGTCGCGGTCTAGAATTCGCCAAATGCGCGCTCTTCATCGGGCGCCATGGAGGGAACCATGAATCGATCCGCCAGATATTTGTTACCGACGGTCGCTCTCGCTTTGGCTGTCGCGTGGACTGGGCCGGCCGCCGCGCAGAAGAAATACGATCCGGGCGCCACCGACACCGAGATCAAGATCGGCAACATCAATCCATACAGCGGACCCGCTTCCGCCTATGGGGCCATCGGCAAAACGATTGCCGCCTACTTTAACAAAGTGAACGCCGAAGGCGGGATCAACGGACGCAAGATCAATTTCATTTCTTACGACGATGGCTACAGCCCGCCGAAGGCCGTCGAACAGGCGAGGAAGCTTGTCGAGAGCGACGAAGTCCTCTTGATCTTCCAGAGCCTGGGCACGCCGTCGAACACGGCGATTCAGAAGTACATGAACGCGAAGAAGGTTCCCCAGCTCTTCGTAGCGACCGGGGCGACCAAGTGGGGTGATCCGGAGCACTTTCCGTGGACCATGGGCTGGCAGCCTAACTATCAGAGTGAGTCGCGGATCTACGCCAAGTACATTCTCGAAAAGTACCCGAACGCGAAGATCGGCATCCTCTATCAGAACGACGACTACGGTAAGGACTACGTGAAGGGGTTAAAAGACGGCCTTGGTGCCAAGGCGACGATGATCGTTTCGGAACTGCCCTATGAGCCGGCGGATCCGACCATTGACTCTCAGATTTTGACTCTGAAGGCCGCCGGCGTCGATCTCTTCTTCGACGTAACAACGCCGAAGTTCGCGGCGCAGGCGATCAAGAAGTTGGCCGACATTGGCTGGAAGCCGGTTCACATCATGAACCAGGTCTCGACCTCAGTTGGCGCCGTGCTGAAGCCGGCCGGTGTTCAGAACGCGGTCGGGCTCTTGTCTACCGGCTATCTGAAGGATCAAACCGATCCCCAGTGGAAGAACGACCCGGGCTATAAGGAATGGCTCGCCTTCATGGACAAGTACCATCCGGACGGCGACAAGACGAGCACCTTCACCGGTTACGGCTATGCCGTCGCGCAGACGCTGGTTCAGGTGCTGAAGCAGTGCGGCGACAACCTCACGCGTGAGAACGTGATGAAAGAGGCGGCGAACCTGAAGAACCTCGAACTCGGGATGCTGTTGCCGGGCGTCAAGATCAATACGGGCCCGAAGGACTACTTCCCGATCGAACAGAATCAGATGATGCGCTTCACCGGCGAGCGCTGGGAGTTCTTTGGCCCGATCTTGAGCGGCGAAATCGGCAGCTGATCGCCGCTAGAAGCAAAAAAGCCCTTCCCGCTCATGCCGAGCGGGGAGGGCTTTTCTTTGCGCTAGCGCTCAATGCAGATCGGTCGCCATCAGCGTGGCGCGGCGGCCTTTGGCCTCGGCGCCCTCGTAGTTGAGCTCGATCTTGATGCCGTTGGGGTCGATGAGGAACAGTTGATACAGTCCCTCGTCATTCACCTGCCGCTCCTTGAAGTCGATGCCGAGCTTCTTCAGGTGGTCGATCATCTCGATGAGGCCCGTGGAGCGGAACGCGATGTGGTCGATGACGCCGGTGCCGCGCGTGGCGTCGGATTCTTGGCCGACGTAGTGCTTGCGGTTCTCCGTGATCTTGGCGCCGCCGGTGGTGACGTGGATGACGTCGTTGTCGCCGAGATAGAGCCAGTAGACCGGGAACTTGAAGTCGGGATGCGGCCCGACGCGGAAGCCGAGGACCTTCACGTACCAGTCCTTGGTCACCTCGATGTCGTCGGACTGCAGAAGAAGATGTTCCACGTGGGAAAGCGGCATGGCTCCCGTCTCCAGTTGGCCGATGCTCCTGAAGCGCCGTAGTCTTGGCCAAACCGTAGGCCGCTGTCCAGGGAGGAAAGGCATGCCGGCATATTGGATGGCGCGATCCCATATCAACGATCCGGTGCAATACAAGAAATACACCGATCCGCTGCCCGCGCTGTTCGCGCGCTACGGCGCCAAGGTGCTGGCCCGCGGCGGGCGGCATCGGGTCATGGAAGGCCCGCACAAATTCCACCGTTTCGTCGTCGTCGAGTTCCCGACCTTCGAGGGGGCGGTGGCCTGCTTCACCTCGCCCGAGTACGAGGCGGCAGCCGCCCACCGGCGCAACGGCGGAGGCGAGGTGGAGATCACCATCGTGGAAGGGGGCGACGCCACCCCCCGTTAGGGCTTGCGGCGCAGCAATTCTAAAGCCTAGCGTGCGCGCAAAAAGTGCGCGTAAGATGCGGAAAAATAAACGTTCAACTGGGAGGAAACGATGCTTCACCTTTGCAAGGGGCGGGCCGGTGCCTGGATCGGCACAACGGCGTTGGCGCTCGCGATGTCATTTCTGGCTTCCGGCGGCGCCTCGGCGCAGTCGGGCGAACCGATCAAGATCGGCTACTCGATGGCGATGACCGGCGGGCTCGGTCCCAACGGCCAGTCCGCCCTGCTCGCCCAAAAGATCTGGGAGGAGGAGGTCAACGCCAAGGGTGGGCTGCTCGGCCGCCCGGTCAAGCTCATCTTCTACGACGATCAAACCAATCCGTCGACGGTGCCCGGCATCTACACGAAGCTCTTGGACGTCGACAAGGTCGACCTGATCATCGGCGGCTACGGCACCAATATGCTCGCGCCGGCGATGCCGGTGGTGATGCAGAGGAAGAAGGTGTTCATTGGATTGCTCGGGCTCGGCGTGAACAGCGAGTTCAACTATCCGAATTATTTCGTCATGATCCCGTCGGGCCCCGACCCGAAGCCCGCCTTCACCAAGGGATTCTTCAACGTGGCCATGGCGCAGAACCCGAAGCCGACGACGGTCGCTATCGTGGCGGCCGACGCGGAGTTCTCGGTGAATGCCTCGGACGGCGCGCGAGAGAACGCCAAGAAGGCCGGGCTCAATATCGTCTACGACAAGAGGTATCCGCCATCCACCACCGACTTCACGCCGATCGTGCGTGCGATCCAGGCGACCAACCCCGATCTCGTGGTCATCTGCTCCTATCCGCCGGACTCCGTCGGCATGGTGCGCGCTGTCAACGAGGTCGGCTTCAAGCCGAAGATGATTGGCGGCGCCATGGTGGGTCTGCAGAACACCTCGATCAAGACCACGCTCGGCCCGTTGCTCAACGGCTGGACCAATTACGACTTCTGGATTCCGGTTCCCAAGATGCTGTTCCCCGGGGTCGCCGAGTTCATGAAGAAGTACCAAGAGAGAGCGCAGGCGGCAGGCGTTGATCGGCTCGGATATTACATGGCACCCCAGGCCTATTCGCAGATGCAAGTGCTGCAACAGGCAATCGAGGGCACCAAGAGCCTCGATGATGCCAAGCTCGCCGACTACATCCGCGCCAATACGTTCAAGACCGTGCTGGGTGACGTTAAGTTCGGCAAGGGCGGCGAGTGGGCGCAGGCGCGCGTGTTGCAGGTGCAGTTCCAGAACATCCAGCTCTTCGAGATCGCCCAGTTCACGAACGTTGCGACGCAGGTCGTGGTCGACCCGCCGGATTTTGCTTCCGGGAAAGTGATCTACCCCTACGAGAGCGCGAAGTAACGACATGATCGGCCGCGGCCGGCGCGTGCGCCGGCCGCTATTTTTTTGGAGCGCGAGCCACGGTGAACGCCAACCTCCTTCCGACGTCGCTGGTCGGCTCCTATCCGCAACCGGACTGGCTCATCGACCGGGGCAAGCTCGGCAAGCAGATGCCGCCGCGCGTGCGCGCGCGCGAACTGTGGCGGGTGGATCCGCAATGGCTGGAGGCGGCCCAGGACGACGCCACGCTGCTTGCCATCCGCGACCAGGAGCGCGCCGGCCTCGACATCCTCACCGACGGCGAGCAGCGCCGCGAGAGCTACTCCAATCGCTTCGCCACGGCGCTCGACGGGGTCGACGTCGATAATCCGGGCACCACCATCAACCGCAACGGCGAGCCCGTGCCGGTGCCGCGCATCGTCGGTCCGATCCGGCGCCGCCATCCGGTCGAGGTGCGCGACCTGAAGTTCCTGCGCGCCAACACCGAACGGCGGGTGAAGATGACGTTGCCCGGGCCTTTCACCATGGCCCAGCAGGCCCAGGACGACTTCTACAAGGACGAGGAGGCGCTGGCGCTCGCCTACGCCGCCGCCGTCAACGAGGAGGTCAAGGATCTGTTCGCCGCCGGCGCCGACGTTGTGCAGCTTGACGAGCCGTGGATGCAGGCCCGGCCGGACAAGGCCCGGCAATATGGCCTCAACGCGCTCAATCGCGCGCTCGCCGGCGTCGAGGGGACGACCGCGCTGCACATCTGCTTCGGATACGCCGCCATGGTGCAGGCCAAGCCCTCCGGCTATTCCTTCCTGCCCGAGCTCGCGCGCTCTCCGGTGCGTCAGGTATCGATCGAGGCGGCGCAGCCCAACCTCGACTGTTCCGTGCTGCGCGAGCTATCGTCGAAGACGATCATTCTCGGCGTGCTCGATCTTTCCGACAGCGGTATCGAGACCGTCGAGACGGTGGCCGCCCGCATCCGCCGCGCGCTACCGTTCGTGGCGGCCGAGCGGCTCATTATCGCCCCCGACTGCGGCCTAAAGTACCTGCCGCACGCCGTCGCCTGGGGTAAAATGCGGGCGATGGTCGAGGGAACGAATATCGTGCGCAACGAGATCGCGCGCGCCTGAAGCACCGAGCGGGAGAAGAGCATGGCCTACGTTACCGAAGAGAATCTGACCGACGTCGTCGCCGAGCGGTGGCAGGACATCCCCGACGCGCGGCTGC
>DATNNN010000258.1:0-17765 GCA_035601815.1 Xanthobacteraceae bacterium | reverse complement strand
GACCCGCTGTTCATCCTCTACACGTCGGGCTCGACGGGCAAGCCCAAGGGCGTGCTGCACACGGGCGGCGGCTATCTCGTCTACGCCTCGCTCACGCACCAGCACGTGTTCGACTATCACGACGGCGATATCTTCTGGTGCACGGCGGACGTGGGCTGGGTGACGGGCCACAGCTACATCCTCTACGGACCGCTTTCCAACGGCGCCACCACGCTGATGTTCGAGGGCGTGCCGAACTATCCAACGCCATCGCGCTTCTGGCACGTCATCGACAAGTGGGACGTCAACATCTTCTACACCGCGCCCACCGCGATCCGCGCGCTGATGGGCATGGGCGACGACTACGTGAAGCGCACGGACCGCTCCTCGCTCAAGCTGCTGGGCTCCGTGGGCGAGCCGATCAACCCGGAAGCGTGGGAGTGGTATCACCGCGTGGTCGGCGACGGCCGCTGCCCGATCGTCGACACCTGGTGGCAGACCGAGACCGGCGGCATTCTCATCACGCCGCTGCCCGGCGCCACGAGGCTTAAGCCCGGCTCTGCCACCCAGCCGTTTTTCGGCGTGATTCCTGAGATCGTAGACGCCCAGGGCAAGGTGCAGGAGGGTGCCACCACCGGCAACCTCTGCATCGCCGACTCCTGGCCCGGCATGATGCGCACGGTCTACGGCGACCACCAGCGCTTCATCGACACCTACTTCAAGACCTATCCGGGCAAGTATTTCACCGGCGACGGCTGCCGCCGCGACGCCGACGGGTACTACTGGATCACTGGCCGCGTCGACGACGTGATCAACGTCGCCGGCCACCGCCTCGGCACCGCCGAGGTGGAAAGCGCGCTGGTGGCGCATCCCAAGGTGTCGGAGGCCGCCGTGGTCGGCTATCCGCACAACATCAAGGGCCAGGGCATCTACGCCTACGTGACGTTGATGGCGGGCGAGACCGCGAGCGACGGCCTGCGCAAGGAACTGATCGCCTGGGTGCGCAAGGAAATCGGGCCCATCGCCTCACCCGATCTCATCCAGTTCGCGCCGGGGCTGCCGAAGACGCGTTCGGGCAAGATCATGCGCCGCATCCTGCGCAAGATCGCCGAGGACGAATACGGCAACCTCGGCGACACCTCGACGCTGGCGGAGCCCGCGGTGGTCGACGATCTGGTCAATAACCGGCAGAACCGGAAGTCCGCCTGATCAGCGGCAAATCAGCCACCGCCCCATGTCGAAATGGAAATGGCTGCGGTGGGCGGCGTTGTAGTCCGGCGACAGCACCACGTTGAAGGCGCGGCAGGCGCCGTCGCGCACCTCGCGCAGGAAGCGGCCTTTGGCGCCGTCGTCCTTCCAGTCCTTGGTGATGCTGATGGAAGAGCCGTCGGCAAACGTGAATCCGGCGACGTCGATAGCGTTCGCGGTGGCGTGCTCGCTGCGCCGGCCTTCGCGTTGATGGTTGCGGTTGCGGCAGGAGTACGTGCCGAGGTGACGAACGGCGGTGAGCTTCTCGCCATAACGCTCCGCCGCCGGAGCGAGCACCTGACGTTCCCATAAAATGAGCGCGGCCATGGCGTGACATTGAAGCATAATGCGACTGCCGTAGCGCACGCCCGACTGCTGCAGGCTCACGGCGCCGCCGTAGCCGCAGCCATTCTCCATCTCCTTCGCCGGCACCAGGCGGTGATCGACGCCGCCGCGCGTCAATGCGGCGAGGCAGCGTTCCGGCTTCCAGCGAAATAGCTGCAAGTGAACGGAGGTCGAAATCCCAGGCGGCTGGTCGAAATCGAACGGGGCAACCCGATCGAGGATGCGCTCCGCATTCATCACCACGGTCGCGATGCCCGCGATGAGCAATAGGCCGATTGCCGCCGCGATGAAGCCACGCATCAGAAGTCGCTGGCGATGCCCTTCTTCTCCCAGTCGCCGTAGCGAGTAGGCTCAAGGCCGTTTCGCCCCTGCTTCTCCTTCGGCCGCTCGGCGACCTTGCGATCGACCTCGGCGCGGCGGGCGGCAGCCTCGGCGAGCGCCCGTTCGGCGGCGGGGGAAAGCTTGCGGGACTTCGAGTCACCCATGGCGCATCCCTTCAGCCAGAGCGGCAGGATCAAGGCAAGCCCATTTGCCGTTGCGGCAGAGTCCGATTGCGTCGCATGCGGATTCATCCGACTTTGTGCCCATGAGTGAAGCCGCCGCGCGTCCCGATCATCCCGGCCTTGCCGCCCGCCGCGTCGCGGCGGACGTGCTGATGGCGGTGCTCTACCGCCGCCGGCCGCTCGATGAGGCGCTTGCGCCGGGCGGCGCCCTCGATCAGCGCGACCGCGCGCTGATGCGTATGCTGGTGGCGACAAGCCTGCGCCGGCTTGGCAGCCTGCGCGCCTTGCTCGCACAATATCTCGAGCAGGGCCTGCCGCCCAACGTGCCGCTGGTGGAAGCCGCGCTCCTCGTCGGCGCAACGCAGCTTCTTTTTCTTTCCGTTCCCGCCCACGCCGCCGTCGATCTTTCGGTGCAGCTCGTCGCCGAGACCCGGGTCGCGCGGCGCTATAGCGGCTTGATCAACGCCGTGCTGCGGCGCCTCGCCGCGAACGGACGTGACAAGCTCGCGGCGATTCCCGTCACCGTCGACACGCCGGCCTGGCTGCTCGATCGCTGGGAGAAAACCTACGGCGCGGAAACGGCGCGCGCTATCGCAGCGGCGCACCAGATCGAGCCCGCGCTCGATCTCTCGGTAAAGGAGAATGCGGAGCAATGGGCCGAACCTCTCGGCGGCCGTGTACTTCGCAGCGGCAGCGTGCGTTTGATCGCCGACGGTCCGGTGACGGCGCTCCCCGGCTACGACGAAGGGGCGTGGTGGGTGCAGGACGCGGCGGCTGCGCTACCGGCCCGGCTTCTCGGCGACGTGAAAGCCATGAAGGTCGCCGATCTCTGCGCCGCGCCCGGCGGCAAGACGGCGCAACTCGCCGCCGCCGGCGCCGACGTGGTCGCCGTCGACCGCTCGCCGCCGCGGCTGAAGCGTGTCGAGGCTAACCTGACGCGCCTGGGCCTTTCCGCCGAAGCCGTCATCGCCGACGCCGGCGAATGGCACGCCGGGCCGTTCGACGCCGTGCTTCTCGACGCGCCGTGCTCCGGCACCGGCACCATCCGCCGCCACCCCGACATTCCCTGGGTCAAGCGGCCGGAGGACATCGCCTCTCTTACTGCGATGCAGGGTCGCCTGCTGCGGCGGGCAGCGGCGCTCGTCCGTCCCGGCGGACTGTTGATTTACGCCACCTGCTCGCTCGAGCCGGAGGAAGGCATCGATCAGGTGGAGGCCCTCCTGGCGGAACGGCCCGATTTCGCCCGCGTGCCCGTAAAACCCGCCGAAATCGGCGGCGAGACATCGTTAATTTCTATTAAGGAAGACCTCCGTACCCTCCCCTGCCACATGCCTGATTCGGATAAGCGCATGGGCGGTTGTGACGGCTTCTATGCCGCCCGGCTCGCTCGGCGTTGATTGGGTGCCGACGGAGGCTTCCGTTATGTTGTCGCGAGGGTGTCCGATCGACCGTCCACGCTGCGCAAGAGAGCGACGGCGCCCATGAGCCGTGCCATGGCGGAACGAACCCGCATCGCCTTCGTCGTCGCCGGTCACGGCTGGCGCCGATTTCTCACGCGGCTGACCTCGCATCCGCTCTACCGTTGGCGCATCGGCTTGCAGGTGCCCGAGCGCCTGGTTATTGCGCCACAGGATCTGCGCACCGGCGACCCCACCCACGCGAGCGAGATCTACGCCGGCCGCTTCGTCTTCGCCGGCAAGGCGGTGACCGCGGAAGGCCGCTCGCCCTTCGAGGTCGAACCGCCGTCGCGCGAATGGGCGGAGACGCTGCTGGGCTTCGGCTGGCTGCGTCATCTGCGTTCCGCCGGCACCGCGATCGCGCGCGAGAACGCGCGCGCCCTCGTCGCCGACTGGATCGCGCTGCAGGGCGGCTGGCACGCGCTCGCCTGGGAGCCGGAAATTCTCTCCCGCCGCCTCATCTCATGGTTGACGCAGGCGCCGCTCATCCTGCAGGACGCCGACCACGACTTTTATCGCACCTTCCTGCGCAGCCTCGCCCGCCAGGTGCGCTACCTACGGCGCACCGCTCACGAAACTCGCGACGGCTATCCGCGGCTGCTTGCCGCGATCGCGCTCTGCTTCGCGGGTCTGTGCATGGCGAACGAGGTGCGGCTGCTCAAGGCCGGCACCCGGCGGCTGATCGAGGAGCTCGACTGGCAGATCCTGCCCGACGGCGGCCACGTCAGCCGCAATCCCGGCGTGCTGATCGAGATTCTGCTCGACCTCTTGCCGCTGCGCCAGGCGTACGAGGCACGCAACGTCCCGCCGCCGCACGCCTTGCTCAATGCCATCGACCGCGCGATGCCCATGCTGCGCTTCTTTCGCCTCGGCGACGGCGCCTTCGCGCAGTTCAACGGCATGGGCGAAACGCCCTCCGGGCTGCTCGCCACCGTGCTCGCCTACGACGATGCCCGCGGCGCGCCCGTCGCCGACGCCCCGCAGTCCGGCTATCAGCGCATGGAGGCAGGCGGCAGCGTCCTCGTCGCCGATACCGGCGCGCCGCCGCCGGTGCCGGTGAGCTACGACGCCCACGCCGGCTGCCTGTCGTTCGAATTCTCCGCCGGCCCGCAGCGCGTTGTCGTCAACTGCGGCATGCCGTCGATCCAGCGCGATTCGTGGCGCCAGGTGGCGCGCGCCACCGCCGCGCACTCCACCGTCACCCTCAACGACACCTCCTCCTGCCGCTTCCTCACCCACGCCGGCTACAGCCGGCTGTTCGGCATTCCCATCGTCGCCGGTCCGAGCTCCGTGCGCGTGACGCAGGTCGAGCGCGACGGGGCTTCGCTCGTGCGCGCCGTCCATGACGGCTACCTCGCGCGTTTCGGCATCATGCACCAGCGCTCGTGGCGGCTTTCCAACGACGGCAGCCGCCTCGACGGCGAGGACGTGTTCTTTCCGGCCGAGGGGCAGGAAATCTCGCAAGACGCGACGGACAATTTCGCCATCCGCTTCCACCTGCACCCGTCGATCAAGGCGAGCCGGCTCGCCGATGGCCGCAATGTGCTCCTCGTGCTGCCTGGCTCGGCGCGCGAGACATGGCTCTTCTCCACCCCCACCATGCGGGTTGATCTCGAGGAAAGCGTGTTCCTGTCGGCCACCGACGGCCCGCGGCGCACGAGCCAGATCGTGATCAGCGATAAGGCGCGCGACGTCCCGCGCGTGGTGTGGACGTTCATCCGCACCGAAATGCCGCAGGTCGAGCGGCGCGAAGCCGGCCCCGGTCCGGAGTTGCCGCTCTAGCCGTTTCCCTCCGGTCAGCGCCGTGCTATCGCGGGCTCCCTTCTTTGTGGGCCCGCCGCAATGTCGACTAGCGTTCGCCCCGTCGCCCGCGCGCTGATTTCCGTTTCCGACAAGACCGGCCTCGTGGATTTCGCCCGCGCGCTCGCCGCGCGCGGCGTCGCGCTGGTGTCGACCGGCGGCACCGGCAAGGCGCTCGCCGACGCAGGACTGGATGTAATGGAGGTGTCCGAGTTCACCGGCGTGCCGGAGATGATGGACGGCCGGGTGAAGACCCTTCATCCCAAGGTCCACGGCGGCATCATGGCCGTGCGCGACGACAAGGATCACGCCGAGGCGATGCGGACCCACGCCATCGTCCCCATCGATCTCGTGGTGGTGAATCTTTATCCGTTCGAGGCGACGCTCGCCAAAGGCGCCTCGCTCGAGGAATGCGTGGAGAACATCGACGTCGGCGGCCCGGCGATGGTGCGGGCTGCCGCAAAGAACCATGGCGACGTGGCGGTGGTGGTCGATCCCGCCGACTACGAGGCGGTGCTTGCCGAAGTCGCGGCGCACGGCGGCACCACGCTCACGTTGCGCCGGCGCCTGGCCGCCAAGGCCTTCGCCCGCACCGCCGCCTACGACGCGGCGATCGGAAATTGGCTCTCCGACGCGATCGGCACCGAAGCCCCCACCTGGCGCGCCTTCGGCGGCAAGCTCATCGAGCGCCTGCGTTATGGAGAGAACCCGCACCAGCACGCGGCATTTTACGCGGGCGGCGCCGCGCGCCCCGGCGTCGCCAGCGCCCGCCAGGTGCAGGGCAAGGAGCTCTCCTACAACAACATCAACGACACCGACGCCGCCTACGAGTGCGTCGCCGAATTCGATCCGCACCGCACCGCCGCCGTCGCCATCATCAAGCACGCGAACCCCTGCGGCGTCGCCGAGGGCAAGACGCTGGTCGAGGCCTATCGCAAGGCGCTCGCCTGCGACCCGATATCCGCCTTCGGCGGCATCGTCGCCGTCAACCGGCCGCTCGACGCGGAAGCGGCGCGCGCCATCGTCGAGATCTTTACCGAGGTGATCATCGCGCCAGACGCGAGCGAGGAGGCAATCGCCGTCGTCGGCGCCAAGAAGAACCTGCGGCTATTGCTGGCCGACGGCATGCCGGATCCCCGCGCGCGCGGGCTCGTGTTCAAGTCGGTGGCCGGCGGCATGCTGGCGCAGTCGCGCGACGACGCGACGGTCGATGACCTCGAACTCAAGACCGTCACCAAGCGCAAGCCGACGCCGGCCGAGATCGCCGACCTGAAGTTCGCCTTCCGCGTGGCCAAGCACGTAAAGTCCAACACCATCGTCTACGCCAAGGACGGCGCCACGGTCGGCATCGGCGCGGGGCAGATGAGCCGCATCGACGCGGCGCGCATCGCCGCCCGCAAGGCCGAGGACGCGGCCAAGGCCGCGGGCCGCGCCGAGCCGCTCATCCTGGGCTCGGTGGTGGCGTCCGACGCCTTCTTCCCGTTCGCTGACGGTCTGCTCGTGGCGATCGAGGCGGGCGCCACCGCCGTGATCCAGCCAGGCGGCTCGGTGCGCGACGACGAGGTGATCGCCGCCGCCGATCAGGCGGGCGTTGCCATGGTGTTCACCGGCGTGCGCCACTTCCGCCACTGACCCGCACGCGCACGAGCAACAAGCCGCCGATCAGAAAGAATGCGAGCAGCACCGAGACGCCGGCCTTCTGGCTCGCGGTGGCGGCGGTCACCGTCGCTACAAAGAACGGGCCGAGGAACGACGTGAGCTTGCCGGAAAGCGCGAACAACCCGAAGAATTGCGTGATGCGGTCCCGCGGCGCGAGGCGCACCACCAAGGCGCGGGACGCGGCTTGCAGCGGCCCCGCCGCAAGGCCGATGAAAAGGCCAAGCACCACATAGAGCCGCTCCGGCACGCTCACGAACAGGTCGCGCCCGGCCGGCGGCTCGACGGGGACTACGAACAGGATCGCGTCGCGTCCGATCGAGAGAATACCGAGGCAGGCCACGAACAGCATGATGAGCGAGCCGAGCACCACGGGCTTCGCGCCGATGCGGTCGTCGAGCCGCCCGCCGATGACCGCGCCGAGCGTACCGGTGATGGTGAGCAGGATGCCGAAGATGCCGATTTCGATCGAGCCCCAGTCGAAAGTTCCGGCGGCGTAGATGCCGCCGAAGGCGAACAGCGCGATCAGCCCGTCGGTGTAGATCATGTTGGCCAGCAGAAAGAGCGCGATGTTGCGGTGCGCCCGCGCCTGGCGCAGCGTCGCCGCGAACGAGGCGAGCCCGGCGCGCGCTGCATCCCGGATGGCGAGCGCGCGCTTGCCGTCGGGCGTGAAGGCGAACAGCGGGATGACGAAGACGATGAACCACAGCGCCGAGAGCGGGCCGATGGCGCGCTCGCCTTCGCGCGCCGCCGCATCGAGGCCGAAGGCGGGCGCAAAGCCGAGGAGCGTACGGCCGGTGTGGGGATCGGCGGCGAGAAAGGCGAGCGAGAGCATGAGCGACACAAGTCCACCGACGTAGCCCATGCCCCAGCCGAGGCCAGAGAGCCAACCGATGCGGCTTTGCGGCACCAGCCGCGGCATCATGGCGTTGTTGAATACGGTGGCGAATTCGACTCCGACGGCACCGACCGCGAATGCGACGAGGACGACGGGGATGCTCGCGGCATCCCCCGGCCAGCCAAACCACAGTGCAGAGCAGCCGATCACCAGGAGCGCGCCAAAGGCTGCGATCCATGGTTTGTGCCGGCCGGTGGCGTCGGCGATCGCACCCACTATCGGCGAGCCGAGCGCGATGACGATTCCTGCCGCGGCGGTGGCGAAACCCCACAGCGCCTGCCCGCGCACCGGATCGCCCACCACAGCGGAAGCGAAATAGGGTGCGTAGATGAACGTGGTGATCAGCGTGAAGAACGGCTGGCAGGCCCAATCGAACATGACCCAGCCGGCGATGGCGAGGCGGGAACCGCGTGGCGGCGAGCTCATGCGTCGGAGAGTGCCATCTTTTTTGGAATTCGCGAGGGGCGGCTGCTAGCTTAGCGCCGACAGGAGATCCTGATGACGGCACCCGCAAAACCACCGGCCGCGAAGGCGCCCGAGCCCGCGATCGCTCTCGACCTGCCGCCTTCGGCGCTCGAGCCCGCCATGCGGGCCTATTTCGCGAAATGCGTCGAGAAGCTCGGCTTCGTACCGAACGTGCTCACGGCCTACGCCTTCGATCCGGCCAAGCTCGCAGCCTTCGTCGCCATGTCCGACAACCTGATGCTGGCGAAGTCCGGCCTCTCCAAGCTCGAGCGCGAGATGATCGCCGTCGTCGTGTCGTGCGCCAACCACTGCCACTATTGCCTCGTCGCCCACGGCGCGGCGGTGCGCAAGCTTTCGGGCGACGCCGAGCTCGGCGACACCATCGTCGCCAACTACCGCGCCGCCAAGCTCGATCTGCGCACCCGCGCCATGCTAGACTTCACCTGGAAGCTCACGGTCGAGCCGTGGGCGATCGAGGAAGCCGACCGCGCGGCGCTGCGTGGCAGCGGCTTCTCCGACCGCGACATCTGGGACATCGCCGCGGTGGCCGGCTTCTTCGCCATGTCGAACCGCATGGCGAGCGCCACCGACATGAAGCCCAACGCCGAATACTATCGCGTCGGCCGCTAGCAAACCGATGTTCCGGCGTTTTTTCCGTATCGCAGTCATCGGCTTCCTCGCCGCCGCGCTCGCCGCGCCGGCGGCGCATTCCGACGCGCCAGTGCTCGCCAAAAGCGGCATGGTGGTGAGCGAGGAGCCGCTCGCTACCAGCGTCGGCGTCGAAATTCTGCGCAAGGGCGGCAACGCCGTGGACGCGGCGGTAGCGGTGGGATTCGCGCTCGCGGTGACGCTGCCGCGCGCCGGCAACATCGGCGGCGGCGGCTTCATGGTGATCCACCTCGCCGGCCGCGATCAGGCGGCAATCGACTATCGCGAGACGGCGTCGCGCGCGATCACCGCCCGGAGTTTCCTCGACAACAAAGGCGAGGTGGACGAAGCCAAAGTCCGCAACTCCGGCCTCGCCGTGGGTGTGCCGGGAACGGTCGCGGGCCTGGCGCTCGCCCACGAACGGTACGGCTCCGGCAAGTTTACGCTGGCCGAGCTGATCGCGCCGGCGATAGCGCTCGCCCGCGACGGCTTCGCGGTGGACGAGGCGCTCGCTGACACCCTCGCCCGCGCGCAATCGCGCCTCGCGCGCTGGCCGCCGTCGGCGAAAATTTTTCTGAAAGAGGGGCGCGCGCTCGGCCGCGGCGACCGGCTGGTGCAAAGCGACCTTGCCGCCACGCTGGAGGCGATCACGCGCAACGGCCCGAAGGCATTCTACGAGGCAGCGACTGCCGACAAGCTCGTCGCCGCGATCAACGCGGCGGGCGGCACGATCACCCGCGACGACCTCGCAAACTACCGCGCCGTGCCGCGAGCGCCGGTACGCGGCACCTATCGCGGATACGACATCGTCTCCATGCCGCCGCCCACCGCTGGCGGGGCGCTGCTGATCGAGATGCTCAACGTCCTGGAAGGCTTCCCGCTCGGCGAGATGAAGGTGGGCTCGGTGGACGCCCTTCACCTGCTGATCGAGACCATGAAGCTCGCTTATGCCGACCGCGCAGCCCATTTCGGCGACCCGGATCAGGTCAACGTGCCGGTCGCGGCGCTGATCTCCAAGCGCTACGCCGCTGCCCGGCGCGCGGAGATCGATCGATTGCAAGCGCGTCCGTCGCGCGCGGTCGGCGCCGGCAATCCTGCCGGCTTCGGCAGCGGCAACACCACGCACTTCTCCATCGTCGACCGCGACGGCAACGCGGTCGCCAACACCTACACCCTCAATTTCAACTACGGCCTCGGCCTCGTCGCCGAAGGCACCGGCGTGCTCCTCAACAACGAGCTCGACGATTTCACGGTCAAGCCCGGCACGCCCAACGCCTTCGGTCTCGTCGGCGGGCCCGCCAATGCACCGGCGCCGGGAAAAAGGCCGCTGTCGTCCATGACGCCGACGATCGTGCTGAAGGACGGGAAGCCCTTTCTCGTCACCGGCTCGCCCGGCGGTAGCCGCATCATCAACGCCGTGCTGCAGGTCATCGTGAACGTGATCGATTTCCGCATGACCGCCGCCGACACCGTGAATGCCCCCCGCGTTCATCATCAGTGGCTGCCCGACGAAGCGATCGTCGAGCCCGGCGTTCCGCCCAATACCGTGCGCGGGCTCGAGGCGCACGGCCACCGGATCGTGCAGCAGCAGCGCATCGGTGCCGCGAGTACAATCCTCGTCACGCCCGAGGGCCTCGCCGGTGCCGCCGATCCGCGCATGCCCGGCGGCCTCGCGGCCGGTTACTAGGTTTCTGCCTTTTCGAGAGGCGAATTGGAGCGGGCGATGGGATTCGAACCCACGACCCCAACCTTGGCAAGGTTGTGCTCTACCCCTGAGCTACACCCGCATCCATCGTGACGTAGCGCGGCTTTCGCCGGCCCGCGGTTCTATGCCAAAAGCGCCGCTCAATGCAACCTTCAGAGCCCCCGCCCGCCACTGCCGACGATCTCTTTGCCTTTCTCGAAGGGCTCGGCATCGCCCCGAATACGGTAAGCCATCCGCCGCTGTTCACGGTGGAGCAGTCGCGCGCGCTCCGCGGGGAGATCGCTGGCGCGCACACGAAAAATCTCTTTCTCGTCGACCGCAAGGATCGCCTGTTCCTGGTGGTCGCGGGCGAGGACGCGGCGATCGATCTCAAGTCCCTGCATCGCCGGATCGGCGCCTCCGGTCGGCTCTCCTTCGGCAAGCCGGAGGTCCTGCGCGCCGCCCTCGGGGTCGAGCCCGGCTCGGTCACGCCGTTCGCGGCGATGAACGACCAGGCTCGCCGGGTGACCGTGGTGCTCGACCGGGCTCTCATGGAGCACGCCACGCTCAACTTCCATCCCCTCACCAACACGGCCACCACCTCCCTCGCCGCCCCTGACCTCCTTCGCTTTCTTGCCGCCACCGGCCATGACCCGCTGGTCGCAGCCTTATCGGGGCCGGTCTGATTGCATTCCGCTCACTTTCCTCCCATCTATCCGGCGGGGACAATCACCCCGAACCCGATCCGCGGAGTCGAGCCGCAATGCTGATGAACCAACCGAGCGTCGCCGCGCCGAAGGACGACCTCGTTTCCGACACGACCACGCAGGCCTTTGTGAAGGACGTGATTGAGGAATCGAAGAAGCGTCCGGTACTCGTCGATTTCTGGGCCGAGTGGTGCGGCCCGTGCAAGGCGCTGACGCCGGTGCTCGAAAAGGTGGTGCGTAACGCCAAGGGCAAGGTGAAGCTCGTCAAGATGAACATCGATGAGCATCCGGCGATCCCGGGCCAGCTCGGCATCCAATCGATCCCGGCGGTGTTCGCCTTCGTCAACGGCCAACCGGCGGACGGATTCATGGGCGCGCTTCCGGAAAGCCAGGTACAGGCGTTCGTCGATCGCCTTGGCGGCAAGGCCGGTGGCAGCGAGGGAGTCGACACGCTCAAGGCCGCCGCCGAACTTCTCGCCAAGGGTGACGCCACCGGCGCCGCCGAAATGTACGCCCAGGTGCTCGCCACCGAGCCGGAAAGCGTCTCTGCGCTCGCCGGTCTTGCGCGCAGCCACGTCAAGGCCGGCAACCTGCAACCGGCGCGCGCGACGCTCCAGCTCATTCCCAAGGGCAAGGAGAACGACCCGGCGGTGTCGGCGGCGCGCGCCGCGCTCGAACTCGCCGAGCAGGGGAGCAAGGCCGGCGACCCGGCGGCGCTGGAAGAGAAGGTCAAGGCCAACCCTCTCGACTTCCAGGCGCGCCTCGATCTCGCCGTCGCGCTGAATGCCCATAGCCGCCGCGAGGAAGCGCTCGAGCAGTTGCTAGAAATCATCCGCCGCGAACGCAAATGGAACGACGACGCGGCGCGCAAGCAGCTCGTCCAGTTCTTCGAGGCCTGGGGGCAGACCGATCCGCAGACGGTGGAAGGCCGCCGCCGTTTGTCGTCGATCCTGTTTTCCTGATGCTCGTCGCGCGGAGACCAGAAATGGCGACCAACATCGCCTATCGCGCCGCCGGCGATCTTCCGCCGATCATCCCAGTGTTTCCCCTCGCCGGCGCGCTCCTGCTGCCGCGGGTGGAGATGCCGCTCAACATCTTCGAGCCGCGCTACCTCGCCATGATCGACGATGCAATGAAAGGCGCGCGCGTCATCGGCATGATCCAGCCCGACGAGAGCCGCGGCGCGTCATCCCATCCCGCGCTCTACGCCATCGGCTGTGCCGGCCGCGTCACCCAGCTCGCCGAGAGCGGAGACGGGCGCTACCTGATCACGCTCACCGGCATCGCGCGATTCCGTATCGCCGACGAGCTCACCACGCTCACGCCCTACCGCCAATGCCGGATCGATTTCTCGCCCTTTGCCGCGGATTTCGACCCGCACCATGGCGAGGATACGGTGGACCGCGACGCGCTCTTGCGCACGCTCAAGAATTATCTCGACGCCAATCGCATCGAGGCCGACTGGAACGGTATCCGCGGCGCGCCGACGGAGGCGCTGGTGAACGGCCTTTCTATGATGTCGCCGTTCGGCGCCCGCGAGAAGCAAGCCCTCCTGGAGGCCCCTGATCTCAAGGCCCGCGCCGATCTCCTGATCGCGGTCACCGAAATCTCGCTCGCCCGGCAAGGCGACGACAACGACCTGCCGATGCAATAAGCTTATAGGCGAGGGACAAAATCCATGGGCGCCGACCGCACCGCCATCGACCCCAAGCTCCTCGAGATCCTGGTGTGCCCGCTCACCAAGGGTCCGCTAGAGTACGACCGCGAACGCCAGGAGCTGGTGTCGCGCAAGGCCAAGCTCGCCTACCCGATCCGCGACGGCATCCCGATCATGCTGCCCGAGGAAGCGCGCCGCCTTGACGAGCCCGCGCGCTAGAGCGCCTCGCCGCGCAGGAGCTTCGGCACCGACCCGGTGAGCCCGGCCGCCTCGCGCACGAACATCTTCTTTAGCCCCGGCAGCCGGTCCACGACCCCGAGCCCGAAGTCGCGCGCCGCGCGCAGGACGTCCGACTGGTTTGAGAACAGCCGGTTGAGGCCGTCGGTGGCCACCCCCATCGCCGTGGTATCGAACCGCCGCCAGCGCTCGTAGCGCTGCAGAACCTCCACGTCGCCGGGGTCGAGCCCGAGCCGCGCCGCCTCGGCGATGCATTCGGCGAGCGCCGCCACGTCGCGCAGCCCGAGATTGAGTCCCTGGCCTGCGATCGGATGAATTACGTGCGCCGCGTCGCCGATCAACGCCAGACGATCGCCGACGAAGCGGCGCGCGATGGCGTAGTCGAGCTTGTAGGCGCGCGGCGGCGACTTCACCTCGATCTCGCCGAGCTTGAGGCCGAAGCGCCGCTCGAGCTCGGCATGGAAATCCTCGGGCGGCAGCGCCACCAGACGCTCCGCCTCCGCCATCGGCTCGGTCCACACGATCGAGCTCTGCCGGCCCGGGAGCGGCAGGATGGCGAACGGTCCGCCCGGAAGGAAATGCTCCTCGGCGCGGCCTTCGTGATCGCGCTCGTGGCTTACTGTGGCGACGATACCCGACTGGCCATAGGACCACCGCACCATGGGAATGTCGGCGGCGGTCCTGACGTGAGAACGGCCGCCGTCGGCGGCGACGAGTAATCGCGCCGCGATACGCGAGCCATCGCCGAGCACGACGTCCATCGCTCCGTTCGGCGCAGCGAAGTGATCGACGGCGAGCGGCAGGAGATGCGCGCCCGCTTCCTGTGCCGCTGCGCGCAGCGCGACGAGAAGCGCGCGGTTCTCCACCATGTGGGCGAATGGCTCGCCCAGCTCCACCTCGGTGTCGAAGGCGAGGAAGGTGGGACGCACCGCATCGGGGAGCCGGCTATCCGTGATCGCCATCTCGCGGATCGGCTGAATCGGCTCCCGCAACCGCGGCCAGACGCCGAGCACGGTGAGGAGGCGCCGCGCGCCGGCGGCGATCGCCGATACCCGGTCGTCGGCGGCAGGCTCCCGACTGAGCGCCGGATCGCATACCGCTACCGCGAACCCCGGCCCGAGCGCGCACCCGAGCGCCACCGCGAGGCCGAGCCCCGCGACGCCGCCGCCCGCGATCAGAACCTCAATGCGCTTCAACGTCATGTCTTCTCCGCTGGTGCCATAGTGCGCCGCGCGCTCGGCTTGTCGCAACCGGCAACCCTTGACGGCGCAAGCGCTCACGGGCAATCCGGTTGCGGCCCTCCCGGCCTTCGAGAGAGAGCATGTCAGACGCCGTCCGCGAAATGCTCGAAATTCTCGATATCGAGCCGCTGGAGGTGAACCTGTTCCGCGGCCGCAGCCCCCAGGCGGGCTGGCAGCGGGTATTCGGCGGCCAGGTGATCGGCCAAGCACTCGTGGCGGCGACCCGCACGGTGGAGGACCGTCCCGTCCATTCGCTGCACGCGTATTTCATTCTTCCCGGCGACCCCAAGGTGCCGATCATCTACGAGGTCGAGCGCATGCGGGACGGCAAAAGCTTCACCACCCGCTGGGTCAAGGCGATCCAGCACGGCCAAGCGATCTTCTCCATGCTCTGCTCGTTCCAGCGGGTCGAGGAGGGATTCTCGCATCAGGCGGAGATGCCGAAGGTGCCGGGGCCCGAGGAGCTGCCGAGCGAGCAGGACGTGCGGCAGAAGCTCCTGCCCATGATGCCGGACCCCGTGCGCCGCTATTACGAGCGCGAGCGGCCGATCGAGCTCAGACCCGTCGAGTACATGCGCTATCTCTCGCGCGAGCACCGCGATCCGCATTTTCATGTGTGGATCCGCGCCAACGACAAGCTGCCCAACGACCCGGCGATCCATAAGTGCGTGCTCGCCTACGCGTCGGACATGACGCTCCTCGACACGGCGCTCATTCCGCACGGCCGCACTGTTTTCTCCCGCTCGATCCAGGCGGCGAGCCTCGACCATGCGCTGTGGTTCCACCGCCCCTTCCGCGCCGACGAGTGGCTGCTCTACGCCCAGGACACCCCGAACGCCGAAGGCAACCGGGGTCTCGCCCGCGGGCTGATCTTCGCCCGCGACGGCCGCCTCGTGGCGACGGTAATTCAGGAAGGGTTGCTACGGCTTCGCCCCAAGGAAGACCGCCCGCCCGCCTGAACTTTCCCCGCCGGTTGCGCCGCCGTCGATTTCGGCACCCGTAGCTCCCCGCCTAAACTTTGTGCAATCATGGCGCGTCGATGGGCGCGAACCCGATAGCCGGCAGGGCTCGCTCCGCGACGATTCCTAATGCCCGATCAATGAGCTAGCCGACCCGTCGCAGTTGGCACGGCCCTTGAATTCTAATTGCGCGGCGCCGGCGCTGGGGCCGGGACTCGCCCGTCTTCACGCGCCGAAGCCCGAACAAAACGCCGGCCACGGCCACCGCCGAGCCGCGCAAGCGGGGACAGGACCACATGAAGATAGTCATGGCCATCATCAAGCCGTTCAAGCTGGAGGAGGTGCGTGACGCCCTCACCGGCATCGGCGTCCACGGACTGACTGTTACCGAGGTCAAGGGCTTCGGCCGGCAGAAGGGGCATACCGAGATCTATCGCGGTGCCGAATATGTCGTGAACTTCCTGCCGAAGCTCAAGATCGAGGTCGCGGTCGCAACGAACCAAGTTCAGAAAGTAATTGGCGCCATCACGGCGGCCGCCAAAACCGGCCAGATCGGCGACGGAAAAATATTCGTCTACCCGATCGAAAATGCTGTGCGCATCCGCACCGGCGAAACCGACGCCGATGCGCTCTGAACCCCCAAAAAACCTCAGCCAAGTGATGGAGCTTCCTCCCATGACATCGAACAACTGGTTTCGCGCGGGGCTGCCCGCGTTCTTGACGGCGATGATTGCCGCGGTGCCGGCATTCGCCGAAGAGGCCCCGAAGATCGACACAGGCGATACCGCCTGGATGCTGACTTCGGTCGCGCTCGTTCTGATGATGACGATACCCGGTCTCGGCCTGTTCTACGGAGGCATGGTCCGGAAGAAGAATGTCGGCGACACCGTGATGACGAGCTTCGCCATCGCCTGTCTCGTGACCATACTGTGGGTAGTCGTGAACTACAGCACTGCGTTCCGTGATGGCACGCCCTACCTCGGCGGTTTCGACCGCCTATTCCTGCAGGGCATCGTCAGCGACATCGCCGGCAAGCTTCCGCCCTCGGTCAATCCGTTGGCGAAGACAATCCCGGAGATGGTCTACGTCTGCTTCCAGATGACGTTCGCCATCATCACCCCGGCGCTGATCGCCGGAGCATTCGCCGAACGCATGAAATTCTCGGCGATGCTGTGGTTCATCGGCCTGTGGGCGACCCTGGTTTACGCGCCGATTGCACACTGGGTATGGGGCGGCGACGGCTTCCTCTCCAGCGGTAATGACGCCGCGTTCGTCAAGGTGCTTGACTTCGCCGGCGGCACGGTGGTGCACATCAACTCCGGCGTTGCCGGTCTGATGTGCGCGCTCGTTCTCGGCAAGCGCAAGGACTCTGGGCCCCCGCATAACATGGTGCTGACCTTCATCGGCGCCTCGATGCTCTGGGTCGGCTGGTTCGGCTTCAACGCCGGCTCGGCCGTCACTGCCAACGTCCAGGCCGGCATGGCCATGGGCGTGACCCAGATCGCGACCGCGATGGCGGCTTTCACCTGGATGCTTGTGGAGTGGGCGATCCGCGGCAAGGCAACCGTGATCGGCATCTGCACCGGCGCGGTTGCCGGGCTGGTCGCGATCACTCCGGCCTCGGGCTTTGTCGGCCCGGTCGGCGCGCTTTGCATCGGCATCGCGGCAGGCGTCTTCTGCTACTGGGGCACCACCGGCTTGAAGCACATGTTCGGCTACGACGATGCCCTTGACGCCTTCGGCGTTCACGCCGTCGGCGGCATCGTGGGCGCGCTTCTGACCGGCGTGTTCGCAATCGAGCAGTACGGCGGCACCGCGGGCCTGATCGAAGGCAATCCGAGTCAAGTCGTCAACCAGGCCATCGGCATCCTCATCGTGCTCGCCTATGACGCGATCGCCACCCTGATCCTTCTCAAGATCGTCGACGTCATCATCGGCCTTCGTGTCCCCAAGGAAATCGAGCAAGAAGGTCTCGACCTCGCGCTGCACGGCGAGGCAGTTCAGTAAAAGTCCTCCTCCTAGGAACCCTGGACCCGGGCGGGCGACCGCCCGGGTCTTTTTTGTTGAAACCGCGCAACGCCTGCGGCCATACCGGCTGCCGGTCGATGGTTAAGGAGACCTTAACCAGCCAGTACCTACTTTCCCGGCCACAACCTGGGCGCCGGCCGGTAAAACCTATGACGAAGGGCGATCGCATGCGAACGATCTCGACCCGCGCAGGCCTCCCCCTCCCCGAGCAGCTCGTCGGCATGTTGCGCCGCCGTGTCACCGAGCTGAGCGG
>DATNNN010000257.1:0-9569 GCA_035601815.1 Xanthobacteraceae bacterium | reverse complement strand
ACCGCGATCGAAGGGTTCGCCATGGCGCGACGCGGCGAGGCTGGCCGGGCGCTCGGCGGCGCATTCCTTGCGTCCATGATCGGCGGGCTGATCGGCGCGGTCGTGCTGACGCTCGCGATCCCGGTGGCCGGGCCGCTCGTGCTCGCGCTCGGCACGCCGGAACTTCTGATGCTGGCGATCCTCGGCCTCGCCTACGCGAGCGGACTCGTCGGCGACAGTCCCGCTAAGGGGATCCTGTCCGCTGCGCTCGGGCTTCTCCTCGGAACCATCGGTGTCGCGCCGGCCGCCGCTGAACTGCGCTACACGTTCGGCGTCTCCTATCTTCTCGATGGTCCGGCGCTGACCATCCTGGCGCTTGGCCTATTCGGCCTCGCTGAAGCCATCGTCATGCTCGGCCAGGGCGGCTCGATCTCACAGGCGCACTTCAAGCTGACCGGCTGGGCCGAAGGCGCGCGCGACGTGGCGCGACACTGGTGGATGGTGCTGATGGGCTCCTTCATCGGGGTCATCGTCGGCATCCTGCCCGCGATCGGCGCCTCGGCGTCGACTTGGATCGCCTACGGTCAAGCGGCGTCGACCGCAAAGGATCGCTCCGTGATCGGCAAGGGCGATCCGCGCGGCATGCTCGCCGCCGAGGGTGCGAACAACGCCACCATCACCACAGATCTCGTACCGACGCTGTTGTTCGGCGTGCCCGGCGGACCGGCCGCAGCGGTGTTCCTCGGCGCGCTCTACGTTTACGGCTTCTACCCCGGCCCGCGCTTCGTGCAGACCAACATGGACGTGATGTTCCTGATCGTGTGGTCGAGCGCCATCGCCGCGGTGCTCGGCGCGCTTCTTTGCCTCGCCGCCAGTCCGTTGATCGCGCGCGTCACCCGAATCGAGTTCGGCCTGATCGCGGCGCCACTCGTCATCGTGATGCTTATCGGCTCCTACGACAGCAAGAAGGACGTCCTCGATTTCGTGCAGCTAGCAGCATTCGGAGTCCTCGGCTGGCTGATGAAGCGCGGCGATGTCCCACGGGCGCCGCTGCTTGTCGGCTTCGTCTTGCAGGATCCGATCGAGCGCAATTTCTGGCTCGCCTATCAGCTGCACGGCTGGAGCTGGATGGCGCGCCCGATCGTGCTGGGATTGATGGCCCTCATCGCCATTCACATCGGGCTCACAGTGCGGCGGGCGCGACGCGCCGCCGCTGACCCGTCGGGCGTTCCGAAGGCGGATCTGATTACCGAGCCGACCGCCAAGGCGGAAGTGACGCGCGTCGGCTGGTTCGATCTGCAGTTCTTGTTTGCGCTCGCGAGCGGCATCGGATTCGCGGCAGCAATCGTCGCCTGTTTCAGTTTCCGCGAGGACAGCCGGCTGGTGCCGCTGCTCGCGGCGGTTCCCGGACTGATCTGCGCGCTCGTTCTCCTGGTCCCACACTTGCGCAACCGCGCGCCGTTGCTCGCGTGGGCGCCGCGCGGCGAGTGGTTGCTGATGGGACTGTTCGTGGCGATGATCGCGGCCATCCCCTTTGCCGGATTCTATCCCGCGGTCACCGCGTTCATGCTGATCCTGCTCGCGACGCGCACGAGCCTCCGCTGGATGCTCGTCCCCTATGTCGCGGCTCTTCTGGTGGCGACGTGGGCGTTATCCAGAATTCTTAACCTCCCGCTGCCCTGATGCGCAGGCGCTCGGCCTCGGGCGAAACTCTGGAAACGATTTAACCTTGCGCCCGCCGCAACCTTGACCCTGTCGTGAACGGCACGTTAGTTACTATACGGTTTTTCAATAACTTAGAACGAAAGCGTCCGGGGCGGACACGCGATGAGCAAGCACCTGAGCGCGAAGCCGACAACCGTGAAATAGCGACAAGCAATCCGGACCTGCAGCGCGCGCGAGACTGGATGTTCCAAGCAAGAGCCGCGCGGCGTAGGCGTACGAGTAAAAGCGTATGGTGCTGTTCGATTTCTTGATCGCGGGCCTCGTCGTCGGCGGCATCTACGCGCTGATTTCGATCGGTCTCAATCTTCAGTACGGCGTCGCACGGGTTTTGAACCTCGCCTATGGCGAGTTCCTTATGCTCGCCGGCTACGCCGCGTTCTGGGGCTTTTCGCTCCTCGGCACGCCGCCGTTCGTCACCATGCTCGTAGGCGTGCCCGCGGCGTTCGTCGGGAGCTGGCTTCTCTTCCATTACATCTTCCGTCCGCTGCTCGGCCGCACCCGTGACCAGGGCAAGCGTGAGGTCGATTCCATTCTCTCCACCTTCGGCCTCCTGTTCGTGCTGCAGGGGATTGCGCTGGTGCTGTGGACTGGCACCGACCGCGCCTACAGCTTCCTCTCGGTGCCGCTGCACCTATTCGGGATCGTAATCGGCGCAAATCGCCTCGTCGCGCTGGTCGCCGCGTTGATGCTCGCCTTCGCGGTCTATGGCCTGCTGCGCTATTCGCGCACGGGACGAGCGCTGCGCTCGATCGCGAGCAACCCGGAGGCCTCGCCGCTCGTCGGCGTCGATGTCGAACGCTATAGCGGCATCGCCTTCGCCGCCGGCGGCGCGCTCGCCGCCATCGCCGGCATCCTGCTCTCCACCTTCATCGGCGTGAACCCGACGATCGGCGGCGCCTATACCATCAAGGCGCTGATCGTCATCACCATGGGCGGCATCGGCCACGTGCTGGGCGGCCTGATCGCGGGCCTTATGCTCGGTCTTGCCGAGACGATGGGCGCGCTCCTGCTCGATCCCGGCCTGATCACGGTCATCAACTTTTCGCTGTTCACGCTGGTGCTGCTGTGGCGGCCACAGGGCCTGTTCGGCGGCACCTCGCGATCGAGCGGTGGCGGAATCCGCTTGCCGAAGGAGGTGATCGCGCTCGGCGCCCTCGCGATCCTCATCGTGATCCCGCCCTATCTCGGCCCCTATTGGCTGTCGCTGCTGCTGAATATCCTCACCTACGGCGCGCTGGCGACCGGCTGGGCATTCTTCTCGGGGCCGACGCGCTACATCTCGCTCGCCGCCTCCGCCTTCTTCGGCGTCGGCGCCTACACCATCGCAGTCGCGGCGCCCACGCTCGGCTATCCGTATGCGCTCACCATCGCCTTTGGCGTCGGCGTCGCGCTGTCGGCGGTGATCGGCCTTACCACGCTCCGGCTAAAAGGCATGTACTTCGTGATCTTCTCCTTCGGCCTCGCGGCGCTCGTCCGCGAGATCGTCACCTGGTGGGAGTTCAATATCGCCAACAAGGCGGGCCGGCACCTGTTCCTCGATATTTCCACCATCGAAATCTACTACCAGCTGCTCGCGCTCTGCGTCTTCGTCGTGGTGATCTGGCTGATCCGCGACCGTACCCGCATGGGCCATGCGCTGCGCGTGCTCGGCGCCGACGAGGTCGTGGCGCGGCAGGTGGGCATCAACACCACCGCGCTCAAGATCGGCACCTTCATCATCAGCTCGGTGGTGATGGTGCTGGC
The DNA here is from genome assembly GCA_035601815.1 of Xanthobacteraceae bacterium. Taxonomy (GTDB): domain Bacteria; phylum Pseudomonadota; class Alphaproteobacteria; order Rhizobiales; family Xanthobacteraceae; genus DATNNN01. The sequence continues at coordinate 6,122 of DATNNN010000257.1, read as the reverse complement.
CGGCGCGATCCTGGCGCCGCGCTGGAGCTACATGGACACCACCGTTGCCTTCAATCCCAGCGTCTCGTTCCTCACCGTCATCATGGCGCTGCTCGGCGGCGCCAACTCGGTGTGGGGGCCGATACTCGGCGTGGTGCCGCTGGTGCTTATCTCCGACTTCCTCTCGGTGACGCTGCCGAACTACTTCAGTGTGGTACTCGGCCTTTGCTTCCTCGGCATCGTGTTCTTCATTCCGAATGGAATCATCGGCCTTCTACAGTCGTGGCGCGCGCGCCTTAAGCGTCCGTCTTCGGGGGACGCAGCATGAACCACGGCGCCTCCACCCACCTCGAAGTGATCGCAGTCGGTCGCCGATTCGGCGGGCTGACCGCGCTCGACGGCGTGTCGTTCCGCGTCGTGCGCGGGGAGATCTTCGGCTTGATCGGTCCCAACGGCTCAGGCAAGACCACGCTCCTCAACATAGTCTCCGGCCGGCTCAACCCGAGCTACGGCGAAGTGCACAAGGACGGGCGCCGGCTGTCGCGCCGCGCCCCTGAATACGTATGCCGTGCCGGCGTCGCCGGCACCTTTCAGCTCGTGCGCATGCCCGACGCGCTCGACGCACGCGACAACGTGGCGGTCGCCGCCATGTATGGCCGCCGGCGGCTGCGCATCAATGCGGCGCGCGCCGAAGCCGAGCGGCTGCTGGAGCGGGTCGGATTCGAAGCCAGCCCCGCCGCCTACTCGGATTCCCTCACCTACTTCGACCAGAAGCGGGTGGAGCTCGCGCGGGCGCTGGCCTGCGCACCCGACCTCTTGCTGCTCGACGAGTGGTTGGCCGGCCTCAATCCAAGCGAGCTCGAACGGGCGATCGTCTTGGTGCGCTCGCTTAAGGACGAAGGACTTACCATCGTGCTGGTCGAGCACGTGATGCATGCAATCCGCTCGCTCTGCGACCGTATCGTCGTATTGAACGCCGGGCGGGTGATCGCGACGGGCGAGCCGGAGCAAACGCTGGCCAACCGCGAGGTGATCCGCGTTTACCTGGGCGAGGAAGCATGATCGAGGCGCAAAATCTTTCCGTCTCCTACGGCCGCCATGTCGCGCTCTCCGACATTTCAATCAAGCTTGAGCGCGGCTCGATCACCGTCGTGCTGGGTGCGAACGGTGCCGGCAAAACGACGCTGGTACGGACGCTCGCAGGGCTTGTCCGGCCCACCGCCGGCAGGATCCTGCTCGACGGCCGTGACATCACCGCCGAACCGCCCCACCGCCGCGTGGCGCTCCGGCTTTCCACCGTGCCCCAGGACCGCGGCCTGTTTCCCGACATGTCGGTGGAGGACAACCTCGCCCTCGGCGGCTTCGTCGCCCGCGGCGCCCGCGAGGTGGCCGACCGTTGTGCCGCGGTCTACCGGCTGTTTCCGCGACTCGCCGAACGCCGCAAGCAGGCGGCCGAGACCATGAGCGGCGGCGAGCAGCAGATGCTCGCGATCGGCCGCGCCTTGATGGCCAAACCCGCATACTTGCTGCTTGACGAGCCATCGCTGGGTCTTTCGCCGGTTCTGGTATCGGAGCTGTTCCGCACCGTTCGCAAGATTGCCGACCGCGGCGTCGGCGTGCTGCTGGTCGAGCAGAACGCGCTTCAGTCCCTGAAAATCGGCGAGCGCGCCTATCTCGTCGAGACGGGTCGCATCATTGACGAAGGGCCGGCGTCCGGGCTGCGCTACGACGCGGCGGTGATCGAAACCTATCTCGGCGGCCGCAAGACGCCGGCGAACGCAGTCCCGAAGGCGTGAGCTACATCCGCGACGGCAGCCACAGCGCGATGATTGGGAATGCGATCAGGATCACGAGCCGAATCAGGTCGGTGATGATGAAGGGCAGCACGCCGTAGAATATCGTCGATATCTTCACGTCTTCGATTACGCTTTTTATCACAAAAATATTCATGCCGACTGGCGGATGAATGAGGCCGAGCTCGACCGTCATCACGATGATGACGCCGAACCAGATCGGGTCGAAGCCGAGCTGCTTGATGACCGGGAAGACGATGGGCACGGTCAGAATGATCATGGCCAGCGCATCCATCAGGCAGCCGAGCACGAGATACATGACCATGATCACCGCCAGCACGCCGTGGCGGCCGATGCCGAGCCCAGTGAGAAACTCGGTGACCTTTTGCGGCGTCTGCGTCACGGTCAGGAAATAGCCAAATAGCAGCGCGCCAATCAGCACGGTGAACACGGCGGCCGTGGTGCGCGTCGTTTCCAGCAACGAGCGAAGGATATCGGCGCGCGACAGCCGGCCGCGTAGAACGCCGATGATGAAAGCGCCGCCGGCGCCGGCGCCGGCGGCTTCGGTCGCGGTGAACAGACCGCCGTAGAGGCCGCCGATCACGAAGGCGAAGAGCAAGAGCGTCGCCCAAATGTTGCGCATCGCCGCGAGGCGCTCCGGCCAATTGCTGCGGGGCCCGGCCGGCAAAAAATCCGGCCGAATGAGGCCGATCAGCGTGATCGTCGCCATATACATCGAGACGGCGAGGATGCCGGGGACGATGCCGGCAATGAACAGCTTGCCGACATCCTGCTCGGTGATCAGCCCGTAGACCGCGAATACGGTGGACGGTGGAATCATGATGCCGAGCGTGCCGCCGGCGGCGATGACACCGGTGGCAAAGCTTTGCGGATAGCCGTAACGGCGCATTTCCGGGTAGGCGACGCGCGAAAACGTCGCCGCCGTCGCGACCGACGAGCCGCAGATCGCGGCAAAGCCGCCGCAGGCGGCGACCGTTGCGATGCCGAGCCCGCCCTTGAGGTGTCCGATGAATGCGTTGGCGGCGCGGAAGAGCTCGCGGCTCATGCCGGAGGTCGTCGCAAACGAGCCCATGAGCAGGAACAGCGGAATGACCGCGTAATTGAAGTCGGTCACCGTCCGCATCGTCGTATGGCCGACGATCTTGAGCGCAGGCCCGCCGCCGCTGAGATAGGCAAAGCCGCTGACGCCGACCAACCCCATCGCCATGCCGACCGGAACGCGCAACAGCATCAGCGCGAACAGAACGACGAACCCGGTGATGGCGACGGCGTCGGTGCTCATTTCAGCTCATCTCACTCGACCGGTTTCACCATCGGGTCGCGCTTGATCAATTCCGGATGGAAGATCAGCCGATAGGTACGCACTACGATCAGCAGCACCGCCGCCACGTCGCCGATCCAGGCGAGCGCGAAAAATGGCCAGACCGGCAGACGCAGGTCGAACGTGAGCAGATTGGCGTCGCGCGTGCTCACCACCTTGTCGAACAACGTGTAGGTCTGCACGAGCACCACAAAGAGGAGCACCAGGGTTGCGAAGATGTCGATCGCGCGCTGGTAAGCGGGTCCGACATTCGCCCAGATCAGATCGACGGTGATGTGGGTGCCGCGATAGCTCGTCGCGGCGATGCCCCAGAAGATCAGAATGCCGAGCAACTGCTGGCCGAAATCGTAGGAATCCGGGATCGTGTAGCTGAAGAGATATCGCAACAGGACAGAAATGAAGATGTCGGCAGCAACGACACCGACGAAAATCGCCGCCACCCATTCAATCGAATCGATGAAGCGGTCCATGAATTTGGCCGACATGGCTTCGCCTTTGAATCGCCGGCAGGCCGCCTGTTGCGACGCTCAATACCGGACAGCGGCGAGGAACCTCTCGCCGCCGTCGCTTTATTGCCGCCGAAGCGGCCGTCAATAGGCCGCGCTGAGCTTGGAGAGCTGGTCCTTTAGCTCGTTCATGATCTGGTCGGGATTGCCACCCGCCTTGCGTACGTTATCGGCCCAGGCCTTTTCCAACGGCTCAGCCGCCTTACGCCATTCGGCGAGCTGCTCGTTCGAGAGCGTGTAGACCTCATGACCCGCTAACGACTTCAGCGTAGCGATGCCGTTATGCTCGAAGTCGGCCCACGGGTTGGCGACCTTCAGTGCCCATGCGTTGGTGCAATGGTCGTCGATCACCTTCTTCTGCGCCGGCGACATCTCGTTGTACTTCGCCATGTTGAACACGAAGGCGAAGGTCGTGACGTAGAGCGGAGCGTCCATGTGATACTTGGTGACCTTGTCGATGCCGAACAGCGGCACCGAGCCCCACGGGAAGGTGACAGCGTCGGCCACACCCTTCTCGAGAATGTCGCGCACTTCCGGGGCGCTGGCCTGCACATTGGTGCCGCCGAGCTGGGTCACCCAGGTTGCGATCGTGGCGTGCGCGGGCCTGATCTTCATGCCCTTGATGTCGGCGGGCACGAGGATTTTCTTGGATCTCGAGTGGAACGTGCCGGGATCATGCAGGAAGGCGAGGCAAAATTTCACGTCCTTCATCTCTGCCGCCGCGTATTTGCGGTACCAAGCGTCGAGCGCCTGCGAGCCGCTCTTGGCGTTGGAGATCAGGAACGGCAATTCGCCGGCCGCGATGATGGGGAAACGCCCGGGCTGATAACCGGGGTTGACGTAGGTGAGGTCGGCAATGCCGTCGCGCGCCAAGTCGTAGTGGTCGAACGCCTTGCCGAGCTGCTGCGACGGATAAACCTTGTACTTGATCGTCCCGTTCGACGTCTTCTCGACCGAGGCGCCCCACTCTTCAAGCGCCTTCTGCAAGGGGTGCGACGGCGGCACCCAATGGGCGAGCTTGAGCTCGAAGGTTTTCTCCTGCGCCCCCGCGGTCGTCACGACGCAAAGGCTCGCTGCCAGCACGGCGGAAACGGCCACGGCCGCTCGCAAAGCAAATCCGGTCGGATGCCTCTGCATCGTCCTCCTCCTTGTTTCTTCCTCAATCAGGCCATTCCGGCCGATATTTGTTTTTATTCGTGCGGTTATTGAGCCTCATGTCCGCTCGGTTGTAAAGAGCAATAGTCGGATATAAAACTATTGTCGGACGTGGCCGTTGCGGCGAGACCAAAAACGCGCGCGGTGGGCAACCGCGGCCGGTGGGAGGCAAAACGTGGCGCAATTCAATTTTCTATCGCGCGAGCCCGCCGCCGCGGAGGCGGCCCGCGAAACGCGCGTGGCGCCGGCAGAGCTGATCGACTACGGCCCGCTCGCCGAATGGGTCGGTTTTCATCTGCGCCTGGCGCAGACCGCGTCCTTCCAGGCCTTTGCCCGCGAAACTGAGGACGTCGATCTTCGCCCGGGGCGCTTCGCGCTGCTCACGCTGATCGGCCGCAACCCAGGCATCAGCCAGACGGCGCTCAGCCGGGCAAACGGTCGCGACAAATCCACCCTCACCCCCGCACTCAACGATCTCGAGCGCCGCGGCCTGATCTCGCGCACCCGACCGAAGCACGACCGGCGCAGCTATCACCTGGCGCTTACCAAAAGCGGCGATGACATGCTGCGCAAGCTCACGCAGTGCGCGGAGCGGCACGAGCGCAATCTCGACCGGGTCATTGGGCTCCGCGACCGCAAGAGATTTTTGCGCATCCTGCGCAAATTGATGAGCGAGCTCGGGTGAGCCATGGCTGAAATCTCGTTCCTCAAGGAAATCGAAAGCCTGCGTCTCGGCGAGGGCGACACCTTCCACGGCGAAGGCATCCTGGCGGTGACCAAGGCACTCCTGCAGTCCGGCGTCGCCTATGTCGGCGGTTATCAGGGCGCGCCGGTCAGCCATCTGCTCGACGTGCTGGTGCAGTCGTCCGACCTGCTCGGCGAACTCGGCGTGCACCTGGAAACCTGCACCAACGAAGCCGCGGCGGCCGCCATGCTCGCCGCCTCGATCAATTACCCGCTGCGCGGCGCGGTGACCTGGAAGTCGATCGTCGGCACCAACGTCGCGTCCGATGCGCTGTCGAACCTCGCCTCGGCGGGGGTGGTCGGTGGCGCGCTGATCATCGTCGGCGAGGACTACGGCGAAGGCGCCAGCGTGATCTTGGAGCGCACCCACGCGGTCGCGCTCAAGTCCTCGCTGTGGCTGATCGACCCGCGACCGCAGCTTCCGACCGTCGTGCAAATGGTGGAAAAGGGCTTCGAGCTATCGGAAGCGTCGCGCACGCCGGTAATCCTCGAAATGCGCATCCGCGCCTGCCACATGTTCGGTTCCTTCGCGGCGAAGGACAACGTGGCACCGGCATTCTCCGTCAAGAACAAGCTCGAGCCGGCGAAATTCATCTACGATCG
>DATNNN010000256.1:0-3828 GCA_035601815.1 Xanthobacteraceae bacterium | reverse complement strand
GTCCAGAACGGCGCCGGCACCGTCGCCGGCTTGTTGAACATGCCGCCGATCGGCTGCCCGCCGGCGGAGAACATCTGGTACTTGCCCATGGCGCCCATGTCGATCGCGTCCGCCTTCTGCCAGCCGAACATCTCGCCGTAGAAAGCGAACGCCTTTTCCCAGTCGATGGCCAGGAGCTCGTGCCACCCGGCGCGGCCGGGCGTGCCTGGCGCCGGGGGCTTCGGCGGCTCCGGGTTCGTTCCCTTGAACAAGGAGATCGTTGCCCCTTGCGGGTCGGCGATCACCGCGAAGCGGCCGATGTTGGGGATGTCGCGCGGCTGCACGTGCACGCGCCCGCCCAGGCGCTCGGCCTTCTTCGCGCTCGCGTCCACGTCGTCGACGCCGACGTAGCCGATCCAACTCGGCGGCGCGCCCATCTTCTTGGCGTCGTCCGGCAGGTTCATCAGGCCGGCGGCCGGAGCGTCTCCGGCGTTGAATATCGTGTAGGTCATGCCCGGCTGCGACATATCCTGCGTGCCCCAGCCCACGATTTTTGTGTAGAAGCGCTTCGCCGCTTCCATGTCGGTCGTCATCAATTCGTACCAGACGAAACGGCTCGCGGCGTTGGCCATGTGCGTTGCTCCCGTGCGCGATGGATGGTCGGGGGGATCGTATCATCCCGGCGCGCGCTTCAGCCAGCCACCAATGCGTTCCACCGCTTCTTTCATCTCCGCCGTGGAACCGGCGTAGCAGAAGCGGATGAAATGCTGGCCTTCTTGCGTGTCGAAGTCGGCACCCGGCGTCGCCGCCACGTGGGTTTCGGCGAGCATGCGCTTGGCGAACTCGAAGGAGTCATTGGAGAAGCGCGACACGTCGGCGTAGAGATAGAAGGCGCCGTCGGCGGGAAGAAACGTGTCGAGCCCGGCGCGGGGAAATCCTTCCGTCAGCAGCCGGCGGTTCTCCACGTAGCTCCGCTTCACCGCCTCCATCTCGGCGCGCCCATCGAAGGCGGCTTCGGCCGCGAGCTGCGACAAGGTCGGCACCGAGATCGCAAAGTTCTGCTGCAGCCGCTCCACCGTGCGCACCAGGTTCTCCGGCACCACCATCCAGCCGATGCGCCAGCCGGTCATGCAGAAATATTTCGAGAACGAGTTGATCACGAGCGCCTCGGGCGAAAGCTTCGCCGCGGTCTCGGCGGGAAAGGCATAGTCGAGCCCGTGATAGATTTCGTCGGAGATGAAGCGGATGCCGGCGCCCTCGGCAGCCGCGATCAGCGCCTTGAGCTCGGCCGCCCGCATCATGGTGCCGGTGGGGTTCGCAGGGCTCGCCACGAGCACGCCCTTGAGCGGCTTCCGGCGGTGCTCGGCCAGGAGCGCATCGACGGTGAGCGCCCAGCGCGTAGCGGCGGAGATGCGGATCGGCACCGGCTCGCAGCCGAGCGCCGTGAGGATATGGCGATAGGGCGGATAGCCGGGCTCGGCCACGGCCACCCGGTCGCCGGGCTCGAACAGGGTGAGAAACGCCAGCATGAAGCCGCCGGACGAGCCGGTGGTGACGGCGACGCGGCCGGGGTCGACCTCAGCGCCGTAAGTCTCGCGATAATGCCGGGCGATGCGCGCCCTGAGGCCCGGGATGCCGAGGGTTTCGGTGTAGCCGATCTTGCCGGCGAGGCCGGCGCGGGCGGCGGCGAGCGCGGTCGAGGGCGCGGGCGCCGCCGGCTGTCCCACCTCCATGTGGATCACCCGGCCGCCCGCCTCCTCGATGCGGGCGGCCGCCGCCATCACGTCCATGACCATGAACGGCGGCACGGCGCTCCTGCGGGAGGCATCAAGACGCGCACGGATCGCTTTCGTGTTCATGCTGGCAATAGCCTAAGGTCGGCGCCCCTTTACCGCCGCATTGGTCGGGTGTCTGGACGCTGTTCTCACCCCCGCATTTCCTCCGATGGCCGAGACGACTAGCAGCCCGAGCCCAGTGACACCAGCGCGCGCGTTGGCGCGGCGCGCTACGGCGTTCCTCGCCGCGGGCGCGATGCTGTTGGCGCAGGCGCCGCTCCCGGCCCACGCCCAGGCTGCCGCCAAGGGCCTCAACGTCATCCGCGACGCCGAGATTGAGGAATTGCTGCGCGACTACACGCGGCCGATCCTCAAGGCCGCCGGCCTCGCCAAGCAGAACATCGAAGTCGTCATCATCAACGACCGCGCCTTCAATGCCTTCGTCGCCGACGGCCGGCGCATCTTCGTCAACCTCGGCGCGCTCTATGAAGCCGCGACGCCGAACCAGATCATCGGCGTGCTCGCCCACGAAAGCGGCCATATCGCCGGCGGCCATCTCGCGCGCATGCGCGAGCAGCTCGCCACTGCGCAGACCGCGGCGATCATCGCCATGCTGCTCGCCGGCGCCGGCGTCGCAGCGGGCGCCGCCACGGGCCGCGGCAATATCGCCGGCGAAGCCGCGCCTGGACTGCTGTTGGCTCCGCAAGAGATTCTGCGCCGCACGCTCTTGTCGTACGCGCGCAGCCAGGAGGAATCGGCCGACCGCGCCGCCGTGAACTTCCTCAACGCCACCCAACAGTCGGCCCGCGGCATGCTGGAAACCTTCCAGCGCTTCGCCGACCAGGGCCTGTTCCTGTCGCGCCAGGTCGATCCCTACCTGATGAGCCATCCCATGGCGCGCGAGCGCATCTCGCAGCTCGAGACGATCGCCAGGCAAAGCCCCTATTTCGACCGCACCGACCCGCCGGCGCTGCAGGCGCGCCACGACATGATGCGCGCCAAGCTCGTCGGCTTCGTCGACCGGCCGGAGATGGTGCTGCGCCGCTATCCGTCGTCGAACCAGTCGCTGCCCGCGCGCTACGCGCGCGCGATCTCGGCCTACCGCTATTCCGACACGCGCAACGCCATCGCCCAGATCGAGGCGCTCATCGCCGAGCAGCCGAACAATCCGTACTTCCACGAGCTCAAGGGCCAGGCGCTGCTCGAAAGCGGCAAGGCGCGCGACGCGATCGCGCCGCTCCGCCGCGCGGCGCAGATCTCGAACGGCGCACCGCTGATCCGCATGATGCTCGGCCAGGCGCTGGTGCAGGCGGGCGACCCGCAATTCGCCGAGGAGGCGATCCGCGAGCTCCTGGTGGCGCTGCAGCGCGAGCCCAACGCGTCGCTCGGCTTGCGCGAGCTCGCCGTCGCCTATAGTCGCAAGGGCGACCAGGCCAACGCCGCGCTTGCCGCCGCCCAGGCCGCCTTCAACGACGGCGACTTCCGCACCGCCCGCCAGCTCGCCACCCGCGCCCGTGCGGGCTTCTCGCAGAACACGCCCGGGTGGCTCAAGTCCGACGACATCGTTAACTTCAAACCGCCGAAGTTCGGGCAGAATTGAATTCATGATTCGGAGACATTTCATGCAAACGCTTTGGCACCCTCGCCTGCTCGGCACTGTGGCCGCCGCAGCACTGCTCCTCGCCCCCGCCGCCGCGCGCGCGCTCACCGACGCCGACCGTCCGGCGATCGAGGGCATCATCCGCGATTACCTGTTGAAGAATCCGGAGCTCCTGCGCGACGTGATGAAGGAGCTGGAGAAGCGGCAGGAGGCGGCCGAGGACAAGAAGCGGCAGGAAGCGATCAAGACGCACCGCGTGGTCCTCAACGAGTCTCCGCGCGGGGTGGTGATCGGCAATCCCAACGGCGACGTCACCCTCGTCGAGTTCTTCGATTACAATTGCGGCTACTGCCGCCGCGCGGTCACCGACATGCTCGAGCTCGTCAAGAACGATCCCAAGCTGAAGATCGTGCTCAAGGAGTTCCCCGTGCTCGGCCCGAGCTCGGTCGAGGTGGCGCGCGTGGCGATCGCGGT
>DATNNN010000255.1:0-6780 GCA_035601815.1 Xanthobacteraceae bacterium | reverse complement strand
CCGCGAATTACCTCGATCCGCTCGATGTCGTCGACGGGAAGGTCGGCGAAATCGAAGCCGGGGAAGCCGAGCTGGTTGACCTCGATGCCGTCGATCAGCACGAGCGTGTTGCGCGGATCGGCGCCGCGCATGAACACGCTGGTCAGCGAGCCACGGGTTCCCGACTGGATGACCGACAGGCCGGCGACCGAGCGCAACGCATCGGCAACAGTGGCAATACCTTTGCCGCGAAGCTCCTCGCCGGAAATCACGGTCGCGGCCGCGCCAACGCGCGAGGACTCCATCGGATACTGGTTGGCGGAGATGACGGTCTCGGGCAGCACGGTCGATTGCGCGAATGCGGGCAGCGCGAGGAAAGGAAGAGCAAGGACAGCTAGTTGGGATCGCACGAATGCCTCCGTCGATGTTGTGTCGCGGAGGCGCGCGAAAGCACCCGGCGGCGAGGCCGGCCTTCGATGCGCCGAACTTTCGGTGGGGCCACGGGCGCCCTCCGCAACGGTTGACCACTCGGTGTCACCGCTGCGGATAGACCGCCGCTCCAAAGACGCGCCCCGCGCTTCGGAAGGGTGACCGATGCAGGTCGGTCTCCTGGCTCGCGGGTCGTTGCCCTTCTCCGCCTTCCCGGGTTTTCACCCAGTGGCATTTCGGAGAAGGGCTACCCGCTTACAGTTGCGGGGGCAGCCGCGGAGTTGGCTCTACGAGCCGCACCGCGTTCCCAACGGTCCGTTCCAGAATCGCCCGGCGCGGACCACCTGCATCGGGAACGATTTGAGCGCGCGGGTGTCCCGGCGTCAATAAAAAAAGGGAGGCCGCGCGGCCTCCCTCTAAAGGTGGCGAACCTGATGCTTCAGAGAATGTGATTCCACGAGGTCGGCACGAAGCGGTAGCCGGTGCCTTCCTTGATGATGTGGTCGTTGCCCGGGAACGGGAAGTGCATGGCCTGGATCAGCGTCTTGTCGGTGGCGGCGCGATCGAGCATGCGCTTGCGGGTCTCGACGCCCATGGCTCGGTCCACGTCCGAGGCGTGCTGCCAATCCGGATTGCGCGCGAACACTGCTGGGTTGGCGACGGAATCAACGATCATCAACAGCGATTGGTTACCGGAAGCGACCGTGTAGGCGATGTGTCCTGGCGTGTGGCCATGGGCGGCGAACGAGGTGATGCCGCGCGCCACTTCCTTTCCGGGCGTGTAGCGCGTGACCTTGTTGGCGATCGGGCCGAACACGCGTTGCAATTGGCGTAATTGCCCCTGAGCCCTTCGGGTGCGTTATTGGCCTTGGCTTCGTCCATCCAGAACGCCCATTCGGGCTCCGGCACCGTGATCTCGGCATTCGGGAAAACGATTTTGTCGTCCTTGGTCCAGATGCCGTTGATGTGGTCGGGATGGAAATGGGAGATCACGACGGTATCGACCTTCGATGCATCGATGCCGGCGGCGGCCAGGTTACTTATTTGAGTGCGTTGGCTCCCGCCTGCGAAATGAGATCGTCGTTGCCGCCGGAGCTGCCGATGGCGCCGATGAACTTGCCGTCGACGACGATGGGGACGCCGCCGGCGGAAGCCACAGCGCCCGCGAGCGCCATGGGCGACAAATCGCCCGCGGCGACGCGATCGAAGAATGTCTTGGTCGAGCGCCGGAACAGCGCGGCGGAGGTCGCCTTGTCCTGTGCGCTCCTGATGGACGCATACTGCGTGCCATCCATCTTGAGGAAATAGACCAGGGCGCCGGACGGCTCGACCACGGCGATCGCCATCAACATATTGTTTTTCTTCGCCTCGGCGACGGCGGCTTCGGCCGCCTTCATGGCTTGTGCCAGCGTGATGGGCATGCCGAATGGCGGCGCCGGTGGGGGCAGGGGAGCCTGCGGCTGTGCATAGGCCGAGGCGCCGACGAGGATTGCCGCGGCGGCTGCAAGTATTGCGACAAGCTTTGGCATTTTGCGTCCTCCCCTATATTTCTTGTTGAACCAACAGGGCGGTGCGTTATTCCGGCGCGCTTCACCCCTCTCAACTCCGGCGTTTGGATAGAATAAGGTGAGCCTCCCGCCACCGGCAACATACGAATCTCATTTTGTCCGCCAAACCGGCTAGATCGCGAAAGCGGCGAAGCGTGCTCCGGCCGGAGCTAACGCTCGCCGTATACGTGGCGGCGATCTTCCTCTCGGCGGCGCTCCTCTTCGCAGTGCAACCGATGTTCGCGAAGCTAGTGCTGCCGCGGCTCGGCGGCTCGCCGTCGGTGTGGTCGGTGGCGATGGTGTTCTTCCAGGCGGCGCTCCTCGCCGGATATGCCTACGCCCACTTCCTCATGCGCCTCGTGCCGGCGCGGAATGCCGTGATCGTGCACGTCATCGTAATGGGGGTGGCGGCGTTGTGGCTGCCGCTTTCGATCGCCGCCGGATGGGGGAGGCCGCCCGCGTCCGGCGAAGCGTTCTGGCTCCTGGGCCTGTTCGCCGTGTCCATCGGCTTGCCGTTCTTCGCGCTCGCCGCCAATGCGCCGTTGCTGCAGGCCTGGTTCGCGCGCAGCGGCCATCCATCGGCCGGCGATCCCTACTTCCTCTATGCGGCGAGCAACGTGGGAAGCTTCCTCGCACTCCTCTCCTATCCGTTCGTGATCGAGCCGTTCACGCGCCTCGGCGACCAGACGCGCTACTGGTCCGTGCTGTTTTGCCTGCTGATCGTCGTCATTGCTGCCTGCGGCTGGATTCTGTGGCGCTCGCGCGGGCGGCTGCCGGCGCTGCCACGGTCGCGCGGCCGCGACAAGGCGCCGAGCGTGCGCGATGCGCTGATTTGGATTGCGCTCGCGGCGATCCCGTCGGGGCTCCTCGTCGCGGTCACCGCCCACATCTCCACCGACGTGGCGGCGGTGCCGCTTCTGTGGGTGATCCCGCTCGCGCTCTATCTCGCCACCTTCGTGATCGTGTTCGCCACGCCCCCGCTGATTCCGCACCCATACGCGGTGATCGCGCAGCCAGTGGTGATCGTGATCCTGGTGGGGACGTGGCTGCTCGACTTCAGCGTCGACATCACCGTGCTGATCGCCATTCACCTCGCGGCCTTCTTCGTCACCGCGCTCGTGTGCCACGGCGAGCTGGCACGGCGGCGGCCGCCGGCGCGCTACCTCACAGCGTTCTATCTGTGGATGTCGGCGGGCGGCATGATCGGCGGCATCGCCGCCGGGCTGATCGCGCCGCACATCTTCAACTCGATCGCGGAATATCCGCTCCTCATCATTCTCGCCTGCCTATGCCGGCCGGGCTTTGAAATCCCGCGCGATCCGCGGATGCGGACGGTGTGGATCGGAGCCGTCGTCGTCGGCGGCGCGCTCGCCATCTTCGGGTTTGGCGGTGGCCGTCCGCCGAGCCTTCCCGACTATCCGCCGTTCAACTTGCTGACGGAGGAGCAGGCGCTGGTCGCCATTGTGATCGCGCTGCTTGTGGTCGCCGTCACGTTCTGGCGGACGCCGGTGAAGTTCGCTGCGGCGATCGCGCTGACCTTCCTCCTCGCCCAGCTCTATCAGTACGATCCAACCCGCCAGTCGTTCCGCAGCTTCTTCGGCGTGTTCAAGATCTACGAGTCGTCGGCCGGCCTCTACCGCGTGCTCATGCATGGCACCACCATCCACGGCGTCGAGCGCGTGCGCGACGATGAGGGCAAGCCGCTCGCGGGACGGCCAGTGCCGCTCAGCTACTATCATGCGCGCTCGGGCATCGGTCGGGCGGTGAAGGCGGTGCGCGAGCGCAAGAAGGCGCCGATTCGCATGGCGGTGGTGGGACTGGGCGCCGGCTCCAGCGCCTGCCTGGTGGAGGCGCGGGAAGGGCTCAGCTTCTACGAGATCGATCCGTTGGCGGTGCGCATTGCGCGTAACCCGCGGTACTTCCATTACCTGCAGCGCTGCGCGCCGACCGCCGACATCGTGCTTGGCGATGCGCGGCTCACGCTCGCCGACGCGGCGAATGGGCAGTACGACGCAATCGTGGTCGACGCCTTCTCTTCCGACGCCATCCCGATCCATCTCCTCACGCGCGAGGCGATGGCGATCTATGCCAACAAGCTCGCGCCACGCGGGGTCGTGATCTTCCACGTGTCGAACCGGCACCTCGAGCTCGTGTCGGTGGTGGCGGGCATCGCTCGGGCGAACGGCTTCGTGGCGCGCTCGTTGCGCGCCGACGAGGAAGCTGGCAGCGAATATATGTACGCCACCACCACGGTGGCCGTGGCGCGCGCCGATGCCGACTTCGGTGCGCTGGCCAAAGCAGAGGATTGGGAGTTGGCTGAACCCGATCCGGGGCAATGGGTGTGGACCGACGATTATTCCAACGTCATCGGGGCGGTGCTGCGCCAGATGCAGTAGCCGCAAGGGCCGACATGGCCGGACCGTCGCGTCTCGTTTTCGCTGCCGTGGCAATCGCCTTTGGGTGGGGGCCGGCGGCGGCGATCGAAAGCGAATGGGACGGCTGGAGCTTGCACGGCCAAAGCACGCTGATCGGCCAGGGCCATCCGCGCTTCCGCTCGCTCTATGAGGGGCAAAACAGCCTGACCGCCGCGCCGCAGGTGCGCGAGACGTGGACCGGGACCTTGTTCATCGGCCGGCGGCTGTGGGAGGGCGGCGAGCTCTTCTTCAACCCGGAGCTCGACCAGGGCTTCGGGCTGAGCAAGACGGTCGGGCTCGGCGGCTTCGCCAACGGGGAGGCGTAGAAGGCCGGAGCCGTGATGCCGATATTTCATCTCCACCAGGCGTTCATCCGCCAGACCATCGGCCTCGGCGGCGAGCAAGAGAAGGTGGAGGCGGACGCAAACCAGTTTTCCGGCAAGCGCTACGTCTCGCGCATCACGCTAACCGCCGGCAAGTTCTCCGTCGCCGATATTTTCGACGACAACCGCTACGCCCATGACCCGCGCAAGGGCTTCCTCAACTGGTCGATCTGGGCATCCGGGGCCTTCGACTACGCCGCCGACCAGTTCGGATTCACCTGGGGCGCGGTGGCGGAGCTGAACCAGAAAAGCTGGGCGTTGCGCGCCGGCTATTTCCTCGTGCCGCGGATGTCGAACGTCAATACCTTCGACCTCGAGGTCGGCCGGCGCGGCAGCTACGTGGCCGAGCTCGAAACGCGCTACGTGATCGGCGCGCAGCCGGGCAAGGTGCGCCTGCTCGCCTGGCTGAACGAGGCCTTCTCCGGCAGCTACCGCGACGCGCTTGCCGATCCGACGATCGATCTGGCGCCATCGCGGCGCACCCGCTCCAAGTACGGCTTCGGGGTCAACGTGGAGCAGGCGCTTTCCGACGATCTCGGCTTCTTCTCCCGGCTTTCTTGGAACGACGGCAAGAGCGAGATCATGTCGTTTACCGACATCGACGCGAGCGCCTCGGGCGGTCTTGTGTGGAAGGGTAGGATGTGGGGCCGGCCCGAGGATTCCATCGGACTGGCCGGCGCCGTGAACGGTCTATCGAGCGCGCACCGCGCGTTTCTGGCGGCGGGCGGGCTCGGCATTCTCGTCGACGACGGGCAACTGAACTACCGGCCTGAGCGTATCCTCGAGACCTATTACACGTACGTCATCGACAAATACTGGACGCTGACCGCCGACTATCAGTTCATCGTCAATCCCGCCTACAACGCCGACCGCGGGCCGGTATCGATCTTCGGGGCCCGGGTGCACGCGGAATTTTGAGAGGCGCTTGCCAAACGCCGCGCGATCGCGCAATATGTCCATATGTCGGGACGGATGGACATATCGGCAGCGGTGGAGGCACTGACCGCGCTGGCGCAGCCGACGCGGCTTGCCGCCTTCCGGCGCCTGGTGAAGGCACATCCGGAGGGCGTCCCGGCGGGCGACGTGGCGCGCCTCTGCGCGGTGCCCCACAACACCATGTCGACACATCTTGCCGCGCTCGTCCGCGCAGGGCTCGCGTCGACTGAGAAGCAGGGGCGGGTGGTCAGCTATCGCGCCGACCTCGATGGCTTCCGTACGCTCATGAATTTCCTCACCCGCGATTGCTGCCAGGGCCGGCCAGAGATATGCGCACCGCTGCTTGCCGATCTTGCCGGAACGTCGCGGTCGCAACGGGCTTCCCATGCCTGAGCGGCCCTACAACGTCCTTTTTCTCTGCACCGGCAACTCCGCCCGCTCGATCATGGCCGAGGCGATCCTGAATCGCTTATGCGCCGGAAAATTCTGCGCCTATAGCGCCGGCAGCCAGCCCAAGGGCGGCGTCCATCCGAATACAATTCAGATCTTGCAGAAGCTCGGCTACGATACGACACAGGCGCGATCGAAATCGTGGAACGAATTCGCGAAACCCGACGCGTTGCAGTTCGATTTTATTTTCACCGTGTGCGATGACGCCGCGGGCGAAGCCTGCCCGGTGTGGTCGGGTAAGCCGGTGACCGCCCACTGGGGCATCCGCGATCCGGCGGCGGTCGCGGGCTCGCCGCTCGAGGTGGCGGCCGCATTTCAGGAGGCCTATGGCCTGCTCGTGAAGCGGATCGAGCTGTTCGCGGCCCTTCCATTTCGTTCGCTCGACGAGCTCGCGCTCTCGGTGCGACTGCGCGACATCGGCCGTGTCGAGGGCGCGACCGGTAAAGCGAAGGTCCATGAATGACGGCCGCGCGCTCGCGCAGCGAGCGCTTGCCGAGGCGCTGGGCAGCGCCTTTCTGCTCACCGCCGTCATCGGCTCGGGGATCATGGCCGAGCGCCTCGCCGGCGGGAACGGCGCGCTCGCGCTTCTCTGCAACACCCTGCCTACCGGTGCCATTCTCATTGTCCTGATCCTGGTGTTCG
>DATNNN010000254.1:0-4094 GCA_035601815.1 Xanthobacteraceae bacterium | reverse complement strand
CCGCCAGCCGAACTTCGCCTTGCTCCTGGTTGCCGTCTGGCTGTTCGGCCTCGTGCAGGCGGTGGCCGGTGCCTGGAATCTATCGGGCGCGAAGCTCATCGACGGCGACGATGCGTTGCGCCTGCTTCAGGTGCGCGATTTTCTGGCCGGGCAGGCATGGTTCGACTTGCACCAGCCGCGGCTCGGGCTCTCCGGCTATGACAGCCATTGGTCGCGCCTGATCGACGCGCCGCTTGCCGGCTTTGTCAGGTTCTTCGGCCGGTTCGTCGATGGCAACGCGGCCGAGGCGCTGACCACGATCATCTGGCCGCCGCTCTGGCTGCTCCCGACCATGGGCGGGGCCGCCGCCATCGCCTGGCGGATCGGCGGGCGCGCCGCGGCGATCGTGGCGCTCTTGCTCTGCGTGTTCTCCTTGCCGGGCGTGCAGCAGTTCGCTCCCGGGCGCATCGATCATCACAACGTGCAGATCGCGCTCGCCGTCCTCACCATCGCCGCGACCGTGTGGGCGGACCGCGTGCCATGGGCGGCGTATGCCGCGGGCCTCGTCAGCGCGCTCGCGCTCGCGATCGGGCTCGAGGGGCTGCCGTTCTTCGCGCTCGGCGCGGCCGCGTTCGGCCTGCGCTACGTCTTCGAGCCGACGACCGCAACGGCGCTGCGCGACTACGGCATCTCGCTTGCCGCCGGTTGCACGGCGGCCTTCCTCGTCAGCGTCGGGCCGGAGCACTGGACCCGCAGCGTCTGCGACGAGATCGCGATCAACTTCGCCGTCGCTGCGGTAGCGGGGGGAGCCGGCTTGGCCGCCGCGAGCCGCTTGGCTGACCGGCGCTTCGCCGTCCGCCTCGCTGCGGTCGCTGGCGCCGGGGCCGTCGCGCTCGCGCTCTTCGTGCTCTTCGAGCCGCGCTGCCTCGCCGGCCCCTACGGGCTCGTCGATCCGGGCGTGGCGCCGATCCTCTTTGCCGAGGTCGCCGAGATGCAGTCCCTGCCGGGACTGCTGCGCGGCGACATCGCGGCGGGTGTAGCGACCGTGGCGTTTCCCGCGGCCGGTCTCCTTGCAGGCCTCATGCTCGCGCTGGGCACGCGCCGCAATCCTGATCCGGCAGTGTGGATCGCGGCCGCGGCTTGTCTCGTCGCCTGCGCCGTCACCTTCGACGCCTTCAGGGGCTATCCGTACGCGCTCTGGCTCAGCGTGCCGCTCGTCGCCGCCGCGGCACTCGATCTCTGCCGCCGCATCGGCATCAACGGGCTCTTGCCGCGCTTCGCCGCGCTTCTGCTCGTGACTCCCGTCGCCATTAGCTTGGGCGCGATGTCGATCGCCGCCGCCGCGACCGGGTCGTCCCACATGTTCAAGGACGTCACCGTGGACCGGCGGGCCTGCGTGAACAAGGACAGCTACACCCGGCTCGCCCAGTTGCCCAAGGGCCGCGTTGTGGCGAACGAGCTCGAATGGGGCTCTTACTTGCTGCTGTGGACGCCGCATTCCGTGGTCGGCGCGCCCTACCACCGTCTGTCGGAGGGGATCGCGCTCACCCACCGGCTCTTCGCCTCGCCGCCCGATGAGGCCCGCAAGATCCTGGCGCGCGTCCGCGCCGACTATCTCGTCGCCTGCGGGCCGCGCGGCTTCGCCGGGATGCGCGATG
Organism: Xanthobacteraceae bacterium; assembly: GCA_035601815.1. Classification (GTDB taxonomy): domain Bacteria; phylum Pseudomonadota; class Alphaproteobacteria; order Rhizobiales; family Xanthobacteraceae; genus DATNNN01. Next base: position 2,457 of record DATNNN010000254.1, on the reverse strand, counting down.
ACCAGCGTGCGGCGAGCCTGTGGAACGCCCTCCGCGCCGGGAAGGTGCCGCCGTGGCTGAAGGTCGTGGCCGGGACCGAGCGCGAGCCGTTCACCGTCTATCGCGTCAAACGCTGATGCGCGTTTTTGCGTGCGCGTTTCAGGAGTTAAGCATTTGTTGGTGATGAATTCTTGGAACGATGCCTCGCCCGCAAGGTTAAATAGGAAAGCCCCATTAAGACGCGCCCGGCCACGGGTCATTTATACCCGCCTGCTTAAGCGTCGGCGCGACGCTAAAAGCCGGTCCCGCTGGGTGAACTGGCTTTTCCCCGGCCAGATCCGGCTCGGCCCTTCGCAAGCCCTACTGTCTCCCGCTGCTCTCGGATCATTTCACCTGGTCGCGATCATGAAAATGTTCACGCTTCTCGCGCTGCTTCTGACCTGAAGGAAATGGCGCGGGCGAGGCAACTCGCCCGCGTTTCTCCTCGCGGCGTGCGGGGGTGAGATAGGAAACACCAAGCTAGGATATTGAAACCATGCGGCTTGACGTGGACGGGGTGGGATTCGAACCCACGAGAGAGTTGCCCCTCTGCTGGTTTTCAAGACCAGTGCCTTAAACCACTCGGCCACCCGTCCGCCGCGACCAATGCGGGATGGACCCGGCGAATGCAAGCAGGGACAGGGGTGCGCCGGCCTGCAAGGCCGTGAGAATGTTCGCAAATCCGGCGCTTAGCCGTACTTTTGCCTAAGTCCGACGGCCTTCTTAGCAGATGCGGGGTGCCCGGGCCGTCCGGGAATTCGAGGGGAATGAACTTCCGGATAACTCGACCGTAGTACAGTCGCCGGGGCCGGCGGCGTGGCGCAGCGGTTTGAGCGGGGGATTTAGGCGGGGATGACTCCGGCGCAAGGACGGGTGGGGGATGTCGTGCGCACGCGCGTTGCGCGCGTCGCCTTTTCCGCTTCCATCGCTCTTCTGCTCGCCAACTGCGGCGCTGTCGACAAGTTCGGCGCCCGCGTCGACCCGCGCTACGGTGTCGCGTCGAGCCCGCGCATCGTCGACGAGGACGAGCGCGCGCCCCGAGGCGGCGGCGTCTATCGCGTCGGCAAGCCCTATCAGGTCGCCGGCCGCACCTACACGCCCGGGCACAATCCGAACTACAGCAACGAAGGCCTTGCGTCGTGGTACGGCGGCGGCTTCCACGGCCGGCGCACCGCCAACGGTGAAATCTTCGACATGTATTCCATCTCCGCCGCGCATCCGACGCTGCCGCTGCCGAGCTACGCGCGCGTCACCAATCTTGCCAATCACCGCTCGATCATCGTTCGCATCAACGACCGCGGCCCTTACGCGGGCAACCGCGTGATCGATCTGTCGTCGAAGACCGCCGATCTTCTCGGCTATAAGGGCCACGGCCTAGCCCGCGTACGGGTCGAGTACGTGGGACCGGCGCCGCTCGAAGGCTCCGACGACCGCCGCCTGCTGGCGACGCTGCGCACCGGCTCGCCGGCGCCGGCACCTTCGTCGGTCATGGTGGCTTCCGCGACGCCGTTCGTGCCGCAAATGCAAATGCCGCTGCTGGAGGCCCGCGACGGGCTCATTCCGCTGCCGCCGGAGCGGCCGTTCGACGTGGGCAACGCACTGTCGGCCGTGCAGCCGCAGCCCGAGGCCGCGCCTGCGCCGCGCCGCGAACCGCGCATCGCCACGGTTCCGGCGAGCAAGTCGCCGCGGCGCGAGCCGGTCATGGCCGCCGCCGGCTCCTTCGGCGCGACGCCGCGACTCCCCGCCGCCTTCGCCGAGCCCACCGGCAGCTTCTCCGGCCGCGGCCTCTACTAAATCCCGCGATTTGGCGGCATTTCGCGCGGTTGATCGCGCCGCCACCCGCTTGTTAGGGTGACCTTGGGGCGCGCGCGCACATCCGAGAGCGTATAGGTGAGATCAACATCGGATTTTTTCGCGGCAAGCCGCTTCCGGCGCTGGAGGCTCTTGGCCCTTGCGCTTTTCGTCATGCTCGCCGCACCGGCAGCGGCGCAGCAAGCGGCGCAACTGCAGATCACCACGCCCTACGCGATCCTGGTCGATTACGACTCGGGCACGGTGCTTTACGAAAAGAGCGCCGACACGCCCTGGCCGCCGGCGAGCCTCGCCAAGCTCATGACCATGGAGCTCGTCTACAAGGAGATCCAGGAAGGCCGCCTGAAACTCGACGATACCCTCACCGTGAGTGAGTACGCCTGGCGCAAGGGCGGCGCGCCCTCCGGCGGCTCGTCCATGTACGCTTCGATCCACTCCAAGGTGAAGGTGACCGATCTCATCCAGGGCGTGGTGGTGGTGTCGGGGAACGACGCCTGCATCGTGTTCGCCGAGGCGATCGCCGGCAACGAATCGGCCTTCGCGACGAGGATGACCGAGCGGGCCCGCGAGCTCGGCCTCACCACCGCCGACTTCCGCAATGCCCCCGGCCTGCACGATCCCGATCAG
>DATNNN010000253.1:0-7684 GCA_035601815.1 Xanthobacteraceae bacterium | reverse complement strand
CCCGGCAGTGAGTGCACCAGCGCGCGGAACGCGTCGCCGCGCACCTCGAAGTTGGGATACTGGTCGTAGCTGGCGCACGCGGGCGACAGCAGCACCACGGGCTCGGCGGCATCCGAGGCTTCCGCTTCGCGCGCGGCGAGGGTCACGGCGCGCTCAAGCGTGCCGGCGATCGCGTGCTCGACCTTGCCTTCGAGCGTGCGGGCGAACTCCGCCGCCGCCTCGCCCACCAGGTACGCCTTGCGCACGCGCGGGAAGAACTCCGAGAGCGGCGCGATGCCCCCGGTCTTGGCCTTGCCGCCGGCGATCCAGAAGATGTCGTCGAACGACGACAGCGCGCGTGCTGCCGCGTCGGCGTTGGTCGCCTTGGAGTCGTTGACGAAAAGGACGCGGCCCTTCTTGCCGACCTCCTCCATGCGATGCGCCAGCCCCGGGAAGCTATTGAGGGCGCTCGCGATTTTCTCCGCCGGCAAGCCCAGCGCTTGCGCCGCGGCGAAGGCGGCACCGGCGTTCTGGGCGTTGTGGGCGCCGCGCAGGCTGCCGATGCCGGCAAGCGGAATGGTGAAGCGCGCCACCCCCTCCTCTGCCATGACGATGGCGTCGCCGTCGCGATAGACGCCGTCGGCGAGCGGCCGCTCCACCGAGACCCGCGCCACACGCTTGCCCGCCTTCTCCACCCGGTCGGCAGCGGCGGCGCACCGTTCGTCGTCGACGCCGATCACGGCAAGGCCGCCGGCCTCCACTCCGGTCACGAGCCGCTCCTTGATCGTGGCGTAATTTTCCATCGTGCCGTGGCGGTCGAGATGGTCGGGCGCGAGGTTCAAGAGAATGCCGACGGTGGGATCGAGACCCGGCGCGAGATCGATCTGGAACGACGAGCACTCGATCACGTGGGTGCGCCGCGCGTTCGGCGGCGGCAGCGTCAGGATCGCGGTGCCGAGGTTGCCGCCGACGGCCACCTCGCGGCCGCACACCTTGAGCACGTGGGCGAGAAGCGCGGTCGTCGTCGACTTGCCGTTGGTGCCGGTGATCGCCGCGAAGGGTGCCGCTCGCGCGCTGGCGCGGCGCTCGCGGCAGAAGAGTTCGATGTCGCCGATGACCTCGACCCCGGCGGCGCGCGCAAGGTTGACGCTCCAATGCGGCTCGGGATGCGTCAGTGGCACGCCGGGCGCGAGCACGAGTGCGGCGACCGTTTTCCAATCGAGCGTACGCAGGTCCGCGGTCGCGTACCCCTTGGCGGCCGCCTCCTGCATCTTCGCGATCATATCGTCGCAGGCGACGACCTTGGCGCCGCCCGCCTGAAGCGAGGCGCAGGTGGCGAGTCCGCTCGCGCCGAGGCCGAACACGGCGACCGTGCGCCCGCGAAAGACGGTGACCGGCGTCATCAGGCTCACCGCAGCTTCAGCGTGGCGAGCCCGAGCAGCGCCAGCACGATCGCGATGATCCAGAAGCGGATCACGATCTGCGGCTCGGTCCAGCCCTGCTGCTCGAAGTGGTGGTGCAGCGGCGCCATGCGGAACACGCGCTTGCCGGTGAGCTTGTAGGACACGACCTGCACGATCACCGACACCGCCTCGATCACGAACAGGCCGCCGATGATGGGCAGCACCAGCTCATGCTTGGTGGCGACCGCGACCGAACCCAACAGCCCGCCGAGCGACAGCGAGCCGGTGTCGCCCATGAAGATCGACGCCGGCGGCGCGTTGAACCACAGGAAGCCGATGCCGGCGCCAATCACGGCGCCGCACACGACGGCAAGCTCGCCGGCGCCCGCCACGTGGCGGATCTGCAGATAGTCGGCGTAGACCACGTTGCCGGCCAGATACGCGATGACCACGAAGGTGGCCGCCGCGATCATCACCGGGCCGATGGCAAGGCCATCGAGGCCGTCGGTGAGATTCACCGCGTTGCCGGCGCCGACGATGACGAAGGCGCCGAGGATCACGAACAGCCAGCCGAGGTTGATGACGAGGTCCTTGAACAGCGGAAACGCCAGCGAGCTCGAGAGCGGCGAGCGGCCGATGTAGATGAGCGCCACCACGGCGGCGCAGGCGATCAGCGTCTCGATTACGAGCCGCAGCTTGCCGGAAAACCCCTTGTGCGTTTGCTTGGTGACCTTGAGGTAGTCGTCGTAGAGGCCGATGGCGCCGAAGCTGAGCGTCACGCCGAGCACCACCCAGACGTAGCGGTTGGTCAGATTCGCCCACAACAGCGTCGCCACCACGAGACCCGACAGGATCATCAGCCCGCCCATAGTGGGCGTGCCTTTCTTGGTGAGGAGGTGCGACGGCGGCCCGTCGCCGCGGATCGGCTGACCCTTGCCCTGGCGCACGCGCAGGAGCGCGATCATCCACGGTCCGAACAGGAACACGAACAGGAGCGCGGTCAGCACCGCGCCGCCGGTGCGGAAGGTGATGTAGCGGAATACGTTCAGCGGGCCGAACGTGTCCGAGAACTGTGCGAGCCAGTAAAGCATCGTCCCCTCAGGCGGTCGCGTCTTCGGCCGGCGCCGGCGTGCGGAACCGGACGGTCAACGCCTTCACCACGTCGCCCATGCGGCTCGCGTTCGAGCCCTTGACCATGACCGCGTCGCCCGGACTGAGCGCCGCTTCCACTTGCGATTCGAGTCGGGCCGCGCTGTCGGCATAGCCGCCGCGCCGTGCGGCAGGCAAGGCGTCCCACAGCGCGCGCATCAGCGGACCGGCGCAGAATATGAGATCGACGCCGGCGACGGCGTCGGCGAGCGAACGGTGCAGCGCTTTGGCGTCGCGCCCGAGCTCCAGCATGTCGCCGAGCACCGCGATGCGCCGGCCGCGCGGGCCGACGGGAGCGTTCGCCAGCACCGCGAGCGCCGCGCGCATGGACGCGGGATTGGCGTTGTAGCTCTCGTCGATGAGAAGAACCGTGCCGCTGCCGACGGTAAGCATCTGCCGCCGACCGCGCCCGGGCGGCGGCGCGAGCTCGGCGAGTGCCAACGCCACCACGGCGAGATCGGCGCCGACGAGCTTCGCCGCGGCGAGGAGCGCGAGCGAGTTCATCACTACGTGCCGCCCCGGCGTGCCGATTTTGTAGGTGATGTCGTCGCCGAGGATCACGGCGCGCACGCAGGAGCAGTTGGGCTTGAGCGCCACGTCGACGAGGCGCGCCTGCGCGCTTGCGTCCGCGCCGAAGCCGACGATGTTGGTCACGCCTGCCTTTTTCGCCGCAGCGGCGAGGCGCGCGTAATGCGGATTGTCGCGCGGGATCACGGCCGCGCCGTTCGGCTCCACGGTCTGGAAGATCTCCGCCTTGGCGTCGGCGATCGCCTCCACATTCTTGAAATGTTCGAGGTGCACCGGCTCCACCGTGGTGACCATCGCCACCTGCGGCCGCACCAGCGCGACGAGCGGCGCGATCTCGCCCGCGTGGCTCATGCCGATCTCGAACACGGCGAAGCGCGCGCTTTGCGGCAGGCGGGCGAGCGACAGCGGCACGCCCCAATGATTGTTGTGGGAGGCTGCCGACGCGAAAGTCTCGCCCTCGCGGGAGAACGCGAGCCGCAGCGCCTCCTTGGTGCCGGTCTTGCCGGCGGAGCCGGTGACGGCGACGACTTTCGCCTGCGCTCGCTTCCGCGCCACGCGCGCAAGGCCGCGGAGCGCCTCGATCACGTCCGGCACCACCACGAGCGGCGCGTCGTGTGGCATATCGGCGAGCTTGCTCTCGGCCACCACGGCGAGCGCCGCGCGCGCTTTCAGCGCGTCGGCGACGAAGGCGTGACCGTCGAGCTTGTTCTTGATGGCGAAGAACGCCTCGCCCGCGCCAATCGTGCGCGAGTCGATGGAGACGCCGGCGATCGTGGCGGGCGGCGCGCCGCGCACACGGCCGCCGGTCGCCGCGCTTAGCGCGTCGAGCGTCCACAGCGGCTCACTCATGACTTCGTCCCGAGGGCGGCGGCAACCGCCGCGTGATCCGAATAAGGCAGAGTTCGGTCGCGCAGGATTTGGCCCGTTTCATGGCCCTTTCCGGCGACGAGCAGCACGTCGCCCGACTTCAACTCGTCGACGGCGGCTTTGATCGCCGCGCTACGGTCCGCGACCTCAACGGCTGCCGGTGCTGCCGCGAGGATCGCCCGGCGGATCGCCGCCGGCTCTTCGCTGCGCGGATTATCGTCGGTAACGTAAACGCGGTCGGCGGCCGCCACCGCCGCCTTGCCCATGAGCGGCCGCTTGCCCTGGTCGCGGTCGCCGCCGGCGCCGAAGACCACCACAAGGCGTCCCTTGGCGTAGGGCCGGAGCGCCGCGAGCGCGTTCGCGAGCGCATCGGGGGTGTGCGCGTAGTCGATGAAGATGGGAGCGCCGTTCTTCTCGCCCGCGAGCTCGAGGCGGCCGAGCGCGCCTTGCAGATGCGCGAGTGCCGCGATCGTGTCGGCGGCCGCCGACCCGGCCGCAATCGTGAGGCCCGCCGCGACCAACGCATTGGAAACCTGGAACGCGCCCACGAGCGGCAGGCGCACGCGATGCTCCTTTCCGGCGGCGCGGATTGCGAGCGATTGCGCGAAGCCTTCTGGTTTTGCTTCGATCAGCGTGAGATCGCGGCCTTTGCGGCCGACGGTATATAGCCGCAGTTTGCGTTTGTCGGCGGCGGCGACGAAAGCGGCCGCCTCGTCATGGTCCGCGTCGATCACCGCCGCGGCTCCCGCCGGCAACAGCGTGTCGAACAGCCGCAGCTTCGCCGCGCGGTAGGCCTCGAGCGTGCCGTGATAGTCCAGGTGATCGCGGGTGAGATTGGTGAAGGCCCCGGCTTTCAGCTTCACCCCGTCGAGGCGGCGCTGATCGAGGCCGTGCGACGAGGCCTCCATGGCGAGGTGGGTCACGCCCTCGCCCGCGAGTGCATCGAGCACGCGATGCAGCCCCACCGGATCGGGCGTGGTCAGGCTGCCCGCCGCGGTGCGCTTGGGAGCCGTGACGCCGAGCGTGCCGATGCTCGCCGCCTTGCGGCCGAGCCGCGTCCAGATTTGGCGGACGAACGCGGCGACCGACGTCTTGCCGTTCGTTCCCGTCACCGCGACGATTGTGCCCGGCTGGCGCGGGTAGAGGCGCGCCGCCGCATGCGCCAGCGTCGCGCGCGCGTCGGCGACCTCGATATAAGGAGTGGCTTGTGGAAGATCGACGGGTCGCGTCCCCTCGCCCACCACCGCCACCGCGCCCTTGCGCGCGGCTTCCGCCGCGAATTTCTTGCCGTCCGCCCGCGCCCCCGGCACCGCCACGAACAGATCGCCGGCGGCAACGCTGCGGCTGTCGGCGGAAATGCCGCTCACGCGGATTCCCGCGTTCGCGCCCGGCAAGAGCTCGGCGAGAGCGATCATTTCAGTTCGCCGCGCGCCGCGACACCAGCAACATGCGGTCGGCGGCCGGCAGATCGAGCCGCGGCGCAACGCCGAGAAGCGGCGCGATGCGCGCGATGATCTTGCCGGTGGTGGGCGCGGCGTTGACGCCGGCGGTCGCCTGGCCGCGACTGTCCGGCGTGCGCTGCGGCTCGTCGAGCATGACCAGCACGAGGTAGCGCGGCGCGTCGCACGGAAACACGCCCATGAACACGGTGAGCACCTTGTTCTTCACGTAGCGGCCGCGCACCACCTTCTCCGAGGTGCCGGTCTTGCCGCCGACGTAGTAGCCCGGCACTTCCGCCGCCTTCGCGGTGCCCTTCTCGGCGTTGAGGCGCAAGAGATAGCGCATGGTGTCGCTCGTCTCCGGCTTGATCACGCGCACCGCGAGCTTCTTCGCTTCCGCCTCGCTGCGCCTGAGCAGCGTGGGCGGGATCAGCAAGCCGCCGTTCACCAGCGCCGCCGTCGCCATCACCGACTGCAGCGGCGCCACCGACAGGCCGTGGCCGAAGGCGATGGTGGCGGTCGACACCTCGCTCCACACTTTCGGCTTCAGCGGCTCGGCGCTTTCCGGCAGCTCGGTGCGCAGGCGATCGAGCTGTCCCATCTTCTTGAGGAACGCCCGGTGGCCTTCCACGCCCACCGCGAGCGCCATGCGCGCGGCGCCGATGTTGGAGGAATAGGTGAACACCTCGGGCACGGTCAGCAGGCGACGCTGCCCGTGAAAATCGTTGATCGTGTGGCCGCCGAACTTGAGCGGCTCGCGCGCGTCGAACTGCGAGGCGAGCGTCGCCTTGCCGGAATCGAGCGCCATCGCCACCGTCAGCGCCTTGAAGGTCGAGCCCATCTCGAATACGCCGGTGGTGAGGCGGTTCAGCCGCGCCGGATCGCTCGACTTGCCCGAGCGGTTGGGGTCGTAGTCGGGCAGCGACACCATGGCGATGATCTCGCCGCTGCGCACGTCGAGCACGAGGCCGGTGGCGGCATTGGCCTTGAAGTGCTCGCGCGCGGCGGCGAGCTCGTCGCGCACCGCGTGCTGCACGGCGAGGTCGAGCGCGAGCTCGATCGGCTCCAGCGTGCGCGCGGTGGCGAGCCCGGCGAGGTGCAGATCGGCGAGCCCGCGCGCGTCGATCCACTTTTCCAGTCCGGCGATGCCGGCGTTGTCGATGTTGACCTGGCCGAGCACGTGGGCGGCGAGCGGCCCGCCCGGGTACGAACGCTTGTTCTCGGTGAGGAAGCCCACGCCCGGCAGCCCGAGGCGGTAGATCGCCGACTGCTGGCGCGGCGTGATCTCGCGCTTGAGCCAGACGAAGCCGCGCTTCGACGCCAGCCGCTCGCGCGCCTCACCGACGTCGAGGTCGGGCAGGACGGCGCCGATCTGGTCGATCGCCTCGTCCGGATCGATGATGCGGCGCGGCTCGGCGTAGAGCGAGGCGGCGCGCACGTCGGTGGCGAGCACCCGGCCGGCGCGGTCGAGGATGTCGGGACGCGCCGAGGCCACCGCCTCCGAGTGCGCCCGGCGCGCCAGATGACTCTCGTGCTGCACGCCGAACAGCACTAGGCGGCCGGCGATCACCGCGTAGGCGATGGCGAAGACGGCGACCACGAGCTGCAGCCGCGCGCGCTTGATGCGCCCGTCGCTGAGGCTGAGCGCGCCGATCAGCCGGCGGGCTTGGGCGGCGGCGGTGCGGACGCGGGACAGGAGCGCATGCATGTCAACGGCCCCCGCCGAGGGCGCCGGTTGCCTCGGCCTTGGGGTGGACCTGCATCGTCTCGATGATGTCGCCAATGGGATCGCCGAGCGGCGCCGGCCGCTCCGGCAGGGTCGCGAACTCGCCGAACTGGGTGACGGAAAGCGGCTTCATGCCGAGGTGGCGGCCGGCCAGATCCTGGATACGCGCCGGGGCCGTGAGCCGGTTCCACTGGGCTTGCAGCGCCGCGATATTCTCCTGCTCGCCGCGGATTTCAGCGCGCAGCTTCGCCACCCGTTGCGCGTCGTAGGTGGACTGGTACTTGACCTCGTAGACGGCCACCGCCGCCGCGATGAGCGCGGCCACCACCACGAGCTGGAAGAAGCGGATGATCACCGGCTCCTCCACAGCGACGGAAAGCGCTCGATCAGCACATCCAGCGGGTCGTCGGCGCGCGCCGGAGCGTCGCTGCGCTCGGCGGCGCGCAGCTTGGCGGAGCGCGCACGCGGATTCGCCGCGACCTCGTCGGCCGCGGGCGTCGCCGGCTTCTTGGTCAACAGCCGGAAGGTCGGCGGCAGCGCCTCCACTTCAGGCAGATGCCGCGAGCCGCGCTCGACACGGCCGCGCGCGGCGA
>DATNNN010000252.1:0-2607 GCA_035601815.1 Xanthobacteraceae bacterium | reverse complement strand
GAACCGGTCGATCTGGGCGTGCTCAACAGCCATCTCGGCTATTTCATCCGGCGAATTCAACTCTGGGTATTTCAGGACTTCATCAAGACGCTCGCGCCGATCGACATCAGCCCGGCGCAGTTTTCGGTGCTGACGGTGATCGAAGCCAATTCCGGCTTGTCGCAATCCGACCTCGCGGAAGCGCTCGGCATCGAAACGGCGCGCCTTGTCCGTCTGCTCGACGAGCTCGATCGCCGCGGCCTGACACGGCGGATGCTGTCGATCACGGATCGGCGCTCGCACGCGTTGCATCTCACGCAGGAGGGCCAACGCATATTGAAGCGCGCAAAGGCGCTGGCCGACGTGCACGAGGCGCGTTTGGCAGAGATAATCGGAATCAAGAATCACGAGTTCATGATCGGCATTTCGAAAAAGTCGATCGACGCCGCGCGCTAATATTCGCGCGAACCTTTTTTATTCGCCGCTACCGCCTGTCTTGCAGCCGCTCGAGCTTAAGTCCGGATTTAGTCTTTATCCCGGTACTTGAACGAGAGCTTCACTCTCGCGCGATAAGCCTCGACCTTGCCGTTCTTGAGCTGGATGTCGGTCTGGACGACCTCGGCGATGCGAAGATCCTTCAGCGTCTTCGCGGCCCGGTCCACCGCGGCCTTCGCGGCCTTCTCCCAGGACTCCGTGCTGGTGCCGACGAGCTCGACTACCTTGTAAACGCTTTCCGCCATGTCTCCCTCCCCCATCGATCTATGCACGAGAACGTTTTGCAGCGACGGCCACTGTAACACCGGTGCGGGCTTTTGCACCCGGTCTGTGCGGCGTTTGGGCCACGGAAGGGGCCGTCTTTAGTGGAAGTTCCGTCCCTTGGGCATGACAGCTGCGGCTGCCGCAATGGGCAGACCGGCCGCCGGAATGCTAGAACCAACTTTCTGGGAGGAACGAAAAAATGAATTTCTCGCTATCGGATCGGCAGCGGCATTGGCGCGATCGCGTCGTCGCCTTCATGGCCAAGCACGTTTATCCGGCGGCCGAAACCTACGACAAGCAGATCGATGATTTCGGCGCCAACCGCTGGCAGGTCGTTCCGATCGTCGAGGAGCTGAAGGCCAAGGCCAAGAAGGAAGGCTTGTGGAACCTCTTCCTGCCGCCGTCGGAGCATGACGAAGGTGATTTCCACGGTGCGGGACTGACCAACCTCGAGTATGCGCTGTGCGCCGAGGAGATGGGCCGCATCCTCTTCGGCTCCGAGGTATTCAACTGCTCGGCGCCGGACACCGGCAACATGGAGGTGCTCCACCGCTACGGCTCGCGCGAGCAGAAGGCGCGCTGGCTGAAGCCGCTGATGGCCGGCGAGATCCGCTCGGCGTTCCTGATGACGGAGCCGGCGGTCGCCTCCTCCGACGCCACCAACATCGAGACCTCCATCGTCCGCGACGGCGACCACTACGTCGTCAACGGCCGCAAGTGGTGGTCGTCCGGCGTCGGCGATCCGCACTGCAAGATCACGATCGTCATGGGCAAGACCGATCCCAAGGCGGCCAAGCACGTACAGCAATCGCAAATCCTCGTCCCGCTCGACACCTCCGGCGTCAAGGTCGTGCGCATGCTGCCGGTGTTTGGCTACGATGACGCGCCGCACGGCCACGCAGAAGTCATCCTCGACAACGTCCGCGTCCCGGCCGGAAATCTCATTCTCGGAGAAGGGCGCGGCTTCGAGATCGCCCAGGGTCGCCTCGGGCCGGGACGGATTCATCACTGCATGCGCACGCTCGGGGTGGCGGAAGTGGCGCTGGAAAAGATGGTCCGCCGGCTGCAGTCGCGCGTCGCCTTCGGCAAGCGCGTGGCCGACCACTCGGTGTGGGAGCAGCGCGTGGCGCAAGCGCGCACCGATATCGAGATGACGCGGCTCCTGTGCTTGAAGGCCGCCGACATGATGGACAAGGTCGGCAACAAGGGCGCCAAGGTCGAGATCGCCATGATCAAGGTCGCCGGCCCCAATATCGCGTTGCGCATCATCGACGACGCGATCCAGGCGCATGGCGGCGGCGGCGTTACCAGCGACTTCGGCCTGGCGAAAGCCTACGCCGGCATCCGCTCGCTCAGGCTCGCCGACGGCCCGGACGAGGTTCACAACCGCGCCATCGCCCGCTGGGAGTATTCCCGCCACAGCAATCAGGAAGCCGGCGCGCAATGACAGGGGCGGCGGCGGCGCTGGAGCAGACCTTCACCGGCACGAAGCCCGTGGAGGAGCGCCACCGCTTCGATCAGGCGAAGCTCGAGGCGTGGCTGAAGGACAACGTCGCGGGCTATGAAGGCCCGCTGACGATCCTGCAGTTCAAGGGCGGTCAGTCGAACCCGACCTACCGGCTCGATACGCCGGGCCGCTCCTACGTCCTGCGGCGCAAGCCCTTTGGCAAGCTCCTGCCGTCGGCGCACGCGGTGGATCGCGAATTTCGCGTGATCTCGGCGCTGCACGGCGCCGGCTTTCCGGTGGCTAAGACCTACGGCCTGTGCACCGATGACGGCGTGATCGGCGCCGCGTTCTACGTGATGTCGATGATGGAAGGCCGCGTCCTATGGGACGGGGCGCTGCCCAAGTCGTCGCCGGCGGAGCGG
>DATNNN010000251.1:0-2053 GCA_035601815.1 Xanthobacteraceae bacterium | reverse complement strand
CGCCTACTCTTCCCGATACACCCGCTCGCGGCGCTCGTGGCGCTCTTGCGCCTCGATGGAGAGCGTCGCGATCGGCCGCGCTTCCAGCCGTTTGATCGCGATCGGCTCGCCGGTCTCCTCGCAGAAGCCGTAGGTGCCCTGCTCGATGCGCGTGAGCGCCGCGTCGATCTTGTTGATCAGCTTGCGCTGGCGATCGCGGGCGCGGAGCTCAATCGCCCGGTCGGTTTCCGACGAGGCGCGGTCGGCGAGGTCCGGATGGTTCTCGCTCTCGTTCTGCAGGTGCGTGAGCGTCTCGCGGCTCTCGCGCAGGATGTCTTCCTTCCAGCGCATGAGCTTGACGCGGAAGTACTCGCGCTGCGTCTCGCTCATGAAGGGCTCGGCGTCGCTCGGCCGGTATTCGCCGGCGTGCACGCCGTTGCCGTTGCTTTTGCCGTTGCTCTTGTGCTGGCCGTTGCCGTTGCCGTGACCGTTGCCGGCACCGTTGCGCTTGCCGTTCCTGTTGCGGCCGTTACGCGCGAGACCCCACGCCATTGGAAACGCCCCTCTCTCTTCCGACCATTGTTGTCTTCTTTGGCCGCGCTCATAACCACGTCGCCCGTCACGGTCAACTCAAGATTTTTCCGGGTTCCGCCCGTGAAATGCGGCAACGCCGCGCCTTGCCCAGGACTGGGGCGGCCCCTAGGGTGCCCCGCCCGAAAAGAGGATTTTGCATGCGTTTCGAAGGCACCAAGAGCTATGTAGCGGACACAGACCTCAAGGTGGCGGTTAACGCCGCCATCGCCCTGGAACGCCCGCTCCTGGTCAAAGGCGAGCCCGGCACCGGCAAGACGGTGCTCGCCGCCGAGGTGGCCAACGCAATTAAGGCGCCGCTGATCGAATGGCACGTGAAGTCCACCACCAAGGCGCTGCAGGGGCTTTATGAATATGACGCCGTTTCGCGGCTGCGCGACAGCCAGCTCGGCGACCCGCGCGTCTCCGACATCAGAAATTACATCCGCCGGGGCAAGCTGTGGGAGGCGTTCACCGCCGACGTCCGCCCGGTGCTGCTCATCGACGAGATCGACAAGGCCGACATCGAGTTCCCCAACGATCTGCTGCTCGAGCTCGACCGCATGGAGTTCTACGTCTACGAGACCGCCGAAACCGTCAAGGCGAGGCAGCGCCCGGTGGTCGTCATCACGTCGAACAACGAGAAGGAGCTGCCCGACGCATTCCTGCGCCGCTGTTTCTTCCACTACATCCGCTTCCCCGACCCGGAGACCATGCGCGCCATCGTCGAGGTGCACTTCCCCGGCATCAAGCAGCGGCTCGTGGCGGAGGCGTTGAAGCTGTTCTACGAGATCCGCGAGGTGCCGGGCCTGAAGAAGAAGCCGTCGACGTCGGAGCTCCTCGACTGGCTGAAGCTATTGATGGTGGAGGACATCGGCCCCGATACGCTGCGCGAGCGCGACCCCAAGAAGCTGATCCCGCCCTTGCACGGCGCGCTCCTCAAGAACGAGCAGGACGTGCATCTGTTCGAGCGGCTGGCGTTCATCGCGCGACGAGACGGGCATTAGGGCATCGACTCACAAACTCGCGGCATGATTCGAAGCTCCAGTTTGGAAGGCTAGAATTACATCGACGCCAACGGGATCAATACTCCATGTCCGCAGTCAGTCTCAAAGCGGACATGGCTTCAGGGCTCGGTTACTTCCCAGTTTGACCCAACTCGGACATTGCGTAAGCCGGGTATCGGCAGATGGCTAGGTCGTTCCAAAGTTGGCCGGCGCTGCAGTGTACGCGACATGACCACCGGCGCCGACGGTCGCGATTGACATCCTTCACGGAACGGTCTCCTTGTGTGGCTGACGGCGATGAAGTCGTCCTTCGTGCGCCTACCAGGAGCCGGCCTATTAAGCCTCCGGCGGTGGGGGGAACGAATTGTCGGCCTCGGGCCGACCCGGTCGCAGCCTACCCGGTCAAAACAAGGAGCCCTTCGTGAGTACCCTCGTCGTCTGTTCCGGCGGACTCGATTCCGTCACCTTGTCGCACAAGATCGCGATCGAGCAGACGC
>DATNNN010000250.1:0-5866 GCA_035601815.1 Xanthobacteraceae bacterium | reverse complement strand
TTGATGAACGGCCGACTCTCCTCCTCGTCCAGCACCCACTCGCGCCATTTCTTCGAGCCATAGGTCATGCAGCCGAAGCACAGGCGCGATACCTTGATGCCGGTGCTGCCGAAGCGGACGTACTGCATGGGAAGTGCCTTTCCGAATTAGCGCGAAAAACCGTACAGCCTGTGCGCGTTGTCCGCCAGGATGCGGTCGCGCATGGCTGCATCGCGCACCCAGTCGGCGAGCAGATCAAGGATATCGCCGACGTTCGGCATCGGGCCTTTGTGGGAGACGTGAGGCCAGTCGCTGCCCCACACCAGGCGGTCGGGGCGCGCGGCGACGAGGGCCTGTGCCATAGCGATCGTGTCGGCGTAGGGTGGGCCGGCCGAAACGCGGTAAGCGCCCGAGAGCTTCACCCAACCGTCGCTGTCGCGCAGCAACTTGAGCATGGTCTGGAAGCCTTGGTTCTCCAGCGCTTCGTTCGCTAGCACGTAGCCCATGTGATCGATCACCCAGGGAACCGGAAGCTTGGCCAGGCTGCCGGCGATCGGCGCGATCGCGCGCACGTCCATGAGGAGCTGCAGGTGCCAGCCGAACGGCTTGACCTTGCGCGCGAGCGTGTCGATGGCGTCGAGGCCGATGCCCCCACCGAAGAGCACATTCAGCCGGCAGCCGACGATGTGCGCGGCGGCAAGCTCGGCAAGCTCGCGCTCCGACACGTCGGGCGCCACCACGCAGATGCCGCGCAACCGGCCTTTGGCCGCGCGCATGGCGTCGGTCAGCAGCCGGTTGTCGGTGCCGTGCACGCTCGGCTGCACCAGCACGCCGTGCGCCATGTGCGTGGCGTCGAGCATTGCGAGATAGGCCGCGGGCGAAGCCTCGGGCGCGGTGTAGCTGCGCTCGGCCACGAGCGGATAGCGCGGCGGTAGCCCGATGACGTGGGCATGGGTATCGACGGCGCCGGCCGGCACTGTGAGGCGCCGCGCCGGCCGCGGATGTGGATCGGGCCCCGCGCACAGTGGGGCCCGATCGGTCGCGTATGCGGCTGCCGTCATTCGGCCGTGAGCACCCGTCCGCGCGTCTCGGGCAACAGCAAGGCCGCGCAGATCAAGATGCCGTAGGCAATGACGGCGAACACGCCGATCGATTGCCCGAGCGGCAGCTTGGCGCTGAGCAAGCCGACAAACCACGGGTTCAACGCCGCAATGCCCCGGCCGAAATTATAGGTGAAGCCTTGGCCCGAGCCGCGCATTCGCGTCGGGAAATTCTCGGTCAGGAACGGGCCCATCCCCGAGAAGATTCCGGACGCGAAGAAGCCAAGCGGGAATCCGAGAACAAGCATCATCGCGTCGGTGATCGGCAGCTGCGTATAGACGAACACCGTCGCGATCGAGCAGACCGCATAGAGGATGAAGTTTGCGCGCCGCCCGATGCGGTCGGCAAGATACGCGCTCACGAGATAGCCGACGAGCGAGCCGATGATGATGACGGCGAGATAGCCGCCGGTGCCGAGCACGGTGAGCTTGCGCTCTACGCGCAGGAAGGCCGGGAGCCACGTGGTGATCGCGTAGTAGCCGCCCTGCGCACCGGTGGTGAGCAACCCGCAAAGGATCGTGGTTTTCAGCATCGACGGCGAGAAGATTTCCAGGAAGCTCGCGCTCTCCCCTTCTTTCTTGAATTTCTCCCGCATCGATAGGTAAACCGGCGGCTCGTCGACGTAGCGGCGAATGAAGAAGACGAGAAAGGCGGGCGCAAGACCGATCCAGAACAACGCGCGCCACGCGGTCTCCTGCGGAAGCGTGTAGAATAGAAGCGTCGCGAGCAGCGCCGCCAAGCCCCAGCCGATTGCCCAGGCGCTTTGCACGCCACCCACCGCCTTGCCGCGGTGTTGCGCGCGGATCACCTCACCCATGAGCACGGCACCCGCGGCCCATTCGCCGCCGAAGCCGAAGCCCATCAAGGCGCGGAAGGTGAAAAGCTGCCAGTAATTCTGCGCGAAGCCGCAGAGGAAGGTGAAGAACGCGAACCACAGGATCGCGATCTGCAAGGTGCGCACGCGGCCGAAGCGGTCGGCGAAGATGCCGGCCAACCAGCCGCCGAACGCGGACGTAAACAGGGTCGCGGTGCCGATCAGGCCGGCGTCGGCGTTGCTGATCGCGAACACGGCGATGATCGCGGGGATGGCAAAGCTGAAAATCTGCACATCGAGCGCATCGAGCGCCCAGCCGCCGAAGCAGGCCCAGAATGTGCGTTTCTCGTTCGGTTGCAGCTCGCCGTACCAGGCGACGGGCCTCGTGTCGCTCGCGGTCGCATCTTTTGTCATAGCCATGGTTTCCCCTCCCCTTTCGGGCGCATTCCCGCGCGCCCTATCCAGAATTCTATCCTGGCATTTTCGCACCCCCGCGATTGATGTGCTAGGGCGAAAAGGCGGGGCACCATGGCGGCAGAGCCTCACGGAAATTGGGACTTCTGGATCGACCGCGGCGGCACCTTCACCGACGTGATCGCGCGCGCGCCCGACGGGACGCTCGTCAGCCGCAAGCTCTTGTCCGAAAACCCCGGCGTCTATCGGGACGCGGCGGTTCAGGGCATCCGCGACATTCTCCGGCTGAAGCCCGGGGACGCGATCCCACCGGGCCTGATCGGCGCAGTGAAAATGGGCACCACGGTCGCGACCAACGCGCTGCTCGAGCGCAAAGGCGCGCGCACCGCGCTCCTGGCCACCCGCGGCTTCCGCGACGCACTCAAGATCGGCTACCAGGCACGGCCGAAAATCTTCGCCCGCCACATCGTCAAGCCGGCCATGCTCTATGAGCAGGTGATCGAGATCGACGAGCGCGTGCGCGCGGACGGCACGGTGGAGCGCGTGCCGGATCGAGCCGCGGTGGGCGCCGAGCTCGATCGCATCAAGGCCGCCGGCATCCAGTCGATCGCCATCGCCTTCATGCATGCCTACCATTATCTGGCGCACGAGCAGGCCGTGGCGGCGCTCGCCCGCGAGATCGGCTTCGCGCAAGTGTCGGTGAGCCACGAGGTATCGCCGCTCATCAAGCTCGTGAGCCGCGGCGACACCACCGTGGTCGACGCGTATCTCTCGCCGATCCTGCGCCGCTACGTGGCGACGGTCGGCGAGGAGCTTGGCGCCGGCGACAGCCGCTCCGCGGACAGCGGCATTCGCCTGATGTTCATGATGTCCTCGGGCGGGCTCACGGCCGCCAATCTCTTCCAGGGCAAGGACGCCATTCTGTCCGGCCCGGCCGGCGGCGTGGTCGGCATGGCGGAGACCGGCCGCGCCGCGGGGCTCCAGCGCCTGATCGGCTTCGACATGGGGGGCACCTCAACCGACGTGTCGCATTTCGACGGCGAGTACGAGCGAGCCTTCGAAACGGAGGTCGCGGGCGTGCGCATGCGCGCGCCGATGATGCTGATCCACACCGTCGCCGCCGGCGGCGGGTCGGTCCTGCACTACGACGGCGCGCGCTTTCGCGTCGGACCGGATTCAGCCGGCGCCAACCCCGGGCCAAAAAGCTATCGCCGCGATGGGCCGCTCGCGGTCACCGACGCCAACGTCATGGTGGGAAAGCTCATCCCGGACTTCTTCCCGAAGATCTTCGGGCCAAAGCAGGACGAGCCCATCGACGCTGGAGCGGTGCGCGCCGCCTTTGCGGCGCTGGCTAGGGAAATCGGCGACGGCCGCTCCGCCGAAGAAGTGGCCGACGGCTTCATCACCATCGCCGTAGAGAACATGGCGAACGCCATCAAGAAGATCTCGGTGGCGCGCGGCTATGACGTGACGCGCTACGCGCTCAACTGCTTCGGCGGCGCCGGCGGCCAGCACGCCTGCCTCGTCGCCGACTCGCTCGGCATGAAGACCGTGTTGATCCATCCCCTCTCCGGCCTGCTCTCGGCCTACGGCATGGGCCTCGCCGACATCCGCGCCACGCGCCAGCAGGCGGTGGAGGAACCGTTCGGCGAAGGCGCGCGCGCGAGCATCGAGAAGCTTGGCGCGCGGCTCGGCGCAGAGGCGGCCGGAGAAGTGGCGGGCCAAGGTGTCGTGCGCGCGGACATTACCGTCTTCGTTCGCGCGCACGTGCGCTACGCGGGAACAGATACTCCGCTCGAGGTGCCGGCGGGTCCGCTCGCCGAGATGAAGCGAGCCTTCGAGACCGCGCACCGCGCCCGTTTCGGCTTCATCGACGAAAGCAAGGAGCTCGTGGTCGAGGCTGCTTCCGTCGAAGCCGTCGGCGGCGGCGCCAAGTTCGCCGAGCCCGATTTTTCGATGACGCGCGATCCCCTGCCCGCGCCGGCGCGGCGCACCCGCTTCTTCTCGCGCGGGACGTGGCGCGAGGCCGCGGTCTATCTGCGTGACCCGCTCGCGCCCGGCCACCGCGTCGCCGGGCCCGCCCTCGTCATCGAGCCGCACCAGACCGTCGTCGTCGAGGACGGCTGGGAGCTCGCGGTGACGGCGAAGAACCATCTCGTGCTCCGGCGCATCAGCGAGCTCATGCGCATCAAGGCGATCGGCACCGAGGCCGACCCGGTGCTGCTCGAAGTGTTCAACAACTTGTTCATGTCGATCGCGGAGCAGATGGGCGTCGCGCTGCAGAACACCGCCTACTCGGTGAACATCAAGGAGCGTCTCGATTTCTCCTGCGCGGTGTTCGCCGCAGACGGCACGCTCGTCTCCAACGCGCCGCATATGCCGGTGCATCTCGGCTCCATGGACCGGGCGGTGGAGAGCATCATCCGCGATAACGCCGGCCGCATCGCGCCGGGCGACGTCTACGCCATCAACGCCCCCTACAACGGCGGCACGCATCTCCCCGACATCACCGTGTGCACGCCGGTGTTCGATGACTTGAACGCGAAAATTCTGTTCTGGGTGGCGAGCCGCGGCCATCACGCCGACGTGGGCGGCATCTCTCCCGGCTCCATGTCGCCCAACGCCACGAACATCGAGCAGGAAGGCGTGTACATGGACAACCTGAAGCTCGTGGACCGCGGCACCTTTCGCGAGAGGGAGACCTACGCCGCATTCACCGGCGCAACATTTCCCGCGCGCAATCCGCTACAGAATGTCAACGACCTCAAGGCGCAGATTGCCGCCAACGAGAAGGGCGTGCAGGAGCTGCGCAAGATGGTGGCGCAATACACGCTTCCCGTTGTGCACGCCTATATGCAGCACGTGCAGGACAACGCGGCCGAGAGCGTGCGCCGCGTCATCGACCGGCTGCACGACTCCGAATTCAGCTACGAGATGGACCAGGGCACGGTGATCAAGGTGAAGATCACCGTCGACAAGGCGCGGCGCGAAGCGACCGTCGACTTCACCGGCACGAGCCCGCAGCAGCCCACCAACTTCAATGCGCCGGAGCCGGTGGCGCGCGCGGCCGTGCTCTACGTGTTCCGCGTCATGGTCGACGACGACATCCCCATGAATGCCGGCTGCCTGCGGCCGATCAACATCATCATCCCCGAGCATTCGATGCTGTCGCCGGAATATCCGGCCGCCGTCGTCGCCGGCAATGTGGAAACCTCGCAGGCGGTGACCGACACGCTGTTCGGCGCGCTCAACGCGCTCGCCGCCGCGCAAGGCACCATGAACAACCTGAATTTCGGCAACGAGAAATATCAATATTACGAGACGATCTGCTCCGGCTCGCCGGCGGGACCGGGCTTTGACGGCACCGACGCCGTGCACACGCATATGACCAATACGCGGCTGACCGATCCGGAAGTGCTGGAATTCCGCTACCCGGTGCTGCTGGAGGATTTCCACATCCGCAAAGATTCCGGCGGCAAGGGCAAGTGGAAGGCGGGCGACGGCATCCGCCGCACCATCCGCTTTCTGGAAAAGATGGAGTGCACCATTCTTTCCGGC
>DATNNN010000249.1:0-2075 GCA_035601815.1 Xanthobacteraceae bacterium | reverse complement strand
GCGAGCGCCCACGACTTCATCCAGCGGCCGAGGAAATCGGCGGGCACGCCGACGTTCACGACGGTGACGAGCGCCGTCAGAAACAGCGTGATGATGCCCCCCATCAGCACCGGGAAAATGATGCGTCCGACGTCCATCGCCCCCTCAACCCAGGCGGGCAAGCTAAGCGGCGGCAACGTGCGACGCAAGCGAAGCCCTCTTCACGCCCGTCGAAAACGCAAGGCGCCCGCGACGGCCGGGGAGGATTTCTTCGTCAACGCTCCGTTAAGGACGATCCTTGATCCGCCCTTAACGGGATCGATCGCATTTTCCGCGTCATGGCGTGCCGCGTTGTCCCCTTCATTGTCGCTCCGCTGGTGGCGCTCGCTCTCGTCGGTTGCCGCTTCTACACGCCCTTCGAGACGCGCGATCCGTGGCGCGCCGAGGCCGAGGAGCGCTGCCTCGCCGAGGGGCTCGTGCAGAAGACGGCGTTCGTCGAGCCCGCCACCGACGGCAATGGCTACGGCGCGTGCGGCATGAGCCATCCCTTCAAGGTGATGGCGATCAACCGCGGCGAGGTGATGCTGCAGCCGAAGGCGACGCTCGCTTGCCCCCTGATCGCGGGCGTCGATCGCTGGATCGCCGAAGCGGTGCAGCCCGCGGCCCAGGCGTGGTTCCGCGAGGAAGTGGTCGAGCTCAAGCAGATCTCGTCCTATGCCTGCCGCTCCATGAACAACCAGACGGGCGCCGGCATCTCCGAGCACGCGTTCGGCAACGCCATCGATATTGCCGCGTTCCGCCTTGCCAGCGGCCGCGAGGTGACCGTAGAGCGCGGCTGGCGTGGCGCGCGCGAGGAGCAGGGCTTCCTGCGCCAGGTGCAAGCTGCCGCCTGCGAGCGTTTCTCCACCGTGCTCGCGCCCGGCTCCGATCCGTTCCACTACAACCACTTTCATCTCGATCTGGCGCGGCGTACCTCCGGCCGCAGCGTATGCAAACCGGAGCCGCAGGAGATTCCGCCGCCGCGGTCGCCTTATGACCGCCAAGGCATTCCCATGGTCCGCCAGGCGCCGGAGCGCGGGCCGGCGGTGGTGATGCGCGAGCCGGGACGATCGACGCTTGCCGTACGCGATCTCGACGATGAGCTGTCGGCGCGCGCAGCGCGCTCGCTCAATGGTCCCGGCGCGCCGCCGCCCGGCGAGCCCTTGTCACTCGAGCCGCCGCGCAACTACGCCCGTCCGCCGGTCGCCGGCGGGTTGCTGCCGCCGGCGCCGATCCCGAATGGCACGCGGCGCGATCCCTACGTCACCGGCTCAGTGGGCAAGAAGGACGCCGCCGTGAAGCCGAAGCCGGCGCCGCGCGCGAAGCTTCCCGCGGACAACGACGAAGAAGCCGAAGACTAGGGCTGCGGTTGCTGCCCGCGCGCGCTTCCTCTATCGTGCCTCTTACAAATCAGCGGCCGCGTACCGATATTCGGAGCCGCTGGCACAAGAAGCTTGGGAGGAACCGCCATGTTTCGCCGCCTCGGCCCGCTCGTCGCGTTCGTCGCGCTTTTCGCTGCGTTCGCCCTGGTCGCCACCGACGCCGAAGCGCGCTCGCGCGTCTCCATCGGCAGCCGCGGTACGCGTACCTATTCGGCGCCGGCGCCTACCGCCACGACGCCCGGCACCGCCCGCCCCATCGAGCGCAGCATGACCCAGCCCGGCGCCACCGCCGCCCAGCCGGCTCCGGCCCCCACGACTTCCGGCGGCTTCTTCGGCCGGCCCGGCCTTCTCGGCAGCCTTGCCGCGGGTTTTCTCGGCGCCGGCCTGATCGGACTGTTGCTCGGCCACGGTTTCCTCGGGGGCCTCGGCGGACTTGCCTCGATCATCGGGCTGCTCTTGCAGGTGGCGCTTGTCGTCATCGTCGCGCGCTTGCTCTGGGCTTGGTGGCAGCGACGCAACCAGCCGGCGTTCGCCGGCGGACCTTCCTTGCGCGACGCGGCGCCGAACGGCTCGGGCGTTCCTGTGTTGCCGGCGGGCGGCGGAGCGGCGCGGCCGTCCTCTGACGCAGACGAGATCGGGCTCGCGTCGAGCGACTTCGACGCCTTCGAGCGTCTG
>DATNNN010000248.1:0-4939 GCA_035601815.1 Xanthobacteraceae bacterium | reverse complement strand
ACAACGACCGATTCCAATGTCAATGCCGCTCTCGCCAGTGTTAGCGGACGCGACAAGCAAGAGCGGGAGCCGCGCGGCTCCCGCCGAAATTCCGCATCGAAAGACTTAAGCGAATGCGGTCTGCGGATTAACGCTCTGGCGCTTCAACGCGAGCTTGTTCAGCGCGTTGATGTAGGCCTTGGCCGACGCCACCAGCGTGTCGGAATCGGCGCCGCGCGCGGTGACTTCCTTGCCGCCTTCTTCGAGCCGCACCGAAACCTCGGCCTGCGCGTCAGTGCCCTCGGTCACGGCATGGACCTGAAAAAGCATCAGCTTCGCCGTATGCGGCACGAGATGCTTGATCGCATTGAAGATGGCGTCCACCGGGCCGTTCCCCGTCGCCTGCGTGGTGCGCTGGGTGCCGTCGATGTCGAGGACGAGCGTCGCCGACTGCGGGCCGATGGTGCCGGCGATCACCGTCAGCGACACGATCTTGATGCGATCGTGGGCTTTCGCGATCTCGTCGTCGACCAGCGCCGCGATGTCCTCGTCATAGACGTGCTTCTTCTTGTCGGCGAGGTCCTTGAAGCGTTGGAACGCCTCGTTCAGCGCGTTGTCGCCGAGCTCGTAGCCGAGCTCCTTCAGCTTCTCGCGGAAGGCATGACGCCCCGAGTGCTTGCCCATGACCAGTGAGGTCTTCGACACGCCGACGTCCTCAGGCCGCATGATCTCGTAGGTCTGGGTGTGCTTGAGCATGCCGTCCTGGTGGATGCCCGACTCGTGAGCGAAGGCGTTCCGCCCGACGATTGCCTTGTTGTACTGCACCGGGAAGGAGGTCACCGCCGAGACGAGCTTGGACGCCCGCGTCAGCATAGTGGCGTCGATATTGGTCCAGTACGGGATCGCGTCGTTCCTCACCCGCATCGCCATCACCACCTCTTCGAGCGAGGCGTTGCCGGCGCGCTCGCCGATGCCGTTGATGGTGCACTCGATCTGGCGCGCGCCGCCGTCGCAGCCGGCGAGCGAGTTCGCCACCGCCATGCCGAGGTCGTCGTGGCAGTGCACCGAGAAGATCGCCTTGTCGGAGTTGGGCACGCGCTCGCGCACCATCCTGATGAGCGCCGCGTATTCCGTCGGCGTCGAATAGCCCACCGTGTCCGGGATGTTGATGGTGGTGGCGCCGGCCTTGATCGCTGCCTCTACGCAGCGGCAGAGAAAGTCGTGCTCGGTGCGGGTGCCGTCCTCGCTCGACCATTCCACGTCGTCCACGTGATTGCGCGCGCGCGTCACCTGCGCGATCACCATCTCATAGACCTCGTGCGGCTCTTTCTGCAGCTTCCACTTCATGTGCACGGGCGAAGTGGAGAGGAACGTGTGGATGCGCGGGCGCCGGGCGTGCTTCACCGCCTCGGCGCAGCGGTCGATGTCGTTGGCTGCGGCGCGCGACAGGCCGGCGATCACGGCGTTCTTGGCGCGCTTGGCGATCTCGGCCACCGCCTGGAAGTCGCCGGCCGAGGCGACGGGAAAGCCCGCCTCGATGATGTCGACGCCCATTTCGTCGAGGAGCGAAGCTACCGTGAGCTTCTCCTCCAAGGTCATGGATGCGCCCGGGCACTGCTCGCCGTCGCGCAACGTGGTGTCGAAGATGAGCACGCGATTCTTGTCGCTGCGCTCGGCTGCTTTCTCGCTCATGGAAGTGTTCCTTCTCGTCACTCGCGCCGTCTATCTCTTTGGGCGCCCTGGGGTTTGCTCGACCGGTCCCCTGAGTGCCCAGGCGCGAAGCGCCCGGCCGGCCCTCAGGGGCGGCGAAGGAGCAGAACGAGAATGAGAGCGTCACCCGGGATCGCAGCGATCCGGGTCGCGGTACGGCCGTTTGCAATCTGGGTCATGGCGCGTTCGCGAGCTCTCTTGACCGCCACTCTTGTTCCCGAATGGTTGAAATTCGGTTGCAGGCGGGTTCCGGGTTCTAGCCGAGGTGGCGGTCACGGCGCAAGGCGGGACTTGCGGTCTTGCCCGTCGCCGCTTTTCTGTTCAAGGTTCGCCGGTCGCCGGAGTGCCCAATGATTCTGCGGCTTTTGTTCGCCCTCGGCCTCGCCGTGATGGCCGCCGCCTGCGCCTCCACCGAGACGGCGCCGCCGGTATCAGCGAGCGCGGCTCCCGGCAGCGGCATGGTGTCCCGCCCGGCGCTGGTCGGACCCGCCGCCTGCACCAAGCCGATCGGCGACTACGAGCGGGTGATCGATGACGACGTGACGACCGGTCATCTCAGCAAGCCGGTCTATGACCGCATCGTCAACGACCTCACCGGCGTGCGCGCCAGCTGCGCCGCCGGGCGCACCGGACCGGCGCTTGCCGACCTCGCCGCGGTCAAGGCGCGCTACGGCTATCGCTAGGAAAGCTTGCGGGCGCTACGCGCGTCCGAATACGGGTGGCCGGATCGTTTTGCGGCGACCGAGTGCCACGTCGCTGAGATAGGCGCGCGCGATCAGCGGCATGGCCGGCAACAGATCGACGCTTTCACGCACGTCGACGAGGCCGGCGAGCTCGGGCGGGCGCTGCATGTCGATGAAGCTGCGCACGCGAGCGTGCACCACCGGCGCGCCATGGGGAACCACCACGAGCTTGATCAGCGCGACACTGTGCGGCGTGATCGCCGCGTGCCAGCCCGGGAACAGTCGAACGTCATCCGGCGCGAGCCCGGTTTGCTCTTTCAGCTTGCGCAGGATGCAAGGCGGCATCTCCACCAGATGTTCGCCGCGCAGATCGCACGGCTCCGGCATGGCTTCGGTAAAGTTGATGGAGCAGGTCTCTGGTTTCGGCTTGGCTTGTTGACCGAGAAAATAGGTTCCGTCGCTCGAGCACAGAGCGCCAACGCCGAAGCAATGCGTCGTGTTCTCGTCGGGGAAGCCGCCATCGCGCCAGGCGAGAAAACTCGCCACGTCCGTCTCGAACACGGAGCCGCGGAAGATGCCGTCGTCGATGCTCCATTCGTGAAGCAGATAGACGAGGCCGTTGAACAGCGCCGGCTGATTTGTCCGGACCTTGGCGAGATTAGCGCCGATCGCGGTACGATTCGCTTCCGCCCATGGCCAGGTCCGTGGTTCGCGCCAGAGCTCTACGCGCCGAACCGGAACAATCCGAATATCTTTCACGGAAGCCTCACGCAATACTGAGCGGGCGGACGCCCGCGAACTGCGACAGCCTGACACGGTCGGGGATCGCGCGGTATCCGATCGACTACGGACGGCGGCGAGAGCCTTCGTCGAGGAGCGCGCGCCGCACCTTCTTCATCTCGGCCGCCGCCTTGCCCTTGATGACGGGGTATTTCAGATCGAGCCTTTGTAGAGCCTTCACCAAGGTTGCCGCCACCACGAGGTGGGTAAACCACTTATGGTCTGCGGGAACGACGTGCCAGCGCCCTTCCGGCGTGCTCGTGCTGCGGATCATGTCCTGGTAGGCCGCCATGTAGCGGCTCCACAATTTCCGCTCGGCGATGTCGCCCATGGAGAACTTCCAGCGCTTGGCGGGCTCCTCGAGACGTTCGAGGAAGCGCTCGCGCTGCTTGTCCTTCGACACATGGAGGAAGAACTTGAGCACCACGGTGCCGTTGCGTGCCAGGTGCTTCTCGAGGGCGCGGATGTCGTCGAAGCGCTCCTGCCAGATGCGGCCGGTGACGAGCGCCGGCGGCAGCTTCTGCTTGTCGATGATTTCGCGGTGGACGCGCGCCACCAGCACTTCCTCGTAATGCGAGCGGTTGAAGATGCCGATACGGCCGCGCTCGGGCAGCGCCTTGCCGATGCGCCAGAGGAAATCGTGGTCGAGCTCCTCCTCGCTCGGCGCCCGGAACGCGCTCACCTCGCACCCCTGCGGATCCACCGCCGACATGACGTGCTTGATCACGCTGTCCTTGCCGGCGGCATCCATGCCCTGGAACACCACCAGCACCGCCCAGCGGTTATCCGCGTACAGGCGCTCCTGCAATTCGGTGAGACGCTCCAGATCGGCGTCGAGCAGATTCTTCGCTCCCGCCTTGTCGAGCCTCCCCGTGTCGTCCGGGTCGTACCGGGCGAGATGAAACCTGCGCGGATCGTCGACGCGGTAGCGCCTGGCGATTTTCGCGCTCTTCATACCAACCGCGCGCTCAGTGCCCGGCCCCGAGCGCCTTCTCGACGAAGCGATTGGTGTACGTCTTGGAAAGATCGACGTTCGCCTTCGCCACCTCCGGCGACGACTGGCTGAACACCGCGAGCACCGCCTCGGCGCCCTTGGGGTCCATCCTGCCGGTCTGCGAGTACATGGCGATCGTGTTCTTCAGCGCCGCGAGATAGAGCGCCTTGTCGCCGCCGACCATCTCGTCCGGCATCTTGGCCATGATTTCTTCCGGCGTATGCGCCGAGATCCACTTGAGCGTGGCGACGATGGCGTTAGTCAGCGCCTGCGCCGCCTTCTCGTTCTTGGCGATCCAGTCGGCCCGCGTGTAAAGCGCGCCGCCGGGGTACTCGCCGCCGAAGACGTCGAGCGTGTCTTTCTGCGTGCGCGTATCGCTGAGAAGCTTCAGGTCCTTGAACTTGCCCTGCAACAGCGTCACCGCCGGATCGAGCATGATGGCGGCGTCGACCGAACCCTGCTCCATCGCCGCCACCGCCGCCGAGGTGAGGCCCACGCCGATCACCGCCACGTCGTCGGCGGCGACACCATTTTTCTTGAGGAGGTAGTTGAGGAAATAGTGGGTCGAGGAGCCGGGCGCGGAAACGCCGACCTTCTTGCCGGCGAGGTCCTTGATCGAGTTGATGGCGCCGGTCTGCCTGGGCGAGACCACGAGGGCGAAGCCCGGGTAGCGGTCGTAGACCACGAACGACTGCAGCGCCTGGTTCTTGGCCGCGAGGTTGACGCAGTGATCGAAATAGCCGGAGACCACGTCGGCGCTGCCGCCGAGCACCGCGGTGAGCGCCTGCGAGCC
>DATNNN010000247.1:0-15279 GCA_035601815.1 Xanthobacteraceae bacterium | reverse complement strand
GCGCGCCATTCTTGTGTTGGGCGTCTCCAATTCGGGAGACGCCGCGCCTCACGGCGCTCCATCGCGGCTTCTTCTTAAGTCCCCGGGACCGTAACTTCCGTGGATCCGGCGGGACGCTCGTAAGCGGCCCTTATCCCGGGGATCTCCCCCGTTCGCCGGTCCCCGTGCAGCCATTGAAGGCAGCCGGTCTTAGTGCCGGCGGACGGTGACCTGGGGCCTCCCCCAGAACGCGCTTGCGGAAGCGCACGCCCGCGGGGCCGCAGCCCGCTCCGCGACTAGATCGCCTCTAGAAGCGCCCCTGGGAGAGCGGGATTGCTGGAATATAGTCCTTTCTCTCCAATAGCAATACATTCCTCATCACGAATGGTTACAAATTGTCATCGCCGGGGTTGCCAACGGCCCTGCATTCGTTTGAGCTATGCACGGGGACCAAGATCATGGCCGAAACCATTCGCCGGGCCTTCGCGGCGGCTGTCTGCGCCGCCGCGGCGATGTCGATCGCGGGCCGGGCGCAGGCGGCGGGAACCGCCTTCGCGGTGGAGACCGCCGAGGTCTCGGCCGTGGGCTCCTGCAAGGTCGAGTCGTGGCTGTCGGCGGCGAGCAACCACGATTTTATCGGCGTGGTCGCGCCGGCCTGCGTCGTCGATCTGTCGCGGCCGGTCGAGCTCAGCGCCCAGATCAATCGCGCGCGCGGCGACGGCGAGTGGGCGACCGCCATCTCGCCCAAGGTCAAGACCAACGTGGTGCCGACAGCGATCGGCTCGTGGGGCTGGGCGTTTGCCGCAAGTGCCACCTACGACACGGCGAGCCGCGAGAACACCGCGGTGTTCGTGGTGGCGCCGGCCACGCTCAGGCTTTCCGAGATCGTGCGCATCAACCTCAACGTCGGCTGGCTGTGGGACCGCACCGTCGACCGCCATTATCTGAGCCACGGTGTCGGCGTCGATTGGCGCATAACGGAAATCTGGACGTTGACCGGCGAGATATTCGGCCAGACCGGCGCCTCGGACATCCCCGGCGTGACCCGGCCGCGCTTTCAGGCGGGCCTGCGGCTGCGGCCGATCGAGACCTTTTCGGTGGATTTCATCTATGGCCGCAACATCACCGGCGAGAACGCAAACTGGCTGACGGTGGCGATGACCATCCGCTTCCCGCCGCCGGAGAGGTGAGCGCCACGCCCGGCTTGCCGCTATACTGCGGCGGCGAGGATTTAGCCCTGGCGCGCGAGCGAAGGAGACAGCCATGCAGTCCGACACCGCGGTGCGAAGCGATCTCGATCAACTGACCGCGCTCAACGACGACTTCATCCGCTCGGTGCAGGAGGGCGACGTGCGCCGCTTCGCGGAGATCCTGGCGGATGATTTCCAGAACTCCAATCCGGACGGGTCGCTGGTCGACAAGCGTGGATTCCTCGCCCAGACCGCGCGGCCGGTGACGATCAAGGGGCTTGCCGCCGCCGACGTGCGTGTGCGCATCCTCGGCGACGTCGCCATCATCCACGGCCGCACGAGCTACACCAACGCCGACGGCGAGAAGCGCCAGGGGCGCTACACTGACATCTACGCGCGGCGAGGGGGCCGCTGGCTCGCGGTCGCCGCGCACGTGACGCGATAGTGGCGAAGATTTAACTGCCGGGAGGTGTTTCCGATATTAGGACAACGTCCGCAGACATTCGGTGAATTGCTGTACGATATCTGGCGACGGTGCCTTATTCACTTTGTGAGTGCGAATTGTTGAAAGTCCCTTTCGGGCAAAAGAAACCTCATAAGTGCCAACTACGAGAGCGTTGAAAAATGCATTTGCGCTTTGGAGGTCGGAAGTGGCCGCAGATAGCCCGCCGTCTCCAAGCGTGGTCATATGAAAACGTCCTGCTGAACTAAAAGTAGGTGAAACAAAATTCGCTGAAGAGAGATCAACTGCTTGCGAGCCAATAGGTTGGCCGTTTGCGAATTTAAGATCGATGACGTCAATTGTAAAACCTGCGGTATCCAACGCTCTGCCCTGTAGTCTCTGACGACCAATCCAAAACTGAAATTTCACTGACTCAGGAAAGGAGGAATCCGAGAGCAACAGTATTATCCGGCACGCTTTGGAATTCGCATCTGTTGTAACTTCATATCCATACTCGATCGTGCGAGGGACGACCGTATCCGCCACGGCAACATGAAAATTGGCGCCGGTAAGGGCAAATCCAAAAACAATACTGATTTTCCAACAGCTCTTGGTGATGGACACCAAACCTCCTGTCGCTCTAGGCGGGCTTCGTTGAATAACTTTACAAACGCTTGACTAAATATCCAACCCCTCCGCAAACGCCGCCCGCTCAGTGATGAACTCGAAGCGCGCCTCGGGCTTGTTGCCCATGAGGCGCTCGACGGCCTTGGCCGTCGCGGCGCGCATCGCGTCCTTCACGGTCACGCGCAGCAAGTTGCGCGTCTTCGGGTTCATGGTGTCCTTGAGCTGGCTCGGCAGCATCTCGCCCAGGCCCTTGAAGCGGCCGACCTCGATCTTGGTCTTGCCCTTGAACACGGTCTTCATCAGCTGCTCTTTGTGCTTGTCGTCGCGCGCGTACACCGTGGTGGCGCCGTAGGTCAGGCGGTAGAGCGGCGGCACCGCCAGATACAGGTGCCCGTTCTCGATCAGCTTCGGCGTCTCGCGGTAGAAGAAGGTGATGAGGAGCGAGGCGATGTGCGCGCCGTCGACGTCGGCGTCGGTCATCACGATCACTTTCTCGTAGCGCAGCGCGTCGTCCTTGTAGGAGGTGCCGGTGCCGCAGCCGAGCGCCTGCACCAGATCGGCGAGCTGCTGGTTCGCCACGAGCTTGTCGCGGCCGGCACTCGCCACGTTCAGGATTTTGCCGCGCAGCGGCAATATCGCCTGGCTCTGGCGGTCGCGCGCCTGCTTGGCGGAGCCGCCGGCGGAATCGCCCTCGACGATGAAGATTTCCGAGCCCTCGGCGGAGGCATTGGAGCAATCGGCGAGCTTGCCCGGCAGCCTGAGCTTCCGCACCGCGCTCTTGCGCGAGATTTCCTTTTCCTGGCGCCGGCGCAGGCGCTCCTCGGCGCGGTCCGCCACCCAGTCGAGGAGCTTCGTCGCCGGCAGCGGATTGCCGGCGAGCCAGTGGTCGAAGGCGTCGCCCACGGTGTTCTCGACGAGGCGGGCGGCCTCAGCGTTGGCGAGGCGATCCTTGGTCTGGCCCTGGAACTCCGGGTCGCGCATGAACACGGAGATCATGGCGCCGGCGCCGGTCATCACGTCCTCGGCGGTGATCAGGCCGCCGCGCTTATTGTCCTGGCGCTCGGCATGCGCCTTCAGCCCGCGCGTCAGCGCGGTGCGCAGGCCCGTCTCGTGGGTGCCTCCTTCCGGCGTCGGGATGGTGTTGACGTAGGAGGAGAGGAAGCCGTCGTCGTCGGCGATCCAGGCGACGGCCCATTCCACCGCGCCGTGGCCGCTCTTCTTCTCGCTGCGGCCGGCGAAGAGATCGGGGTGAACGAGGGTGTTGCCCTCGATCGAGCCGGTGAGGAAGTCGCGCAAGCCGTTCTCGAAGTGGAAGGTCTCCTTCTCCGGGACGTTGTCGAGGCCCTTAAGCAGCGCCTTGTCGGCGGACCAGCGGATTTCCACGCCGCCGAAGAGATAGGCCTTGGCGCGCGCCATGGGGAAGACGCGGCTCGCCTTGAACGCCGCACCCTCGCCGAAGATTTGCGGATCGGGGCGGAAGCGCACGCGCGTGCCGCGGCGCTTGACGCCCTTCTGCACGAGCTTCACCGGACCTTGCGGCGCGCCGCGCTTGTAGGTCTGGCGGTAGAGATTGCCCTGGCGCACGGTCTCGACCTCGAGGGTCTCCGACAGCGCGTTCGCCACCGAGACGCCGACGCCGTGCAGGCCGCCGGAAGTCTCGTAGACCTCGGAGTTGAACTTCCCGCCCGCGTGCAGCGTGGTCATGATGACCTCGAGCGCGGACTTCTTCTTGAATTTCGGATGCGCCTCGACGGGAATGCCGCGGCCGTTGTCGGCGACGGTGATGAAGCCGTCGGCGTGCATCTCCACCTCGATGAAGGTGGCGTGGCCGGAGATCGCCTCGTCCATGGCGTTGTCGATCACCTCGGCGAAGAGGTGGTGCAGCGCCTTCTCGTCGGTGCCGCCCACGTACATGCCGGGGCGGCGGCGGACGGGCTCGAGCCCCTCGAGCACCTCGATGTGCTCGGCGCCATATTCGGCGCGGCCCGCCTTAGTGCGGGCGTTTTCGCGGCCGCCGCGGCCGCGTCCCTCGGCGAAGAGGTCGGCCTGCCGCGCTTTGGCCTTCGATTTTCTGGGCTTCTTGGCTGGCATGGAGCTTCTGGACATGGGGATAACGGGTCCGCGAATCAATTGCCGCGACTATGCCAGATATTCGACAAATCCTGCTGCCACGAGGGCGAGGGGGCGGAACAGGAGCAACGATGTTCGACTTCGAGCAAATGGCTCAGTGGAAGATCTTCAAGCGGCCCACTGTCGAGGCCGCACTCGCCAAGGCAGGCCTGGTGCAGATGCTGCACTGGAAGTTGTTACGCGGCAGCCACGAGTTTCCCGGTCCCGACGGCGGCACCTGCATCAACGAGGCGGCGATCATCGCCGCCGGCTACGCCTACCGCGCGGTGAAATCGGCGAACGATTGCCCGCCGTGCTTCTCGCGGCCTTGCTCCGCCTATGCGCTCGCGCTCAACGACTACATCGACGACGACCGCCATCGCCGCCGGCTGCTCATGCCGTTCGTGGCGCGGCTCGCCGGCTCCGCCGACACGCTGGCCGTGGAGCGGCAGCGCGCCGGGATGATCCTCCTGCGCTCGGTGACGGATCTTTTGTTGCCGCGCTTTGCCGGCTATCGCCGGCATCCCATCACGCGAGCATTGAGCCGGGTGAAGACTCCGTTCGACGCCATGATGGCGGCCGCCTCCCTGGGCGGGGTCATCCAGGCGCCGAAATGCGATTCCCTGTCGATGCTCATGGTGGACGCCTGCGAAGCGCTCAGCGCAGCGGCCACCGCTTATGCCCTCGACGATGCGCAGGACACCGCGATGCAGGCGGCGAGGTTCGCCGACCGCCTGGCGCGGGAAATGGCGCGCATCGATCCGCAGAATCCGACGCGCGCCGTGACGCGGGTGTACGCCCGCGCCGCCGCGATCCTCGACGCCGCGCTCAAGCTCGGCAAGCAGCCCGATTCGATCCCTGCCGAATCGGTTTTCGGCCGTTTGCAGGAGGCGCGAGCCGAGGCACACGAGCAGAACCGCGTCGCGGCGTAGCACTGGCGAGAAACACGAGCGGGAAGGGCGGCGATAGCCGCCCTTTTTCGTTGGGGATGCTGGGCTTTTGCAAAATTCATCCCGGTGTGATCCCGGTCACATACGGGCGTCGCCTGCGCGCGTAGTTCTATGAGCATCGAAACCCTGGAGGTTCCCATGCTCACGAAGAACTGGAAAATCGGTCTCACCGGCGTCGCGGCCTTGGCCGTGATGGCGACCCTCACCTTCAGCACACTGGCCCATCAGCGCCTGGCCGCTCGTGCCGCCGTCCAGATGCCCGAAATGGTGGTGGCGACGGTTCCCGCGGCCAACCCGGTCAACGCCTCGATCCTGGCAGGCGCCGAAGCGATCGCCTATCCGTCGGAGCTCGTGCTGCACGGCCTCGCCGAGTAGCCGCTCGCGCAAAACGCGCGTCACTCTGGGGCCAAAGCCTCAGGGTGACGCGGTGGCGTTGGTGAAGAACTGGTCGAACTCCACCGTGCCAAGAAAGCGGTAGCCGAGCGCAGCCAAGCGCCGCTTCAGCTCCGCGGGATCGCCGGCGAAGATCTCGACCTGCAGGAAGCAGGAGTTTTCCTTCAGCGTCCGCTCCATGCCGGCAAGCGCGAAGAACTCGTAGCCCTCCACGTCCATCTTCACATAAACGCGCTTGCCCTTGATCTTGAACTCATCGTCGAAGCGCACCACGCGCACTTTGTGCGTGGTCTCGCCGGCGGGCATGGAATCTTGGGCGATGTACGACTCGCCGCGGTTATACGGGTTGCCTTCGGTGAGCGTGACCTCGCCGGTCTTGTCGCCGAGCGCGTAGTCGAGCACCCAGACGTCGTCGGCGAGATTGTTCGCCGCGAGGTTGGCGACGAGCCGCGCCCGGTTGCCGGGATCGGGCTCGAAGGCGATCACCTCCTTGGCGAAGCCTTTGCTCGCGGCGATCAGGCTGTAGAAGCCGGCGTTGGCGCCGATGTCGAGGAATACGTCATAGGGCTTGTCGCCCGCGTGCGCCGCGATGAAGTCGAACTGATCGGCCTCCCAGACGCCCGCGATGGCGATGCGCCGGTCGATCAGGTCCTTGCGCCCGACGATGAAGGTGAGGCCCTGGGCGCGCACGGCATATTGCGTGCGCCCGAGCGCGCGCATCGCAGCGACCTTGAGCTTGCGAAAGAAACGCTCGCCTGCGCCGCTCCGGCGGATCAGCGGCTGCAACGCGCTTCCCTCGGGCGGTCTAGCCGCGGGCGCCGGAGAACGACAGGCTGCCGAAAGCGCCCGTGTCGACGCCGCCGGAAATCTTGTCGCCGTCCACCTTGCCGGAGAAGGCGAGCGACAGCGGCATCGGCTGGGTGATGTTGACCTTCCAGGCGACCTCGTTGCCGTTCACCGTGCCGTCGTAGATATCGGTGGTGCCCTCGTCGCCCGACTGCTGGCCGCGTAGCGTGCCGCCGTCGGTGGTGAGGATGAGCTTGGCCATGCGCGCGCCCATGGGCGTGTCGATGGTGATGTGCCAGGTGCCGTCCGCCGACATGCGCTGTCCCCCGCGTTATTTTCTCGATCTCGCTCGGAGCCTATCGCGGACGCCGCTTCGGCACAATCAGCCGCTCGACGTAGGGGCCATATTGCACAATGCCTCAGCACGCCTTTCGCTTGCCGCCGGATTGCGCTAAGGCTCCCCGCCCTTTAGCGAGGCGGTCATGAGCGAGACACAGGCGCGGATCGCGATTCTTGGCGCGTCGGGTTACACCGGCGCCGAGCTCGTGCGCCTGCTGCTCCGCCATCCCAAGGTCGAGATCAGGGCGCTCACCGCCGACCGCCACGCCGGCGAGCCCATCGCCAAGAGCTATCCGCATTTCGCCGGCATCGAGCTGCCGCGGATGGTCAAGGTCGAGGAGCTTGATCCCGCCAACATCGATCTCGCCTTCTGCGCGCTGCCGCACGGCACGACGCAGCCGATCGTCAAAGGCTTGCTGGAGAAGGCGCCGAAGCTGAAGGTGGTCGATCTTTCCGCCGGCTTCCGCATCCACGACCCCATCGCCTACGAGCGCTGGTACGGCCACGCCCACCAGGCGGCCGAGCTGCAGGCGGAAGCCGTCTACGGCCTCACCGAGATCTACCGCGACGACATCAAGAAGGCGCGGCTCGTGGCGTCGCCCGGTTGCTACACCACGACCTCGATCCTCGCCATCGTGCCGCTCTTGGAGGCGGGTGCCGTTGATCCCGACTCCGTCATCATCGACGCGAAAAGCGGGATGACCGGGGCGGGAAGGGGCCTGCGGCAGGAGATGCTGTTCGCCGAGTTGTCGGAGGGCCTGCACGCCTACGGCGTCGGCCAGCACCGGCACATGGCCGAGCTCGACCAGGAATTTTCCCTCGCCGCCAAGCGGCCGGTGACGCCGTCGTTCACGCCGCACTTGGCACCGATGAACCGCGGCCTCTATGCGACGCACTACATGAAGACCGAGGGCGGCGCCGGCGCCGAGCACCTGCACCGGGTGCTGTCGGATTTTTACGCCGGCGAGGTGTTCGTGCAGGTGCTGCCCTTGGGCGA
Source organism: Xanthobacteraceae bacterium (assembly GCA_035601815.1). Taxonomy (GTDB): domain Bacteria; phylum Pseudomonadota; class Alphaproteobacteria; order Rhizobiales; family Xanthobacteraceae; genus DATNNN01. Next base: position 7,467 of record DATNNN010000247.1, on the reverse strand, counting down.
GGTGCCGCAGTCGCGCTTCGTGCGCGGCTCCAACTACGTGCAGATCGGCGTCGTCGCCGATCGCGGCGCCGGCCGGGTCATCGTCCTCGCCACCCTTGATAACCTGGTGAAGGGCGCCTCGGGCCAGGCGATCCAGAACATGAACCTGATGCTCGGACTTCCTGAGACCGAAGGGCTGATGCAGCTCGCGCTGTTTCCGTAATTTCTCAGCGCTTGAGCCACGCCAGCATGGTGCGGCTCACCAACTCGGCCGCATCCTGCTGCACGAAGTGGTCGGCGCCGGGGATGGTGGTGATGGTGAGGTCGCTCGCGACGTAATTCCACACCCCGGCGAGGCCGTCCGCGAGCAGCGCCTTGTCGTTGAGCCCGTGGATGAGGAGCGTCGGTACCTGCACCTTGGCGGGCTCGCCCTGCGGCGCCTGGTAGGGCTCCTTCGGATAGTTCGCCTGGTAGTAGTGCAGCATCGCCTGCGGGTCGGAGCGTTTCATCGCCTCGCGGTATTTGTCGCGCGCTTTCGGGTCGGTCACCCAGCCGATGAGCCGCTCGGTGTCGATCTTCTTGTAGAACTCCGGGTCCTGGAAATTGCGCGCGTACTGGCTGTTCTTGTGCTGCACGGGATTCGACGCGAGCAGCCGCGCCAGCGTCCACGGATGCGGCATGTTGAGCACGATGAGCTTTTCCGCGAGCTCCGGCCGGTGCATGGCGAGCGCCCAGGCGGTGTTGCCGCCCCAGTCGTGGCCGACGATGATGGCGCGGCGCTCGCCCTCGGCGGCGATCACCGCCGCGGCGTCGGCGATCAGGTGGCGGGTCTTGTAGCTTTCCGCGCCTTTCGGCTTGTCGGAAAGATTGTAGCCGCGCATGTCGAGCGCGCAGACGCGGAACGATGGCGAAAGCGCTTGCATCTGGTGGCGCCACGAGAACCAGAAGTCGGGAAAGCCGTGCATCATCACCACCAGCGGGCCCCGGCCCATGCGTGCGTAGTGGATCTTCACACCGGCGTTGTCGGCGTAGCGGTGCTCGACGCGTTCGTCGAAGTTGATGAGATCGTCGCTCACGTGAGCACGGCAAGCGCGATCGATTCCGCATAGAGCGCGGGCTTGTCGCTGCCCTCGATCTCCACCGTGACCTCGTAGCGGAACATGACTTCCTTGGCCGAGCGCTCGGTCACGTCGCGGAGCTTATAGCGGGCGCGCAGCCGCGATCCCGCGCGCACCGGCTGAAGGAAGCGCACCTTGTCGAGGCCGTAGTTGATGCCCATGGCGCGGTTCTCGATCAGCGGCAGCGCTTCATAGCCCATGGTGGCGAGCATGGAGAGGGTGAGGAAGCCGTGGGCGATGGTGCCGCCGAACGGCGTCTCGGCCTTGGCGCGGACGGGGTCCACGTGGATGAACTGGTGGTCGTCGGTGACCTCGGCAAAGCCGTCGATGCGCGCCTGGTCGATCAGGTGCCAGTCCGACACGCCGACTTCCTCGCCGATGCGGGCTTTCAGTGCCTCGACCGAGGTCGGAATTTTCTCGGGCTTGTTCATTGCGGCTCCTGCTTGCTCCGGCCGCTATCATACATCGGTCGGCGGGCCGTCACATGAGCCTAAAGATGCGGCGCGCCGTCAGGCGCGAACTTTGACGTAGCGCCCCGGCGCGTCCTCGATCGGCGCGAGCTTGCCGCTGCCGGGCTCGCGCGCCGGCACGAGATCGGCGCCCATCTCCTCGATCCACATCAGCCAGTCCGGCCACCACGAGCCCGCGTGCTCCGCGGCGTGCTCGGCCCATTTTTCCAGGTCTTCCGCCGGGCCGTTGCCGGTCCAGTACTGGTACTTCGTCTTGCTCGGCGCGTTGACCACGCCCGCGATGTGGCCGGAGCCGCCGAGCACGAACTTCACCGACCCGCCGAAATATTTGCTGCCCAGGAAGACCGACTTCGCCGGCGCGATGTGATCCTCGAGCGTGGCGAGATTGTAGATGGGCGCCGTCACCTTCTTGAGATCGATCTTCACGTTATCGACCACCATTTCGCCCTTGGAGAGCTTGTTCTCCAGATAGCAGTTGCGCAGATAGAACGTGTGGTTCGCCGCCGGCAGCCGGGTCGAATCCGAATTCCAGTAAAGCAGATCGAACGGGAAGGGCGCCTTGCCCTTGATGTAGTTGTTGACGATGTACGGCCAGATCAGGTCGTTGGCGCGCAGCATGTTGAAGGCGGTCGCCATCTTGGCGGCGTCGAGGAAGCCGGTCTCGCGCATGCGCTTCTCCAGCGCGGCGAGCTGCTCCTCGTCGACGAACACCTTGAGGTCGCCGGCGTGCTTGAAGTCGATTTGCGTCGCGAGCAGCGTCGCGCTCTTCACCGGCCGCTCTCCTTTGGCGGCGAGATAGCCGAGGGTGACGGAAAGCAGCGTGCCGCCGACGCAGTAGCCCACCGTGTGCGCGTCGGGCTCCTCAGTCACGGTCTTCACCGCGTCGAGCGCCGCGAGCACGCCGTCGCGCATGTAGTCCTCGAAGCGCTTGCCGGCGAGGCGCGCGTCGGGATTGACCCAGGAGATCACGAACACCGTGAGCCCGCGGTCCACCATCCATTTGAGGAAGGATTTCTCCGGCGCTAGATCCAGCACATAGAACTTGTTGATCCACGGCGGCACGATCAAGATTGGCGTCTTCAGCACCATCTCGGTCGAGGGCGAATACTGGATGAGCTGGAACAGCTCGTTCTCGAACACGACCTTACCCGGCGTGGTGGCGAGGTTCTTGCCGACCTCGAACAGGTCGGAGCTGGACTGGCGGATCTTGAGCTCGCCGTGGCCGGCCTCGATGTCCTCCGACAGCATCTTCATGCCGCGCACGAGGTTCTCGGCGTTGGAGGCGAAGGTCTCGCGCAGGAGCTCGGGGTTGGTGAGCACGAAGTTCGACGGCGACAGCGCCGCGGAAAGCTGGCGCACGTAGAAGTCCGCCTTGTGGCGGGTGTGCGCGTCGATGCCTTCCGCGTCGCGCACCATGCGCGCCGCCCAGTCGGAGGTGAGCAGATACGCCTGCTTGAGCGCGTCGAAGAACGGGTTCGCGGTCCAGTCCGGATCGGCGAAGCGGCGGTCGTGCGCGTCGGGTGTCACGACCGGCTCCGCCGGCTCGCCCGCCATGCGGTGCATGGTGGCGGCCCACAGATTGAGATAGCCCTGGATCAGGCTCGTCTGCGCTTCCAGCGCGCGCTTGGGATCGGCGAGCCAGTACTCGGCGACCTGGCCGAGGGTCTTCATGACCGTGGCCATCTCCTCGGCCATCTCCTCGCGCGCGCCACTTTCCTCGCGCGGCTTCAGGTACGCCGCCATGGCGCGGCCGCCTTCCTCGACGAGGCGCGCGAGATTGGCGGCGAACGCTTCCGGATTGATGGTGCTGACCGGACCATTTTCTGGTGCGCGGTCCATGTCTCACTCCCCGTACGTCTTGGCCCCCTTAACCGCTCTTCCGCCATAATAGGAGCCGACATCGTCGGCGGCCATATGACAAACGAACGTCCCCGAGGGCGGGTTCAGCTTAGCCGCAAACCCTTGCAGAACCGGTACCGTGCCGCTGTTTTTGCGGCAGGGTTAATGCTCTTCGTCTCCGGCTGCGGCAGCATGATCACGTCGATTCCGTTCACCAACACCCCGTTGCCGCCCCAGACGCCGGGGCCGCAGCCGGAATATCCCAGCCTCACCGCGGGTGCGCCCAAGGCGCCCGATCCCAAGCCGGTGCTTTCCTCGGACGAGCAGAAGGAAGCGGAATCGGCGCTGGAAAAGGCGGCCAGCGAACGCGAAGACAAGGTCCGCAAGCGGCTCGAGCGGGCCAAGAACTAGCATTTCGGGGTTTCTCCGCGCCCGAACGATGCTATGAAGCGGGCGCCCGAAGGTTCTGAGCCCATGCACGAATTTCACCGCATCAAGCGGCTGCCGCCGTACATTTTCGAGGTCGTCAACCGCGCCAAGCTCGCGGCGCGCAACGCCGGCGCCGACATCATCGACCTCGGCATGGGCAATCCGGACCTGCCGGCGCCCGCCCACGTGGTCGAGAAGCTGAAGGAGACCGTGGGCAAGCCGCGCACCGACCGCTACTCGTCGTCGCGGGGCATCCCCGGCTTGCGCCGGGCGCAGGCCGCCTATTACGGCCGCCGCTTCGGCGTGAAGCTCGATCCCGAGACCCAGGTGGTCGCAACGCTCGGCTCCAAGGAGGGCTTCGCCAACGTGGCGCAGGCCATCACCGCGCCCGGCGATCTCGTGCTGGTGCCGAACCCGAGCTATCCGATTCACGCCTTCGGCTTCCTCATGGCCGGCGGCGTCATCCGCTCGGTGCCGTGCCAGCCGGGGCCCGACTTCTTTTATGCGCTCGAGCGCGCGGTGATCCATTCGACGCCGAAGCCGATCGCCCTCGTGCTCTGCTACCCGTCGAACCCGACCGCCTGCGTCGCCGAGCTCGATTTCTACCGCGATGTGGTGGCGTTCGCGCGCAAGCACGATCTGATCGTGCTCTCCGATCTCGCCTATGCCGAGGTCTATTTCGACGACAACCCGCCGCCCTCGGTGCTGCAGGTGCCGGGCGCGATGGACATCGCCGTCGAGTTCACCTCCATGTCGAAGACCTATTCGATGCCCGGCTGGCGCATGGGCTTCGCCGTGGGCAACGAGCGGCTGATCGCGGCGCTCGCCCGCGTGAAGTCCTATCTCGATTACGGCGCGTTCACGCCGATCCAGGTGGCGGCGGCGGCAGCGCTGAACGGCCCCGACGACTGCATCCACGAGATGCGCACCACCTACAAGAAGCGCCGCGACGCGCTGGTCGAGAGCTTCGGCCGCGCTGGCTGGCCGATCCCAGCGCCGGCGGCCTCCATGTTCGCCTGGGCGCCGGTGCCGGAGCGCTTCCGTTCCATCGGCTCGGTGGAGTTCTCCAAGCTCCTGGTCGAGAAGGCGGAGGTGGCGGTGGCACCGGGCATCGGCTTCGGCGAGCACGGCGAGGGCTATGTGCGCATCGCGCTCGTCGAGAACGAGCAGCGCATCCGCCAGGGCGCCCGCGGCGTGCGCCGCTTCCTCGACTCGGCCGACAAGATTTTGCACAACGTCGTGCCGCTCGCGGCCCGCGGCTGAACTCACCGGATTTGTCATGGTCGAGCCGCTGAAAGTGGGCCTCGCGGGTCTGGGCACGGTCGGCTCGGCGGTCGCCCGCATGATCTCGCGCTCGCGCGACCAGCTCGCCGAGCGGGCCGGGCGGCCGATCGTGTTCGCCGCCTACGCCGCGAAGGATCCGCCCAAGGACTCGGCGCTCGATCTCGCGCCCATCCGCAAGGTCGCCGATCCGCTGGCGCTCGCCCGCGATCCCGGCATCGACGTGTTCGTCGAGCTCATGGGCGGCGACGGCGATCCGGCGAAGAGCGCGGTCGAGGCGGCGCTGTCGCTCGGCCGCCCGGTGGTCACCGCCAACAAGGCGCTGATCGCCAAGCACGGGGTGGCGCTCGCCAAGCTCGCCGAGGAGAAGGGCGGGGCGCTGTCGTTCGAGGCGGCGGTGGCCGGCGGCATTCCGGTGGTGAAGACGCTGCGCGAGGGCCTCGGCGGCGCCAAGATCGGCCGCGTCTACGGCATCCTCAACGGCACCTGCAATTACATTCTGACGCGCATGTTCAAGGAGCATCTCTCCTTCGCCGACTGCCTCAAGGAGGCCCAGCGCCTCGGCTACGCCGAGGCCGATCCCACCTTCGACATCGGCGGCTTCGACACCGCCCACAAGCTCGCGATCCTCACCAGTCTCGCCTTCGGGACGGCCGTGGACGCGGAAGCCGTGCACGTGGAGGGGATCGAGACCATTACGCTCGCCGATCTGGAATCCGCCGACGATCTCGGCTACCGGGTGAAGCTCCTGGGCGTCGCGCAACGAACCGAGGCCGGCATCGAGCAGCGCGTGCACCCGACCATGGTGGCGAAGGGCACGGTGATCGCCGAGATCGACGGCGTCATCAACGCCGTCGCCATCGATTCCGACATGATGGATCTGAAGTTGGTCGGCCCCGGCGCCGGCGGCGAGGCGACTTCTTCCGCCGTGGTGGCCGATATCGTCGACATCGCGGCGGGTCGCCGCGTGCCGGCGTTCGGCCGGCCGGCGGCAACGCTGGCAAAGCTCCAGCGCGCGCCCATGCAGCGCCACGAGGGCGGCTACTACATTCGCCTCTCGGCGGTGGACAAGCCGGGCACGGCCGCCACCATCGCCCGGCGCATGGCCGACGAGCAGATATCTCTCGAATCCATCATGCAGCGCGGCCGCGACCGCCGCCCGCACGGCGGCGAGGATCCCAAGCGCGTAGCCGCACCCGCGCCGGTGATCCTCATCACCTATGCTACGACCGAGGACGCGGTGCGCCGCGCGCTGTCGGCAATCGAAAAGGACGGGGTGCTCGCCGAGAAGCCGCAGGTCATTCGCATAGAAAAAAGCTGATGGGGGAAAGCATGACGTCGATCACCGTTCAGCCGGGACTCCTGATCGAACGCGTGCTGTCGCTGGAGATCGTGCGCGTCACCGAGCGCGCGGCGGTGTCGGCGGCGCGTCTGCGCGGCCGCGGCGACGAGAAGGCGGCGGACCAGGCCGCCGTCGACGCCATGCGCCGCGAGCTCAACAAGCTGCCCATCGACGGCATCGTGCGCATCGGCGAGGGCGAGCGCGACGAGGCGCCCATGCTGTTCATCGGCGAGACCGTCGGCAACAAGAAGGGTCCCAAGGTCGACATCGCCGTCGATCCGCTGGAAGGCACCACGCTCTGCGCCAAGAACATGCCGGGCGCGATCGCGGTCATGGCCATGGCCGAGAGCGGCACGCTGCTCAACGCCCCCGACGTCTACATGGAGAAGATCGCGATCGGCCCCGGCTATCCGGCGGGCGTCGTCGATCTCGACGCGCCGCCCGCCGACAACATCCGCGCGCTCGCCAAGGCCAAGGGCGTGAAGCCCGAAGAGATCACCGCGCTGATCCTCGACCGGCCGCGCCACGCCGGGATGATCGCCGCTGTGCGCAAGGTCGGCGCCGCCGTGCGTCTCATCACCGACGGCGATGTCGCCGGCGTGATCCATACCGCCGACCCCGCCGCCACCGGCATCGACATCTATATGGGCATCGGCGGCGCGCCGGAGGGCGTGCTCGCCGCCGCGGCGCTACGCTGCATCGGCGGCCAGATGCAGGGCCGTCTCATTCTCGATAGCGACGAGAAGCGCAAGCGCGCCGCCGAGATGGGCGTCAAGGACCCGAAGAAGAAATACGATATGAAGGACATGGTGCGCGGCGATTGCATCGTGTCGGCGACCGGCGTCACCGACGGCTCGCTGTTGCGCGGCGTGCGCTTCGGCGGCGAGCGCATCTATACCCACACGGTGGTCATGCGCTCGGTCACCGGCACCGTGCGCTGGATCGACGCCGAGCACCGGCAGCTCGAGAAGTTTCACCTCGATTGATGTCTTTTGCCTCCCCCTTTCAG
>DATNNN010000246.1:0-2759 GCA_035601815.1 Xanthobacteraceae bacterium | reverse complement strand
CAGGCCGAGGCGCGTCTCGGCACGCAGGACGCCACCATCGACCGCCTCGACAAGCAGATCGTCGCCGCCGCCACCGCCATCGACCAGGCGCGCGCCGGCGTCGAGGGCGCCCAAGCCGACGCCACGCGCACCACCGCCGATTTCGAGCGCATCCAGTCGCTTGTCACTACCAAGTCGGCGAGCCAGGCTTCGCTCGACGCCGCGCGCAACGCGCGCGACCGGGCCGTGGCGGCGCTCGCCCAGGCGCGCGCCATGCTCGCCGCCGCCGTTGCCAACCTCGACGTGCTGAAGGCGCAGAAGCTCGAGGCCGAGCGGACGCGTAAGGAGCTGGAAGCGGTAGCGGCCAAGGCCAGGCGCGATCTCGACGCCACTATCATCCGCGCCCCGTTCGACGGCATTCTCGGCAACAAGTCGGTGGAGACCGGCGACTACGTGGGCCCGGGCAAGCGCCTGTTCGCCCTTGTGCCCGTCAGCGACATCTATGTCGACGCCAATTTCAAGGAAACCCAGCTCACCAACATCCGTCCCGGCCAGCCGGCGAAGCTCGTGCTCGACGCCGATCCGAACCATCCGCTCGAGGGCGTGGTGGATTCCTTCGCGCCCGCGTCGGGCGCGCTGTTCAGCCTGCTGCCGCCGGAGAACGCCACCGGCAACTTCACCAAGATCGTCCAGCGCATCCCGGTACGCATCCGCGTCAAGAGCGGCGCCGAGCGGCTGCTCATCCCCGGCCTCTCGGTGGTCGTCACGGTGGACACCCGCGGCGCCAAATGACCGACCGTCGTCCGCCGCCGGGTGCGCCGCCACCCGAGCCCGAGGTGACGCCGCGCAAGCTAATCGCGTTCTTTGCGCTCATCTTTGGCATGTTCATGGCGATCCTGGACATCCAGATCGTCGCCTCTTCCCTGGGCGAGATTCAGGCGGGCCTCTCCGCCGCACCCCAGGAGATCGCCTGGGTGCAGACGAGCTACTTGGTCGCCGAAGTAGTGATGATTCCGCTTTCGGGATTTCTCGCGCGCGCGCTTTCGACTCGCATCCTGTTCACGATTTCCGCCGCCGGCTTCACCATCGCCAGCGTCCTGTGCGCGACTGCGACCACCATCAACGAGATGATCGTCTTTCGCGCTTTCCAGGGTTTTATCGGCGGCGCCATGATCCCGACCGCCTTCGCGACCGCCTATTCAATCTTTCCCAAGCGCCTGCTGGCGCCAATCATGGCGGTAGTCGGGCTCACGGTGACGCTTGCGCCGACCATCGGTCCAACCGTCGGCGGCTACCTTACCGACACGTTCTCCTGGCACTGGCTGTTTCTGATCAACGTTGTCCCGGGCGTCGCGGCGAGCGTCATCGCCTGGACCCTCGTCGATTTCGACGAACCCGATTTCGACCTGCTGAAGCGCCTCGACGTCTTTGGTCTCGCGGCGCTCGCGGTCTTCCTCGGCAGCCTCGAATACGTCCTGGAACAGGGCCCGGCCGACGATTGGTGGCAGTCGAGAACGATCACGACGCTCGCGGTGCTCAGCGTCATCGGAGCCATTGTCTTCTTCTGGCGCGCCTTCCGCGCCGCGGTGCCGATCGTCGATCTCAACGCTTACGCCGACCGCAACTTCGCCGTCGGCTCCTTCCTTACCTTTGTGATGGGCATCGGCCTCTACGGCCTCACCTATCTCTATCCGCTGTTTCTCGCGCGCGTGCGCGGCTACAGCGCGCTGCAGGTGGGCGAGACCATGTTCGTCACCGGCGTCGCCATGTTTGTCGCCGCGCCCATTATTGGCGTGCTTGCTCGCAAGATGGACCCGCGCTGGCTGATCGGCGCAGGCTTCGTCGGCTTTGTGACCTCGACCATCGAGCTTCTGCCAATCACCAGCCAATGGGGCTTCTGGGAGTTGTTGCTGCCTCAGGTGCTGCGCGGCTTCTCGTTGATGTTCTGCATGGTGCCGATCAACGTGGTGTCGCTCGGCACGCTGCCGCCCGCTCGCATCAAGAATGCGAGCGGCCTGTTCAACACCGTGCGCAACCTCGGCGGCGCCTTCGGGCTCGCCGGCATCAACACGCTGTTGAACGTACGCACCGACGTACATCAACTGCACCTGCGCGAGCACGTGACGTGGGGACGCAACGTGGTGGACGAAACGCTTGCCGGCCTGACGCAGAAATTCTCCACGGTACTGGGCTCCGACGCCGAGCTCGCGGCCTTAAAGAAGCTCGCCGGCATGGTGCGCCGGGAGGCCCTGGTGCTTGCCTTCGCCGACGTCTTCCTGGTGCTGTCCGTGATTTTCGCCCTCTCGGCGGCGCTCGTATTCTTCATTCGCCGGCTCCCGCCGCTCGACGGCAGCGCCGCGATCGAGGCCCACTGACGCCGGTTGAGCAGCCGTGCGATCCTCGCTAAGGAAGCGGCGCGAGGACGAATGCCGAAAGCAAAGGTGAAGCCTGCCGCTGCGCGAGCGAGGTTCGCGCCGTGGGCGGATCGCACGGCCGTGCCGCTCATCCGTTTCGAGGGCGTGACCAAGCGCTTCGGCGCGGTGACCGCCGTCGACGATCTTTCCCTTTCCATCTACGCGCGCGAGTTCTTCGCCCTGCTCGGCCCCTCCGGCTGCGGCAAGACCACGCTCCTGCGCCTTCTCGCCGGCTTCGAGGCGCCGGACGCGGGCCGCGTTCTGCTCGGCGGTGAGGACCTCGCCGGTGTGCCGCCGCACCAGCGGCCGGTGAACATGATGTTCCAGTCCTACGCGCTCTTTCCCCATCTCAGCGCCGCCGACAAT
>DATNNN010000245.1:0-11352 GCA_035601815.1 Xanthobacteraceae bacterium | reverse complement strand
GGCGCCTGGGCCTGGGCGTGACGCAGCACGGCAGGTGTCGCGAGCGTGGCGGCGGCGCCGGCCGCGACGAACACGCGGCGGGTGATCTTGGTCATGGGTTCCTCCTGATGGCCCGGTTCCGGGCCTTGGCTGAAAGTTTAGTACGGGTGGGTGAAACGACAACGGTAGCGGCGGGCCATCAGCAAGAACATTCGCGTGAACCGGACATTCCAACGATCAGGCCGGCATCGTGGTCTCGATCAGGCGCACCCAATAGGACGAGCCGAAGGGAATGGCCTTGTCGTTGAAGTCGTAGGCCGGGTTGTGCAGGCCGGCGCTGTCGCCGTTGCCCATGAAGATGAAGGCGCCCGGCCGCTGCTGCAGCATGAAGGAGAAGTCCTCGCCGCCCATCACGGGTGCCGTCGCCGGGTCGACCTTGCCCACGCCCACCACGTCGCGGGCAACGCCCGCCGCCACCTCGGTCTCCCGCGCGTGGTTCACCACCACCGGGTAGTCGCGGTGGTAGCCGACCTTGGCGCGGGCGCCGTGCAGCGCCGCGACACCGGCGGCGATCTCGACGACGCGCCGCTCGAGGAGATCGCGCACCTCGGGCTTGAGCGAGCGCGCGGTGCCGCGCAAGAGCGCGGTCTGCGGGATCACGTTGTCGGTGGTGCCGGCGTGGAACAGCGTGATGGAAACGACCGCGTTGTCGATCGGGTCGACGTTGCGCGAAACGATCTGCTGCAAGGCGCTCACGATCTCGGCGCCGACGAGCACCGTGTCAACGGCGCGATGCGGCCGCGCGGCGTGGCCGCCCACACCCTCTACCTCGATATGCAGCCGGTCGGCGGCGGCCATGATCGCGCCCGGGCGGATGGCGAACTGGCCGACGGGAATGCCGGGGTAGTTGTGCAGGCCATACACCTCGCCGATCGAGAAGCGCTCCAGCAGCCCGTCGTCGATCATGGCCTTGGCGCCGGCGCCACCCTCCTCCGCCGGCTGGAAGATCATCACCGCCGTGCCGTCGAAGTTGCGGCTCTCGCATAGATGCTTGGCCGCGCCCAGCAGCATGGCGGTGTGGCCGTCGTGGCCGCAGGCGTGCATGTTGCCCGGCGTCTGCGAGGCATAAGAGAGCCCGGTCGCCTCCTCGATCGGCAGCGCGTCCATGTCGGCGCGGAGCCCCACCACCTTGCCGCTGCCATGCTTCTTGCCGCGAATGACGGCGACGACGCCGGTGCGGCCGAGCCCCGGCACCACCTCATCGCAGCCGAAGCTCTTCAGCTTCTCGGCGACGGTCGCCGCCGTGCGCGGCAGCTCGTACATGATCTCGGGATGGGCATGGAGATCGCGGCGCCATTCGGTGATCTCATCGGCGAGCGCGGCGAGGCGGTTGACGACGGGCATAAGGCACTCCTGATTGAGCGCCCATAGTAACCGATGCAAACGCCGGCTTTAAGGCCTGCTATTGACGCCTGCCCGGAGCGTCCGTAGGTCTCGGCGCGCGTGGGCCCGTAGCTCAGTGGTAGAGCACGTGACTTTTAATCACGGTGTCGATGGTTCGATCCCATCCGGGCTCACCAATACCCCGCAATGGTACGAGGCTTCTGTACCCGCGCCGGCCCGATACCCAGCGGTAGTGCCGTTCCTCCGCGCTTCCGCCGTTCAGCCGGAATGTGCAGAATAGGGATGCCTTTTGGACGTCCCGCAATGCTGCCGATCTATTCGTTTGTCCGCCGCCTTGTTCTCGCCGTCGCGCTCGCGGCACTTCTCCCCGCCGCTGCGCTCGCGGACAAGCGCGTGGCGCTGGTCATCGGCAACTCGAGCTACCAGAACGCCCCCGAGCTCAGGAACCCGAAGAACGACGCGGCCGACATGGCGGCGGCGCTCAGCGCGCTCGGCTTCCAGGTGATTTCGGGCAGCGATCTCGACAAGCCCGCCATGGATCGCCTGATCCGCAACTTCGCCGTCGCGCTCGTCGGCGCCGACGTCGGACTGTTCTTCTACGCCGGTCACGGGCTGCAGATCGCAGGCAACAACTATCTCGTGCCGATCGAAGCGTCGGTGGATTCCGCGGCGGGAATCGATTTCGAGCTCGTGCGCCTCGACCTCATCCAGCGGCAAATGGAGCGCGAGACTCGGACCAATGTCCTGTTTCTCGATGCTTGCCGCAACAATCCGCTGGCGCGCAATCTCGCCCGCGCGCTCGGCACCCGCTCGACCGACGTCGGCCGCGGCCTCGCGCTCGCGGAATCGGGGGTCGGCACCCTGATCAGCTTCGCGACGCAACCGGGAAACGTCGCCATGGACGGCGACGGCCGCAACTCTCCGTTCACCGCCGCCCTGATCAAGCACATCGCCACCCCCGGCAAGGACCTGAACGGCATCCTGATCGCGGTGCGCAACGACGTGCGGGCGGTGACCGGCGGCCGGCAGGTGCCCTGGGAGAACTCGGCGTTGACCGGGCTGTTCTATTTTCGCGAGGCGGCCGCGGTCGCGAGCGCGCCCGTCGATCCGCAAACGGTCGAGCGGCCGAACGTCGTGGCGAGGACGCCCGCCCCCGTCCCCGGCGACGACCCCGGCACCGCGAGCGCGCTGACCAATCTCGCCATCAACTATGAGACGGGCGCCGGCGTGCCGAAGAACGAGGCGGAGGCGGCGCGCCTCTATGCGCGGGCCGGCGAACTCGGCAATGCCCAAGCGCTCCTCAACCTCGGCGCCATGTACACGGAAGGCCGGGGCGTCGCGCGGAACTCGACCGAGGCGATGCGCCTCTTCCGCAAGTCGGCGGAGCTGGGCAACGCCGACGCCATGAAGAACATCGGCGTCCTATTCAACCAAGGCGACGGTGTTGCCAAGAACAGCGAGGAAGCGGCGCGCTGGTATCGCAAGGCGGCCGATCTCGGCAATGACATCGCCATGACGTATCTCGCGATCATGTACGCGAACGGCAACGCCATGCCGAAGGATGAGGCGCAGGCGGCGCGTCTCTATCGCCAAGCGGCGGATCGCGGCAACCGACAGGCGATGCTGAACCTCGGTGTCTTTTATTATAGCGGGCGCGGCGTCGCGAAGAACTACACCGAGGCGATGCGCTTCTTCCGCAAGGCGGCCGAGCTCGGCGACACGCAAGCCATGTCGAACCTCGGCGTCATGTACGATAACGGCGAAGGCGTGCCGAAGAACGCCGCCGAGGCGGCGCGCTGGTACAAGAGAGCCGCCGGCGGAGAAAAGCCGGCGCGATGACCGTTCGCTCCGGCGTCCTTCTCAGATTTCGCCCAGGAAGTCTGGCTTCGTCAGCGGCACGCCGTTGTGGCGCAGAATGTTGTACGCCGTGGTGGCGGTCGCTAGCCGGTCGCGAGCTTGACCTCGTCGGCGACGCCGCCGCGCACCAGGTCGTAAAGCGCCTCAATGAACAGCGGGTGGCTGTTGCGTGATTCCACGCGCGAGAGACGCATCCCGAGGCTTTCCGCCGTCCCCTTTGCCCCTTTGTCGAGGTCGAACAGAATCTCCAGGTGATCGGCGACAAACCCGATCGGGCAAAGGAGGACGTCGCGTGTGCCCTTTGCTTTCAGATCGGCGAGCGCTTCCGCAATGTCGGGTCCGAGCCAGGGGTCCGCGGTATGGCCGGCGCTCTGAAAGGAGAAGCTCCAGTCGTAACCCGGCAGACGTCCGGCCACGAGCCGGCACGTCTCGAGAAGCTGCTCCTCATAAGGATCGCTCCATTGGCGGATTCGCTTCGGCAAGCTGTGGGCGGTGAAGACGATGTGGGGCCGCCGACCGTCGTCCGCCGCGAGCGCCGCGTTGATCTGAGTGACGATGCAGTCGATCAGATGCTTGTTCGTGTGCCAGCTCTTCACGATGCGAATGCTGAGCCCGTACCCGTCTTCCGCCAGCGCCTTCTCGTAGCCGCCAATGCTCATTTTGGAGAAATGCGGAGCGAGAGCGATGGCGATCACATCGCGCGTGCCGCCCTGCCGGATTTCGTCGAGCGCCTGCTTGATGAACGGGTGCCAGTGCTTCATGCCGACGAACACCTGGAAGCGTCCGACGCCCGCGCGCTCGTCGAGCAGCCGTTGCAGCCCGGCGGCCTGGGCGTTGGTGAGCGCGCGCAGCGGCGTCTTGCCGCCGACGAAGACGTAGCGCGCTTCGAGCTCCTTGATGCGCTCTTCCGGCGGCCGCTGGCCGCCGCGGATGTGGGTGTAATAGGGAGCGACGTCGGCAGCAGTCTCCGGACTGCCGTAGGCCATCAGCAGCACGGCCGTCGCGCTATTTGGCGTGGACATACTCGGTCAGCTTGATCAGGTTCTCATACGGCGTATCGGGAAGCACGCCGTGGCCGAGGTTAAAGATGAAGCCTTCTTTGCGCGGCAGCCGCGCGAAGATATCGTCGACCTTCTGCTTCACCAGGTCGAAGTCGCCGAGAACGACGATGGGATCGAGGTTGCCCTGGATCGCCTTGCCGGCACCGATCTTTTTCCAGGCGTCGTCGAGCGGCAGCCGCCAGTCGACGCCCACCACCTCGCACTCCACCGACGCGAACTCCTCGAGGAAGGCGCTGGTGTTGGTGCCGAAGTGGATGCGCGGGGTCTTCGTCTTGTCGATTGCGGCGAACAGCTCGCGGGAATAGGGCAGCACGTGCGCCACGTAATCTTCCTTGCTGAGGCATCCGACCCAGCTGTCGAAGAGCTGGATCGCATCGACGCCGGCGTCGGCCTGCAGCTTCAGATAGTCGATGACCACGTCGGTCAGCTTGCGCATGAGCTTCGTCCACGCCGCCGGATCGCCGTACATCATGCGCTTGGTCTTGATGAAGTCGCGAGTGGGCTTTCCCTCGATCAGGTAGCTCGCCAGCGTGAACGGCGCGCCGGAGAAGCCGATCAGCGGGATCTTGCCGGCGAGCTCCCGCTTGATCATGCGGATCGTCTTGGTGAGATACTCGAAGTCGGCGGGATCGATGCCACGGAGCTTGTCCACGTCGCGCTCGTCCTTGATCGGATCGGCGATCACCGGGCCGATCACCTCGACGATCTCCAGATCGACGCCCATGCCGATCAGCGGCAGCATGATATCGGCAAACAGGATCGCCGCATCCACGCCGAAGCGGCGGATCGGCATCAGACTGACCTCGGTCGCGAGCTCGGGCGTGCGCGCGAGAGTCAGGATGTTGTGCTTCTCTTTGAGCGCACGATACTCGGGCAAGCAGCGCCCCGCTTGGCGCATGTACCAAACCGGAACGTGGGCGGCGGGCTTGCGTGCGCAGGCAGCGAGAAAAGGCAACGTGCTCATGCTGCCTGAAGCGCCTCGCGCAGCGGCCGATGGATGCAGGTGTACACGGGAACGTCGTAAGCCGTGTATCGACGCACTTCGGCCGCGCGCAGCTCCATGACCACTGTCTGGAAGTCGGCCAGATTGTCGGTCTCGTACGAGAGCACGAACTCGTGGTCGTCGACGCCGTAGGCGTAGAGCAGGAGCTGCTGGATCGATGGAAACTTGTGACCGATCTTCATGTGCTCGATCATCAGGTTCTTGCGCTGCTCGTAGGTCAGGAAATACCACTCCTGCGTCTTGGTGAACGGATAGACGCAGAGGTAGCGGTTGCGGTTATCGGCCGCAGCCACGGCCTCGGGGTCGGCCTTGCTGTACTGGGAGCGGCGCACGAGGCCGAACAGCGTGTAGGTGATCTTCAGATGCGCCGAGAGCGGCGTGCGCATCAGTTGGATCACCATCTCTTGAAGCTCTTCGGGCTCGTTCGCCTGCACCCACAGCATGAAGCGGGTGCCGGCCTTGAAGCCGAGCGTGGTGTAAGCGAAGGTCTTCACCTGATTGCTGCCCTCGATGACTGCGGCAAATTGCTCCGTCTGTTTGCGCAGCTCGGCCTCGGGGACGGCGCGGATGGTGGGCTCGCTGTCGAAGAAAATATAGCTGTGGCAGGTCATTCGGCTGTTGCTGGCTGGTTATTTCTCGCCATCGACGGGCCCGGCGGGCCGCAAAACGCCGAAAGCGCTTCAAAAAACCGATAGCACCAATCCCCCAGTTTGAAAACCACACGCTTGAAGGGCCCAGCACACGTGAGCTACTTTGGAGTTAGTCAATTTCGATTGCCTTGGTGCGCCGAATAGGGTGCTGTGCTCCGGTCATGAACTATAACGAAGTGTTCCAGGAGGCGCTGGCGCAAGTACGCAAGGAGCGCCGCTACCGCGAATTCGCCGATCTCGAGCGGATCGCGGGAAACTTTCCGCGCGCGATCTGGCATTCGCCCAAGGGCGCCAAGGACGTCGTGATTTGGTGCTCCAACGACTACCTCGGTATGGGCCAGCATCCGCACGTGATCGCCGCCATGGTGGAGACGGCGTCCGCCATGGGCACCGGCGCCGGCGGCACCCGCAACATCTCCGGCACGCATCACCCGATCATCCAGCTCGAGCGCGAGCTCGCCGACCTGCACGGCAAGGAAGCGGCACTCGTCTTCACCTCCGGGTACGTGGCTAACGAGACGAGCATCGCCACCATCACGAAGCTCCTGCCGGATTGCCTGATCCTGTCGGACGCGCTCAACCACAACTCGCTCATCGCCGGCATCCGGCAGTCGGGCTGCGAGAAGAAGATCTTTCGGCATAACGACGTCGAGCACCTGGAAGAACTGCTGCGCGCGGCCGGCAACAAACGGCCGAAACTTATCGTGTTCGAGAGCATCTACTCGATGGACGGCGATGCCGCGCCGATCGAGGCGATCGCAGAGCTCGCCGAGCGTTACAGTGCGCTCACCTACCTCGACGAGGTGCACGCCGTCGGCATGTACGGCGCGCGCGGCGGCGGCGTCGCCGAACGCGACGGGGTGATGGCGCGGATCGACATCATCCAGGGGACGCTGGGTAAGGCGTTCGGCTGCATCGGCGGCTATATCGCTGGCAACGGCACGCTGATCGATGTGGTGCGCTCCTATGCGCCGGGCTTCATATTCACTACCTCGCTGCCGCCGGCGGTATGCGCCGCGGCCACGGCAGCTATCCGCCATCTCAAGCAATCGCAGCGCGAGCGCGACGCGCACCAGAAGCGCGTAAAGGTCGTCAAGGAGCGGCTCGCCGCCGCCCGCCTGCCGCTCGCGGCGAACGCCACCCACATCGTCCTGCTCCTCGTCGGCGATCCGGAGAAGTGCAAGAAGGCGAGCGACCTATTGCTGGCCGAACACGGCGTCTACGTTCAGGCGATCAACTACCCGACGGTGCCGCGCGGGACCGAACGCCTGCGGCTGACGCCTACCGGCCACCACGACGACGCGCTCACCGACGCGCTGATCACGGCGCTGGTCGCGGTATGGGAGAAGCTTGATTTGCCGCGCGAAACGAAGGCGAAAAACGCGTCGGTGGCCTTCGAGACGCAGCGCGCCGAGGGCGGCCAGGAATCCTACGCGTAACCTATTTCCCGCGTTCTTCCGGCGCTCCGCATGACCAGCGCAACGCGTTTGATCCCCGCACGCACGCTTACGGTCGGCACCCGCGGCAGCAAGCTCGCCCTCGTCCAGACGGCGCTGGTGATTGACGCGCTCGCACGCGTGGCTCCCGACGTTCGCGTCGAGGTGCGCATCATAAGAACCGAAGGGGATCGCAACCAGCGGGAGTCGCTGACCGCGATCGGTGGACGCGGCGTGTTCGTGCGCGAGATCGAGGAGCAATTGCTCGCGGGCGAGATCGATTTCGCGGTGCACAGCCTCAAGGACCTGCCCGCGACGCAGCCGCCGGACATTTGTCTCGCCGCGGTGCCCGAGCGCGCCGATCCCCGCGACGTGTTGATCTCGCGCAACGGCGAAGCGCTCGACCGGCTGCCGAACGGCGCGCGCATCGGCTCAAGCAGCGAACGGCGCTCGTCGCAAATACTGGCGCTCCGCCCGGACCTGCAGAACCGCAACATCCGCGGCAACGTGGACACGCGACTGCGCAAGCTCGACGAAGGCCAGTACGACGCCATCGTCGTGGCGGCCGCCGGGATCGAGCGCCTGGAACTGAAGGCGCGCATCAGCCAGTATTTCGACGCTATGGAGATGCTGCCCGCCGTGGCTCAAGGTGCGCTCGTGGTGGAATGCCGGGAAAGCGATCCGCTGCGCGAGCTCCTTGCGCCCCTCGACCACGCGTCCACGCGCACGGCGGTCACCGCGGAGCGCGCGTTCCTGCGCGGGCTCGGCGGCGGCTGCCAGCTTCCGATCGCGGCGCATGCCACGGTTGCGAACGGCGAGCTCCATCTCGAGGGGCTGGTCGCCCAACGCGACGGAAAACTTATCATCCGTGACACGATCAGGGGCGCATCTGCTGCCGCCGAGACGCTCGGCGCGGAGCTGGCGGAACGCGTATTGCGCAACGGCGGCGCGGCGCTATTGGAGGCGATCGATCAACGGCGCTGAACCCCTCGTGGGGAAATCCGTCGTAGTCACGCGGGCCCGCAGCCAGGCGAGCGAGCTCGGCGATCTGTTGCGCGCGCGGGGAGCGACCGCGATCGAATGGCCGCTGATCGAGATCGCGCCGCCGCTCGATGTCTCGGCGGTAGAAGACGCCGCGGCGCGGCTGCCGGAATTCGACTGGGTCGTATTCTCCAGCGCGAACGGCGTCGAGCAGTTTCTCCATCATGCGCGCGGGCGGGCCGAGCTCCCGCGGATCGCCGCGGTGGGGCCAAAGACCGCGGCGGCGCTCAATGCCAAGGGCCATCGTGCACACGCCATGCCGGAAGAGTTTCTCGGTGCAGCGCTGGCGATCTCCCTCGGCGACGTGGCGGGAAAGCGGATCCTGGTGGTGCGGCCTGAAAAGGCGGCGCACGACCTTGCCGGCGCGTTGCGCGCGGGCCGGGCAGAGGTCGAGGAAGTCATCGCCTATCGCACCCTCGCCGCGCGCGAAGCCATGCCGTTCCGCTGGCAAGACGTCCATGCCTTGACGCTGGCGAGCGGGTCCGCGGCGCGGGCGCTCGGCGCGCATTTGCATGGACAGCCGGTGCCGGTTCATGTTTGTTTGGTGAGCATCGGGCCGTCGACGAGCCGGACGGCGGAGGAAACGGGCTTGCGTATCCAGGTCGAGGCGAGCATTCACACGGGCGAAGGGCTGGTGGCGGCGCTCGCGGCCCATTTCAAGACGAGAGGACACCGATGACCACTTGGTTCCGCCGCAAGGACGTGCACGCGTCAGACGCGCCTGTGCGGCGCATGCGCCGGCTCAGGCGGACGCCCGCGCTGCGCGGGCTCGTGCGCGAGACTTCGCTGTCCGCACGCGACTTCGTCTATCCGCTGTTCGTGATGCATGGCCGCGGCGCGCAGCAGGAAATTCCGTCCATGCCGGAGGTCTACCAGTGGTCGCCCGACCGGCTCGCCGCCGAAGCCGAGTCGATTGCCAAGCTCGGAATCCCCGCGGTGCTCCTGTTCGGCCTGCCCGCGCACAAGGACGAGATCGGCAGCGAGAACTTCGCCGACGACGGCATCGTGCAGCAGGCGATCCGCGCGATCAAAGGCGCCGTGCCCGAGCTCGCGGTCATCACCGACGTTTGCATGTGTGAGTACACCAACCACGGCCATTGCGGCATCGTACGCGACGGGGCAATCGAGAACGACGAAACGCTCGAAGTGCTCCAGCGCGTGGCGCTGTCGCACGCCGCGGCCGGCGCCGACGTGGTGGCGCCGAGCGGTATGATGGACGGCCAGGTGCGTGCGATCCGCGCGGCCCTCGACGCCGGCGGCTTCTCCGGCACGGCGATCCTCGGCTATTCGGCGAAATACGCGTCCGCGCTTTACGGCCCGTTTCGCGAAGCGGCGGACTCGGCGCCCTCGTTCGGCGACCGGCGTGCCTACCAGATGGACGCGGCGAACGCGCGCGAGGCCATGCGCGAGGTTGAGAACGACATCGCCGAGGGCGCCGATATGGTGATGATCAAGCCGGCGCTCCCCTATCTCGACGTGATTCGTCAGGCGCGCGACCGTTTCGACCTTCCGATTGCCGCCTACAACGTTTCCGGCGAGTACTCGATGGTGAAGGCCGCGGGCCGCAACGGCTGGATCGACGAGCGTGCGGTCACGCTCGAGGCGCTGACTGGCATCAAGCGCGCCGGCGCCGACATCATCATCACCTATCACGCGAAGGACGCGGCAGCCTGGCTGCAGCAGCGCTGAGCTAGCGCGCGGGAGCGCCGACGGGTCGCGGCGGCGCGAGCAGCCGCATCAAGACGAAAATCACCACCAAAGTCGCCAGATACACCACGAGCTGCATGGCCGTGGGCTGGTCGCTGTAGCCGATCAGCGTATGGAGCGCGCGGCCGGGCAGGCTGCGGTCCGAGAGGATCCACGAAGTGTCCCATACGACCGTGTCGAGCCGGGTCAGCACGTTCGCCTGCTCGAGAAACCGCGCGGCCTGCGCCGCCATGCCGGCGGCGAGCAACGCGAGCATGAAGCTCGTCACCGCGAACAAATAACGGCTCGGGATGCTGACGAGGCCGTAGTAGGTGAGCGCGCAAACCGCGATACCGAGCATGAGGCCGATGGCTCCGCCGAATAGGATGCCGAGTCCCGACCCTCCTTCGGCGGCGGCGACGCCATAGAGGAACAGCACGACCTCGACGCCCTCGCGCAGCACCGCCACTCCAACCACGATCGCAAGCCCCATGAGCGACATGGAGCCCGCGACCACCGCCTGGCCGGCGGCGCGCATTTCTGCGGCGAGCTCGCGTCCATGGCGCGCCATCCAGACGTTGTGCCAGGCGAGCATCACCACCGCGATACCGAGAATGGCCGCGTTGAAGAGCTCCTGGCCGACGCCGCTGAAGGCGGCGGAGAGCGCGCCGGCAAAGAGCGCTACAACGCAGGCGCCGAGCGTACCGCCGGCTACGCCGCCGCCCACCCACCAGCCGCGGCCCGCGACCGTGCGGGTGACCGCCATCACGATGCCGACGATGAGGCCGGCTTCGAAGACCTCGCGAAAGACGATGACCAGGGCGGCGAGCATGATGGTCGGCTAGCGCACCACGAGTGCGCCGGTGTTCTGGGGATTGAAATCGTCGAAGAAATTGTAGCGGCCGGGGGCAAGCGGGCGCAAATTGATGACGCCCTCGCTGTTCGCCGCGATCACCTTCTCGACCCGGAGCGTCACGCTCTCGAACTCCACCGCGGCTGGATCGAGGTTCTTGATCGTGAGTCGAATCGGACGGTTGGCGGGCGCCGTGAGCTCGCGCGGCTGGAACTGCTTGTTCTTGATGGAAAGCTGGAGTGACACCGCCTCCTGCGCGCGAAGCGCCGAGGGCGCGAGGCAGAGAAGCATCGCGACGAGCGCTCCCATCGTTGCGATATTGCGTGTAGTCGTCATCGCGGTTCTCCTTTTAGAATTCGAACGCGAACTTGAGCTTGGCGCG
>DATNNN010000244.1:0-4633 GCA_035601815.1 Xanthobacteraceae bacterium | reverse complement strand
CACGTGGCCGATGCGGGTCGCGGCCGGCACCGGCTTCGTCACTTGATCCTGCGCCATGCCCTCGGCGAGCAGGTTCCTGAGGTCGAGCGGCACGGTGGTCATGTGCACCTGACCGTTATTCCACGTCCATTGGTCGCGCGGCCGGTCGCGGTAGATTTCGAGCCCATTGCCGTCCTCGTCGTAGATGTAGAGGGCCTCGCTCACCGCATGATCCGAGGCGCCGAGGGGAATGCCGGCCTCGGCGATGCGGCCGAGCACGCCGCCAAGCGCCGGACGGTCGGGCACGAGGATCGCCACGTGGAAGAGTCCGGCATAGCCCTGGCGCGGCCGCGGCGGCGCGCCCGGGCTGATCTCGAGGAAAAGGAACGGGTTGCCGTTCTCGCCGCCGAGCGCAATTCGATCCGGCGCCTGTTCGAGCACCGTGAGGCCGAGCGTATCGCGGTAGAGCTCGAGCGCCCGCTCGCCGTCGGCGACGCGCAGCGTCACCGGTCCGAGCGTGGTCGCGGCGGGAAGCAGCGTTCGGGTGTCAGCCGTCGTCGCCATCGCGCTAGAGATCGGTCGAAAATGCGCGCAATGCAA
The DNA here is from genome assembly GCA_035601815.1 of Xanthobacteraceae bacterium. GTDB lineage: Bacteria > Pseudomonadota > Alphaproteobacteria > Rhizobiales > Xanthobacteraceae > DATNNN01. The sequence goes on along the minus strand of DATNNN010000244.1, from coordinate 4,054 downwards.
GGGAGGAGCGCCGCGCCGGAGGCAATGCGGCGCTGCGATCCTTGCAAGGGAACCGGCGATTGGGTACGACCTTGAGCACCCCCCGGCCCGGTGCCGGGGCTTCCTTTGTCGGCATCCATCAAGCGAGGAGCGCGCGGTGCCGAACGTGGTCGTGGTCGGCGCCCAGTGGGGCGACGAAGGCAAAGGCAAGGTCGTCGACTGGCTCAGCGAGCAAGCCGATGTAATCGTCCGCTTCCAGGGCGGACACAATGCCGGTCACACCCTCGTCATCGGCGGCGTCACCTACAAGCTGTCGCTCCTTCCCTCCGGCGTGGTGCGCAAGGGCAAGCTCTCGATCATCGGCAACGGGGTCGTCGTGGATCCCCACGCGCTGATCGCCGAGATCGACCGCCTTGCCGGGCAGGGCGTCGAAGTCACGCCGGAAAACTTCCGCGTCGCCGACAACGCCGCGCTCATTCTCTCGCTCCACCGCGAGCTCGACGAATTGCGCGAGGGCGACAACGCCGGCACCCGCATCGGCACCACGCGGCGCGGCATCGGTCCGGCTTACGAGGACAAGGTCGGCCGGCGCGCCATCCGCATGATGGATCTCGCCGAGCCCGACACGCTCGATGAGCGCATCACGCGCCTGCTCGCGCACCACAACACGCTCCGGCGCGGCGGCGGCCTCAAGGAGATCGCGGTCGCGACCGTTCGCCAGGAGTTGCTTGCGGTGGCGCCGCGCGTGCTGCCGTTCATGGATCGGGTGTGGGCGCTCCTCGACCAGCGCCGCCGCCAAGGCGACCTCATTCTATTCGAAGGGGCGCAAGGCGCGCTGCTCGACGTCGATCACGGCACCTATCCGTTCGTCACCTCGTCGAACACGGTAGCGGCGGAGGCCGCGACCGGCTCCGGCATCGGCCCTTCCGCCATCGGCTACGTGTTGGGAATCACCAAGGCCTACACCACCCGCGTCGGCGAGGGGCCATTTCCCACCGAGCTGAAGAACGAGATCGGCAAGCGGCTCGGCGAGCGCGGCCGCGAGTTCGGCACGGTCACCGGCCGGCCGCGGCGCTGCGGCTGGTTCGACGCGGTACTGGTGCGCCAGGCCGTGCGCACCGGCGGCATCGACGGCATCGCGCTGACCAAGCTCGACGTGCTCGACGGGCAGGATCCGGTGCAGGTCTGCGTCGCCTACCATCTCGACGGCAAGCGCATCGACTATCTGCCGGCGAGCCCCGCGGCCCAGGCCCGGGTCGAGCCGATCTACGAGGCGGTGCAAGGCTGGACCGAATCGACCCGCGGGGCCCGGTCATGGGCGGGGTTGCCGGCGGCCGCGGTGAAATACGTGCGCCGAATCGAGGAATTGATCGATTGTCCCGTTGCCCTCCTTTCGACGAGCCCGGAGCGCGATGACACAATTTTGGTGCAAAATCCGTTTCAAACCTAGGCGATAGCGCCCAAGGGAACCCCGAGCCCAATGACCGATTACCAACCGCTTCTGAAACGTGCCCTGACTGGCCTCGACAACATCACGGCCGAGGGGCGCAGGAGCGTCTATGAGCGCGCCCGCCACGCGCTGGTGAGCCAGCTCCGGACGGTGACGCCGCCGCTGGCGGAGGCGGACATCACGCGCGAGCGCCTCGCGCTCGAGGAAGCGATCCGGCGGGTGGAAGCGGACGCCGCTGCGGCGGCCGCTCCGGCGCCCGTTGCGCAGGCGCCAGCCGCGGCGCCGGTCGCGCCGCAAGCGCCCGTGCAGCCGCAGGCACCGATCGTGACCCCGACGCGCCTTCAGCCGCAGGCGCCGATCGTGACTCCTCCGCCGATTCAGCCGCAGGCGCCGGTTCCTCCGGTCCAGACGTGGCCGCAGCCTTCGGCGCCGGCGCAGGCTCGCCAAGCGGAACTTCAGCCGCAAGTCCCTGTACCGCCGCAGCCGGCGCCCGCGCCGCGTGGTCCGGTGGCGGCGCCCGCTGCCGCGTCGCCGCGCGTCGCGGCGCGATCGGCTCCCATGCCGCGGGCGCGCATCGAGCCCGCATCCGGCATCCGTCCGGCGCCGCCCCAGGCGCGTGCGCCCATGCCGGCCGGGATGGAGTCGGCACGCCGCCCGGTGGTGAGCGAGCCGCGTGCGCCGGTTTCGGGCATCGATCTCGACAGCGTACCGGCGGAGCCCGCCGATTTTCGCCAGCCGCCCCCGCTGCCCGCAATGCCGCCGCAGCCCTCCGCGGCGCGCCCGCCGCGTCCGCGCACGGCCGAGGTCGCGCGCGCCGACCGGCGCAAGGCGCTGAGGGCGAAGCTCGTGGTCGGCGGCATCGTCGTGGTGCTGCTCGTCGTCGCCGTGGGACTTGGTTACGTGCACCGCGATCGCATCCTGGCCTTCCTGCATATGGGCCCGGCGGTCGTCGCCGATGCGGATCGGCCGAAGGCTGTGGACCGTGTCGCTTCGGATCCGAACGTGGCGCGGCCGGTGCAGCCGGTACCGGCCGGATCGGTCGCCGCGGTGGCGCAGCGCGCCGTGCTCTACGAGGAAAACCCGGGCGCGACACCGCAACAGCAACAGCAGCTCTTCGTCGGCACCGCGGTGTGGCGCACCGAGACGGTCACGCTCGGGCCGGGCCGCCCGCCAGAAATCGGCATCCGCGTCGACATCGACATTCCCGACCGGCGTATGAACGTGGTGATGACCATCCGGCGCAATCCCGACACCACGCTGCCGGCAAGCCACACGGTGGAGATCCAGTTCGCGACGCCGGGCGACGCTTTCGGCGGCGTCGCCAACATGCCGGGCATCCGCGCCAAGGGCTCGGAAGCGGCGCAGGGCGCGCCGCTCGCCGGACTGGTGGTGCGGGTGACGCCGGGCTTCTTCCTGATCGGCCTCTCCAACATGCTGGCCGATCGCGATCGCAACATGGGCCTGCTACGCGAGCGTCCGTGGATGGATATCCCGTTCGTCTACAACAACGGCCGCCGGGCGGTGATCGCGATCGAGAAGGGAACGCCGGGCGAGCGCGTGGTCAACGAGGCGCTCGCCGCCTGGGGCCTCTGATCGGCCGCTCAGTGCGCGGGCAGGGGCTTCGGCGCTTCGATCTCGTGCATGCGGTTTACCACCGCCTGCTGCACCTTCTCGAAGGCACGCACCTCGATCTGGCGCACGCGCTCGCGCGATACGCCGAATTCGGCCGCTAGCTCCTCGAGCGTGATGGGGTCGTCGGCAAGCCGCCGCGCCTCGAAGATGCGCCGCTCGCGATCGTTGAGCACGTCGAGCGCCTTGCCCAGCGCCCGGCGGCGGTTCTCCATCTCCTCGCTCTTGACGAGCGTGGTCTCCTGACTTTCGCGCTCATCGGCGAGCCAGTCCTGCCACTCGGAGGCGTCGGGATCGGCGCGCACCGGCGCGTTGAGCGAGGCATCGCCCGACAGCCGCCGGTTCATATCGGTGACTTCCTTCTCGGTGACGCCGAGGCGGGTCGCTATCTGCTTGAGCTGATCGGGCCTGAGGTCGCCTTCCTCCAGCGCCGAGATGCGGCTCTTGGCTTTGCGCAGGTTGAAGAACAGCCGCTTCTGCGCGGCGGTGGTGCCCATCTTCACCAGCGACCACGAGCGCAGGATGTATTCCTGGATGGCGGCGCGGATCCACCACATGGCGTAGGTGGCGAGGCGAAAGCCCTTGTCCGGCTCGAAGCGTTTCACCGCCTGCATCAGGCCGACGTTGCCCTCGGAGATCACCTCGCCGATGGGGAGCCCATAGCCGCGGTAGCCCATGGCGATCTTGGCCACGAGGCGCAGGTGGCTGGTGACGAGCTTGTGGGCGGCATCGCGGTCGCCATGCTCGCGCCAGCTCTTGGCGAGCATGAATTCCTCCTGCGGCTCCAGCATGGGGAAACGCCGGATTTCCTGCAGGTAGCGCGAGAGCCCGCCCTCGGCGGGGAAGGCCGGGAGGGGCGCGGAACGGGCCATTCGTTGGATTCTCCTGGGACGGCGGCACGGGCGACCGCAGTGCAATAATATAGGAACACGGTGCGGCGTGGAAAAGGCAACCGTTCACTGGGTTGTGAAGGCCTTAACAACCGCGGCCAAATCC
>DATNNN010000243.1:0-4570 GCA_035601815.1 Xanthobacteraceae bacterium | reverse complement strand
AGGATGCGGCCGGTGGCCTCCCACATGTCGAGGGACACGGCGTTATAGCGCGCGGGATTGTTGAAGATCACGTAGCCGACGGGACCTTCCTTGCGCGCGAGCATCTTTTCGGTCTTGCTCATCTACCCCTCCTTCGCGCTCGCGCGCTCAAATGGCCTTCGCCCGTTGCAGCTTTTCGATCTCCGCCGCCTCGAAGCCGAACTCGCGCAGCACCTCTTCGCTGTGCTGGCCCAGCGCCGGCGCGGCGGCTCGATCTTGATGACGTTGGCGCCCCAGTCGGCGAGCTCGCGCACGGCGGTCGGCCCGGCCCGAACCTGGGTGAGGTCGAGCACGGTGAAACGCGCAAGTGCCGACGAGGCCTGGGAAAACGGCATCGCGATCAACTCCGTTTCGAACATCCATGAAGTCCCGTTTTTTGTCCACCGGAGCGCAGGGTTTGGCGAAGCGCGGTGTCTAAAGAACATGTCGCAACCCTGTTCACGACGGGCGAGCGCCCATGGCGGGCAAGCAGCCGATGCTGCGATAAGCTTCCTTTTCGCCGTCCGTCAGCGTCGGAAAGGGGCATGGGCGATCCCAGCGACGAAGATCTCATGCGGCGCGTCGCAGCGGGCGACGAGCGGGCGTTCGCGCTCCTCGCGCCCCGCCACGCAGCCCGCGCGATCGGCCTCGCGCGGCGCCTCACCGGCAACAGCGCCGACGCCGAGGAGATCGTGCAGGAAGCGCTGCTGCGGGTGTGGATCAACGCGCCGCGCTGGCGTGCGCAGGCCCAGTTCCGCACCTGGTTCTATCGCATCGTGGTCAACCTTTGTCTCAACCGGCGGCGGCGTGCGCCGTTCTCGCCCCTCACTGAAGCAGGCGATCCGCCCGACCCGTCGCTCGATCCTGCTGCGCGGCTGGAGCGCGACGAAACCGACCGACAGGTGGCGGCAGCCGTGGCAAACCTGCCCGCGCGGCAGCGGCTGGTGATTATGCTTACGTATGAAGAAGGTCTGAGTAACGCCGACGCCGCGGCCGTGCTTGATAGCTCGGTGTCCGGCGTCGAAGCGCTGTTGGTGCGGGCGAAGCGCGGCTTGCGCGAGAAACTGCGTTCCGTTCTCGACGGCAACGACGGAGGAGAGTAGCCATGAAGCGCATGAATGAAACGGACCGGATGGACGCGCTGCTCGCGCGCCGCGCGGCTGACCCGGCAGAAGCCGACGCCGCTTCGGCGGCGCGCGTGCTCGCCAATCTCGCCAACGTTCCCCTGCCCCGGCAGCGGCGCGGCTCGCTCTGGCCGAGCGTCTTGCTCGATTTCGACTTCGCACCGGCGTGGCCGCGCGTGGCCGCGCTCGCCGGTGCCGCGGCGCTCGGATGCGCGCTCGGCTTCTTCGGTCCCGCCGCACGGTTGACCGAAAGCCCCGGCTGGACGGTCGCCGCTGCGCAAGCCGCCGATTCCGACTTCGGCGCCGTGGCGGAGCCCGAATTGCTCACGGGGGTGCGGCCATGACCGCCTCCGTTTCCACCGCAATCGGCGAGGACCGCACCGCGCGGTGGCTCGTGGTCGGTTCGCTCGCGTTGAATCTCTTCTTCATCGGCGTCGCCGGCACGCTGGTCGTCCGCCACTACACCGAAGCACCGGCCGCCAGCACGGCGCCGCTCGATCGCAGCGCCGCGGCGCGCATCGAGCGGCTCGCCGCGATCCTGCCGGCGAACGACGCGGAAATCCTGCGCGCCGAGTTCCGCGCGCGGGCGTCGACCGTGGAGGGCGCCCGCGACGAATATCGCCGCATGCTGGACGTCGCCCGCGCGTTCCTGCGGCTTGAGCCGTTCGACGCCGCCGCCATGCGAACGGCGCTCGGCGCCGCGCGCGGTGCGCGGCAGATCTTCGACCAGCTCATGCACGAGCTCATTGTCGCGGCGGCGGGCAAGATGTCGGCGGAAGGCCGTAGCAAGCTCGCCGACTGGTCGGCGACGGCGCGCGGCCCGGCAACCAATCGATGAATTCCGCGTTGGACGAATGGGGCGCCGTGGAAAATCGGGCACATCATAAAGAGGAGCGGCGGGCCGCGCCGGCGGCGGCGCTGATCGCCATCATGGCGCTCATTCCGGCGCTCGCCGCCTGCATGCCGAACGCGGACCGACCGAACCTCACCCTCCATGACGTCCCGGATTCCTACCGCCAGGCGCGCGGAGCGCCGCATGCGGCCCTGCCGGCGCTCGACTGGTGGCGCGAGTTCCGCTCACCGGAGCTGACGGCGCTCATGGAAGAGGCGCAGCTTTCCAACTTCGACATCGGCGCCGCGGTCGCGCGCATCCTGCAGGCCGACGCCCAGGCGCGCATCGCCGGCGCGCCGCTCCTTCCCCTCGTCACCGGCAGCGGCCGCGCGTCGCGCTCCCAGGCCTCGATTGCGACCGGCACCGGCGCGGGCGGCGGCAACCGGCGGCGCACGCTCTATAACGTGGCACTCGACGCCAGCTACGAGATCGATTTCTGGGGCAAGAACCGCGAGACGTTGATTGCGGCCCAGCAGCTCGCGGTGGCGAGCCGCTTCGATCGCGAGGTGGTGACGCTCTCCACCATCGCGGCGGTGGCGAACGCGTACTTCCAGGTCCTCGCGGCGCAGGACCGCCTGCGCATCGCCCGCAACAACGTGAACAGCGCCACCCGCATCCTCGGCCTCATCCAGCAACGCGTGGACGTGGGCACCGCGTCCGGCCTCGACCTCGCCCAGCAGCAAAGCCTCGTCGCCAGCCAGCGCGCGGCGGTGCCACCCTTGGAGCAGGCCCTGCAGCAGAACCGCTTCACGCTGGCGCTGCTCGTCGGCCGGCCGCCCGAGCGGGTGAACGTGCGCGGCGGCGGCATGGCGCGCATTGTGATTCCGCGGGTGACGCCGGGGCTGCCTTCGGAATTGCTCCTGCAGCGCCCGGATATCCGCGAAGCCGAGGCGCAGCTCGAATCGGCGAACGCGAGCGTCAAGGCGGCGCGGGCTGCGTTGCTGCCGAGCGTCACCCTCACCGGCCAGGCCGGCTTCCAGAGTGCCCTGCTCGCCACGCTGTTTTCGCCGGCGGCCGCCTACTACACGATCGCCGCCGGCGTCACCCAGCCGATCTTCGACGGCTTCCGCCTGCAGGGGCAGCTCGAATTCCAGAAGGGACGCATCGAGGAGCTCTTGCAGCTCTATCGCAGGTCGGTCATCTCCGCCTTCACCGACGTGGACAACGCGCTCGTCGCGGTACAGCAGTCCACCGAGCGCGAGCGGCTGCAGCGCCAGGTGGTAGTGGCCTCGCGCCGCGCCTTCGATTTCGCCGAGACGCGGCTACGCGAGGGCACGATCGATCTCGTGACGGTGCTGACCACTCAGCAGACGCTGTTCCAGGCGGAAGACCTGCTAGCCCAGGCGCGGCTCGCGCGGCTGCAGGCGATCGTCAGCCTGTATCAGGCGCTCGGCGGCGGCTGGCCGACGCCGGAAGAATTGAAGAAAGAAACACGATGACAAGAACTCGCCGATACCTGGTGATCGCCGTTGTCGGCATCGTCGCCATCGCCGCCGCGCTCGCCGTGCTGTCGCCGCCGGAGGTGCGGCAAAAGCAGGCCGGCCGCAGAGGAGGCGAAAGCAGCGCAGGGCCAGTTCCGGTGCTGGTGGCCGCGGCCGCGCTCGCCGATGTTCCCATCTACCTCGAAGGCGTCGGCACGGTGCGGGCGTTGAACACGGTGACTGTGCGCCCGCAGGTGGACGGTAAGCTGATCAAGGTGTCGTTCAAGGAGGGACAAGACGTCGAGGCGGGCTATGTGCTCGCCGAGATCGACCCCACCACCTATCAGGCGCAACTCGACCAGGCCACGGCTAAGAAAGCCCAGGACCAGGCGCTGCTCGCCAACGCCAAGCTCGATCTGGAACGCTATGAAAAGCTGGCGGCCAGCACCGCCGGTACGCGGCAACAGGCGGACACGCAAAAGTCTACCGTGGCCCAGCTCGACGCGCAGGTGCGGCTCGATCAGGCGGCGATCGACAACGCCCAGGCGTATCTCAGCTACACCAACATCATCGCGCCGCTCGCCGGCCGCACCGGCATCCGCCAAGTCGACCAGGGCAACATCGTGCACGCCTCGGACGCCACCGGCATCGTGGTCATCACCCAGATCCGCCCGATCTCGGTCTTCTTCAGCCTGCCGCAGCAGAACCTGCCGCGCATCAACGCGGCGTTCGCCAAAGGCCCGCTCGCGGTCGAGGCGATCGGCGGCAACGACCGCACCGTCGTCGGCCGCGGCACGCTGCAGGTGGTCGACAACCAGGTCGACCAGGCGACGGGAACGGTGAAGCTCAAGGCCGAGTTTCCCAACCCCGACCTGCAGCTTTGGCCGGGCCAATTCGTCAACGTCCGTCTGTTGATCGAGACGCTGCCGCAGGTGGTCGTCGTGCCCACCGCCGCCGTGCAGCGCGGGCCGAGTGGAACGTTCGTTTACGTAGTGCAGGACAACGCCGCCGCCATGCGCCCGGTGACGGTGTCGAACCAGGACGAGACCCGCTCGGTGATCACCGCAGGGCTCAAGGCCGGCGAGCAGGTGGTGACCACGGGCTTCGCCCGGCTC
>DATNNN010000242.1:0-6608 GCA_035601815.1 Xanthobacteraceae bacterium | reverse complement strand
CAGGGCACCTACGGCTTCTGCGAGGAGACCGGCGAGCCGATCGCGATCAAACGGCTGGAAGCGCGGCCGATCGCGACGCTCTCCATCGAGGCGCAAGAGCGCCACGAGCGCCGCGAGCGGGTGTATCGGGAAGAGTAGGCGTTATTCTTTTGTGAATTTTACTGAGAGGGCGGCCACGAACATTGAGGTGGCGAGCCAGCCGAATAGAATTTCGAACCACATGACACCGCGGGCGATCACTCCTAGCCACCAGATTTCGTGAATGCTGGCGGTAAAGGTCTCGGAAGTTGTCAGGTTTTCGTATCGTGACACTTTCGTTGGATGTGCCCGATTTACCATCGGGGCCCAGTCCTTGTCCTGTTGCAGATCGACAACTGGCAGAATGAGATCAAGCGAATAGATTAAGGCGTTGAATGCCGTGTGCTCTAGCGGCGCGAAGTCACAATCAGTCCAGTTGCCGCCGCGTTGAGGCGAGCAAAGCTGGAATTTCGGCTCAGCAAAGATTCGTGGGTTACTGGGCGCGAAGACGCCTTGGTACGCGGCGATTTGGTAGAGGACCGCACACGACAGCCATATTCCAAGCATCCAGCCGAACGTCCACATCGGGCGATAGCCGTAGCCCGCGAGTATTCCGAACAGTGAATGGAATGGGACTGTGTGCCAACCGATTTTTCCTGCCTCGCGCAGTCGTCTTTGCTTTTCGATGGCAACGAGTTTTGCGTCTTCGTCATGCCCCATCTCGCGCAGCACCTTGGCGAGTTGTTCCCAAGGTTGGGGTCTGAAATCGTCGCCGAGATGCTCAGGTTGTTGCTTGTCGAGCCATCTAATGCGGCTATCCGAGTTGGTCGGCGCATTACCGGAAATGCGGTCATAACGGAACCCGTCGAGCGCCAAACGGTTCCCTTGCGGCCAACTCTCGGGGTCGTCGATGAGCGAGTTTACGTGAGATGCCGCTAGCGAGATCGCACCTGACTTGCATTCGACATTTCGGAAAAATAATGCTCCGCCAATTTCTGCTCTTTCACATGACAAAGCGTCCCGCTCGCTTTCGAATCGGCCGCCAGAGCAATTGAGATCACCGCCTATGTGTATGTTAACCAGTCGGACCGCACCGGTCGCATGAAACCCCCCAATGAGAAATACACTGCCGTCGATCTCGGCCCGATCGCAAGACAGCGCATCGCCGTTCCCATTCTCAAACCGACCACCAATGCATTCTAGATTGCCACTGATGCGTGCACCGAGAAGCCGGACCTCACCGGTCGCGTGAAATTTTTCTCCACTTGCCTCCGATTTAAGGAATACACCGCCATCGATCTTGGCACGATCGAAAATAAGCGCGTTCCCGTCCGCATTCTCGAATCGGCCACCACTGCAAGTAAGATCGCCACCGATTTGTGCGCCAAGCAGTCGGACCGCGCCGGTTGCGTGGAACCTTCGCCCGTCTGCCGCCGCGGAGAGAAATACGTCACCGCCGACCTCAATACCGTCGCAGAAGAGCCCATCGCTATTCGCATTCTCGAATCGGCTGCCCCTGCAAGAGAGATTCCCACCGATGTGCGCGCCAGGAAGCCGGACTTCGTCGGTCGCATGGAAACCCTCGCGCAAGAAAACGCTACCGCTGCAGCGGAGGCGATCGCCGCCAATTTTCTGCACTTTACTATTTCTGAGATTCAATCCCTTGAGATCGGTGTCGCGAAGCATCAAGTCGCCCGCGAAATTGCATGACCAAAAGTACAGCGGCACGGGCACGCGACAGGCTTCAAGATCGAGATTGCCATCGATCCAGGCGCCTCGCATCTGGACGCCCTTTTCATGGACCGGTGCGTGTTTGTCGCCGCCGAGCACAAGAAAGCGCAGGAATTCTGGGCGTATGAAATTCTCTTCGGTGCGCTGATCGGGACGCTTGTCACCCGCGTCTGCGACGTCACCCGCCGCGCACGCCTCTAACAATTTCTGCTCGGCCGGATGCAGCTTGCCGAACTCTGCAAGCGTCCGGCCTTTCGGCTGCTTTTGCTTGCTTTCGTCTGCTCCCGCCACGCGTGCCTCCGTCACGAGTGCAACTTAGCACGGCCGAGGCTAGTTGCCGTAAGCTTGCGTTAACGCTCGCCGCCTAGGCTCGCCGCGGGGTCTCAAGCCAGCGTCCGAGTCTCGTCCATGCGTACCATCGCCGTCGTCATCGGGCGCTTCGCGCTCGTTTGCTGCCTCTCCGCGCTCACCCTGTTCGGCGCCCGCGCCGACGACAAGCGGGCCAAAGTCGATACCGCCACCGACGGCGGCTTCGGCCGTCTCATTTTCACCACGCCGAACCAGGCCGAGGCGAACGCGCGGATCGAGAACGGCGCGCTCGTCATCGCCTTCTCCGAACCCCTCAAGGCCGACCTCTTGCACGCGGCGCGGCGTCTCACCGGCTACGTCAAAAGCGCCCGCTCCGAGCCCGGCTTTGTGCGCCTCACGCTCGCGCCGAACGTGCGGGCGAACGTGATGGCGGCGGGCGACAAGCTGTTCGTCGATCTGTTGCCCGAAGACTGGAAGGGCGCGCCGCCGCGCCTGCCGAAGAAGCTTTTGGCCGACCTGCAGGTCACCGCCCGCGGCAAGCTCGCCGCCGATCCGACGCCGGTGGGCGCAATCGGCCGTCCGGCGCTCAAGATCGACGGCGCCGGGCTCAAGGTGGAAGCAGCCGCGGCGAACGGCGAGACCCGCATCACCATCCCGTTCATCGCGCCGACGCCGGCGGCGCTATTCCGCCGCGGCGACACGGTGTTCGCCTTGTTCGAGACCGAGCGGGCGCTGAACATCCGGGCGCTGGCGCTGAACAAGCCCGACGCCATCCGCGGCATCGAGCTCACCACGGTGCCCGGCGGGCGGCTGTTGCGGCTCAAGCTCACTGAGCACCGCCACGCCTCGATCAGCGCGTTTGGCACGAGCTGGGTGCTGACGCTGAGCGAGCGCGAGCCCAAGGTGGCGGTGACGACGCCGCTCGAGCGCCTCGCCGCGGCGCAGGGCCCGGCGGTGCTGATCCCGCTCGCCGAGCCGAGCCGGGCGTTCCGCATCACCGATCCGGCGAGCGACGAGAAGCTCGTGGTGGTGACCACGCGCGCGCGCACCGACGGCCTCGGCCGCGAGCAGGATTTCGTGGAGTTCAAGCTCTTGGCGTCGGGGCAGGGGCTGGCGCTTGCGCCGCGCGCCGATGATCTCACGGTGCAGGTAGCCGCCCAGTCGGTGATCGTGAGCCGCGCCAGCGGCCTTTCGGTATCGGCGGCGCTCGCCCCACGCGACTGAAGCTACTGCGGCCGGGCTCCCGGGCGGAGCAGGCTCGCCATTTCCTCTTCCAGGCTGACGAACGGATCGGCGCCCCTGGGCTTCGCTGCCACTTCGGGCGCGGGCTGCGGCGCCGGGCGCGGCTCGGCGTAGCGAGGTGCTGCGATCGGCTCCGGTGCTGGCGCCGGCGCCGCCACCATCTTCGGCTCCGGCGCGACGGGCGGCGTGGTCAGGCGCGGCTCCGCCGGTGCGGCGGCCGCCACCGGGCGCAGCTCGACCTTCGGCGTCGGCGCCTCGGTCTCGGCGGGCTTGGTCATGGCCGCCTCGAGCTTCTTCTGCATCTCCAGGTACTGCGGATCGTTGCGCTCGACGCGCGGCATCTTCGGCTCGGCGCGCGAGCGATCGCCCTCGGGCTCGGCCACGGGGGTGAGCGGGGCCTCGCTTCCCGTCTCGTCGGGGCGCGCGGTGCGGGCAAGCGGCGCCACGGGCGTCGCGCGCACGATGTTCATCTCCACCACCACGTCGGTGGGGCCGCCGATCAGGATCAGGTGCTCGACGTTGTCGCGGCGGATCAGCACGAGCTTGCGGCGGGCGTCGACGGTGGCGTGGTCGAGGACGGCAAGCCGCGGCTGGCGGTTGCGCGAGGAGCCCGAAAGCGCCCGGCGGGCGGCGCCGAACTGGCGCAGCAGCCAGGCCACGAGCCCGACCAGCGCCAGCACCAGGAGGATCGTCAGGATGTACTTACCGTTAGGCCCAAGCGTCTCGACCATGTCGCCCAATCGCCTTTCTGTCCCCTGCGCCGGCCGCGAACGGCGAATCCGGCGCTTCCGCCAGCCATTTAACACATCCGCAATAAATGTGACCGAATTCGCGCGGGGCGCGCGCTTGGGTTTCCCTGCCGCCCTTGGCCCTTTCAGGCTTCATTAACCATGAGGCCGCAGGAGTCGCAAAGGCGGGCGACCAGCGAACGCGAAGGGCTGAAACTTGCGAAACCAAGGCATTCTCGGGCACACCGGACCCGCCGAGGCGGCGTTCGACCTCGGCCCGGAGGTTTTCGCGATGGCGGCAGGGGACAAGGGGGCGCCGGTCGATCGCAGCGGCGCCACGGGCTCCGTCGGGCTCGTGCTCCTGGTGGCGCTGGCGCTGGTCGGCGCCGCCGTCTTCCTGCTCTTGATCGGCCGCGACCGGGCCGAGCCCTGGATCCTCGGCGTGCTCGCCGCGCTCGCCGTGGTCGGCGTGTTCGCGCTGTTCGCCGGCGCCGCCGGCATCCTGGAGCTCGCCGGCCGCGCCGGCAGGAACGACGTCACCAAGGCGCTCGTCGACAACTCCGGCGACGGTCTCGCGGTGGTCGATCATTCCGGCCGCGTGCTCTACGCCAACGGCGCCTATCTCGAGGTCACCGGCGCCGAGGGGCCCGACGACGTGCGCCCGGTGGAGCGGCTGTTCACCTCGGACCCCGAGGTGGCCGACACGGTCTATCGCCTGACGCAAGCCGCGCGCGAGGGCGGCTCGCTCACCGAGGAAATTCGGCTCGCGGGCCGCGAGGGGTTGCCGGCGCGCTGGCTGCGCTTGCGGGTGCGGCCGCTCGCGCGCGAAGGCAAGCACGCGCGCCTCGCCGTGTGGGGCATCGCCGACATCACGCGCGAGCGCGAGCGCCAGGAGAACACGTTCCTCGAATTGCAGCACGCCATCGACTATCTCGATCACGCGCCGGCGGGATTCCTCTCGATCGAGCCTGCCGGCCGCATCGTCTACCTCAACGCCACGCTCGCCGGCTGGCTCGGCTATGATCTGGCCGAGTTCTCGACCGCGGGCTTGAAGCTTTCCGATCTCGTGCCTGGCGCCGGTGTCGCGCTCTTGCGCCTCGCGCCCGCGCCCGGCGAAGTGAAGACGGAAGTGATCGACCTCGATCTGCGGCGCAAGAACGGCCAGAGCCTGCCGGTGCGCCTCTATCACCGCGTCGCCTTTGCCCAGGACGGCACCGCCGGCGCCTCGCGCACCCTCGTGCTCTCTCGCGCGGCCGCCGACGACCCGGGCGGCGCGCTCAGGGCGGCCGAAGTGCGCTTCGCCCGCTTCTTCCATCATACGCCGGTGGCGATCGCCACCATCGACCGCGACGGCCGCGTCATCCGCACCAACGCCGCCTTTGCGCGCCTGTTCGGCAACGGCTCGAGCGAGGCGCTGGAGAAGAAGCCGATCTTGTCCGTGGTCACCGAGCGCGAGCGGCCGCGGCTCGAGTTCCTCATGCGCGCCGCGCTCCAGGGCCGCGCCGGCTCGGAGGCGGTGGAGGCCGAGCTTGTATCCGGCCGCTTCGCCCGCTTCTTCGTCACCCCCGTGGACGAGGAGGACCCGGAAGGCGAGGCCGCGATCGTGCACGCGGTGGACACGAGCGAGCAGCGCACGCTCCAGGCCCAGGTCGCCCAGGCGCAGAAGATGACCGCGGTGGGCCAGCTCGCCGGCGGCGTCGCGCACGACTTCAACAACATGCTCACCGCGATCACCGGCTACGCCGATCTGTTGCTCGCCAACCACCGGCCGACCGATCCGTCGTTCCAGGACCTGATGCAGATCAAGCAGAACGCGAACCGCGCCGCGGGCCTGGTGCGGCAGCTGCTCGCCTTCTCGCGCCAGCAGACTTTGCGGCCGCAGGTGCTGGCGCTTTCCGAGGTGGTGTCGGAGCTCGGCAACAACATGCTCCGGCGCATGATCGGCGAGAAGGTGACGCTCGAGGTCACGCTCGGTCGCGACCTGTGGCCGGTGAAGGCGGACCTGAACCAGCTCGAGCAGGCGATCGTGAATCTGGCGGTCAATGCGCGCGACGCCATGCCCGACGGCGGCAAGCTTACGCTGCGCACGCGCAACGTGACGGCGGCGGAGGCGGCGGCCTTCGCCCACACCGGCTTCGTGGCGGCCGACTACGTGCTGATCGAGGTGGAGGACAGCGGCACCGGGATTGCACCGGAAGTCCTCGACAAGATCTTCGAGCCGTTCTTTTCCACGAAAGAAGTGGGGAAGGGGACCGGCCTCGGCCTTTCCACGGTCTACGGCATCGTCAAGCAGACGGGCGGCTACATCTACGCCCTGTCGAAGGACGGCCATGGCACCACCTTCCGCATCTTCCTGCCGCGCTACGTGCCGAGCGCCGACGAGATCGCGGCCCGGCGCGAGCCGGAGCGCGACGGGCGCGCCACCGATCTCACCGGGCGCGGCACGGTGCTGCTCGTCGAGGACGAGGAGGCGGTGCGCGCCTTCGCCGCCCGGGCGCTGGCGTCGCGCGGCTATACGGTGATCCAGGCCGCGAGCGGCACCGAGGCGCTCGCCCGCATCGACGGCAACATCGACGGCAT
>DATNNN010000241.1:0-13395 GCA_035601815.1 Xanthobacteraceae bacterium | reverse complement strand
CGGATCAACAGGCTGACGATGTCCGCGACCTCCACCTGCGAGAGGCCGGCCATGGCCTCGTCGGCGATGAGTAGCTTCGGCTCCGCGGCCATGGCGCGCGCGAGCTCGAGCTTGCGCATCTCCACCTGGGTTAGATCGCGTGGCCATTTGTCCATCTTGTGGGCGAGGCCAACGATGTTGAGAAGGTCGACGCAGCGCGCGGTGATATCGGCGGCTGTGAGGAAGCCGTGACCCCGCGCATTGACGGTGTAGAGGAGCGGCACCCGTACGTTGTCGGCGACGGTCATCGAGGGGAAGGGTCGCGGCAATTGGAAGGTGCGCGCCAGCCCGAGCCGGGTGCGCTGGTGGGCGAGCAGGCCGTCGACGTTACCGCCGTCGAAGCGCACGGTGCCTGTCTCATTGTGCAGCGTGCCGCAGATGCAGTTGACCAGCGTGCTTTTGCCCGAGCCGTTGGGCCCGATCAGCCCGACGCGCTCGCCCTCGCCGACGGCGAAGTCGATGCCGTCGAGCGCCACGAACCCGCCGAAGCGCTTGCCGAGACCACTGACATCGAGGAGCGGTTCGCTCATGCCAAAACGTCCGCTCCGCGTCGGAATTTGCTGCACATGCTCATCTGGCCGACGCCTCCGCGGGGCGCCGTACCGGCAGAAGGCCGCAGACGACGCAGATGATCTGAAGGAGGGCGGAGACGAACGTTGCCGCCGTGACCGGAATGGCGGCGATCACAGGCGCAAAGGCGAAAAGGACCCCGGCGAGCGGGAAGGCGATGAGCCACCAGCGGCCGAGGACACGGCCCCGCATATAGGCGACGTAGGCAAGAATGAGCCAGAAAACCAGCCCGATCGATTGCGCTCCCGTACCTTGTCCGGCCAGGAAATACACCGGCGAGAAGTTTAAGGCGAAGAGCAGCACGAAGACCGTTGGCTCGACCACGACGTTGGACGCGGTCCGCCGCTCCTTGATCAGGCCGACAATTCCGTTGGGGGCGATGATGACGAAATCGACCAGCAGCATTCCAACGATCAGGAGGTTGACCGCCGACGAGATGGTGACGGTGGCGAACTGCTGCAGCAACCCGAGCAGGATGGCCCCGATCAGCGGGCCAATCCAGGTCGTGGTGCCGCCGATCATCGGCATGGCGATCGAGTTCACCGCGTAGGCGAGGCCGAACGCCGAGGAAGGCTCGATGTAGCCGATGTAGTAGGGAAACGGCGCCCCGGCCATGCCCATGAAGGCGCCCGACAGCGTGGTGGCGATCAGCTTCAGCCGCAACGTCGGCACGCCGCAGGCCTCCGCCGCGAGCTCGTCGTCGCGGATGGTGGCGAAGCCGTAGCCGAGCCGCGAGCGCTCAATGAGGCGGGCGGTGCAGATGACGATCACCGCCAGCACCAGCATGAGCAGGAACAGGTACTGGATATAGCTGCCGAGGATTGCGATCTCGTTCGGCCGGATGACGTAGGCGCCGCGGGCGCCGCCCACGTAGGTCCAGTTGATGATGAGGGTCTGCAGCACCACCGCGAGCGCGAGCGTAGCGATGGCGAAGAAGGCGCCGCGCAGCCTGAGCGTGAGGTAGCCCGTGCCGAGCCCGACGATGCCGGAGACCACGCCGCCGATCACCATCAGCGCCGGAATCGGCAGCGGATAGGCCTTGTGGAAAAACACGGAGCTATAGGCGCCGAGGGCGAAGAACGCCGCCGAGCCGAAGTTCACGTAGCCGGTGTAGCCGCCGAGGATGTTCCAGGCGGTGGCAAGCACAATAAACTGCAGCACTACGTAGCCGGCAAAGAACACGTAGTCGTTGTCGAAAGCGCGCGCGCAGTAGAAAACGAGCGCGGCGACGATTGTGGCGGCGACGAGAAAGGGCCACGCGCGCATGGCCTATCGCCCCAGCAAGCCCGCCGGCCGCACCGCCAACGTCAACAGCAAAAAGCCGAACGCCACCGCCGGCGACCACGATGGGCCGTAGAAGGTGGAGGTGAAGCTTTCCATGAGACCGAGCAGCATGGCGGCGATCAGCGTGCCGGGCAGGCTGCCGAGCCCG
The DNA here is from genome assembly GCA_035601815.1 of Xanthobacteraceae bacterium. GTDB lineage: Bacteria > Pseudomonadota > Alphaproteobacteria > Rhizobiales > Xanthobacteraceae > DATNNN01. The sequence goes on along the minus strand of DATNNN010000241.1, from coordinate 11,354 downwards.
CCGAGCACGCAGATGGCGAACACCCGGCCGATGTATTCGCGGCCCACCGAGGGCTCGACGGGCTGGATGACGATGAGGAGCGCCCCGGCGACGCCGGCAATCGCAATGGAAATGGCGAAGGCGATGCGCTTGATGCGTATCGGATCGGCCGCCATGAGCTGCAGCGCGAGCTGGTCCTGGGACACGGCATTGATGGCGCGGCCCATGAAGGTCCGCGTCAGGAAGAGATGCAGCCCGGCGAACAGTGTGAGCGAAACGAGGCAGGGCACCAAGAGCCGCAGGGGGAAATGGGCGTTGCCGAGATGCAGGCTGGGGCCGATGTAGGAGGCCTGCACATAGCGATAGTCGACGCCGAACACGAGAATGAGTCCGACCTCGGTGATGAACAGGAGGCCGAAGAAGAACGCGAGGCCGCGCAGCGCCTCCTGGCCGCGCCGTTCGAAGGAGAGGTAGTACACCTGGTAGATCGCCGCACCCAGCGCATAAAACACCGGCGCCATGACGATGCTGGCGACGATCGGGTCGACGCCGAGGCGGATGTTGATGATGTAGGCGATGTACGATCCAAGGATGATGAAGCCCGGATGCGCGATATTGACGATGTCGAGGATGCCGAAGGAGATCGACACGCCGGCCGTGACGGCGGCGTAGAAGCCTCCCAGCAGGAGCCCGGCGATCACGGCATTGAGGATGAGATCGTAGGGAATCGTCATTGCCGCGGCCCTCGCGCCGCCACGCTGCGAGTTCCCGTCCCCGGCGAACCGGTCATGCTTTCCCCCCGGGCACGCGCTCGGCCTCTTTGCGGGCCAGTGCGGCAAATCCTACGCGATGCGCCCGCGAGAGGCGGGCGCGCGGCTAGTCTGTAGCAAGGGCGGGCGGCTGGCTAGCCCTTATGGCGCCCGCACCGTCGCGGGAACCGGCAGCGGCGCATTGGCGCTGTCCAGAAACTCCACGGTGGTGAACACGAGCTCGCAGTCGCCGGTGTTCTCGAGATCGTGCATCTTGAATTCGCCCAGGCCGTAGCTCTCGTGGCGCGTCTCGCCGGCGGTGTAATCGGTCTCGATCGTGGTTCCGTCCGCTTGGTGCGAGCGCGCCCGGCCGGGGGTCACCGCGGTCCAGAAATAGTCGAGCACGTGGCGATGGAAGCCGATGCGCTCGCCGGGCTGAGCCGGATGTCCCACACCCGTACGCGCCCGTCCTCGGACAACAGGGTCGTGCCGACGCAGCCGTTCATCTGGTTCCGCTCGAAATCCTACATGACCCATTGCGGCCAGGCAGCGTCGATGCGGGCGGCGGGCTTTTCCTTCATAGAGAGAGCCATGGCATGTCTCCGGCGCGAGGCGAGGCCTGCTATATTCGCCGATCGGCGAACAATGGGGAAGGGAGCCCGTGAGCAAGGCCGGCAAAGGACGCGCCCTTGTCGTCGGCGGCTCGATCAGCGGGCTCTTCGCCGGCATCCTGCTGCGCCGCGCCGGCTGGGACGCCGAGATCTTCGAGCGCGCCGAGGGCGAGCTCACCGGCCGCGGCGCCGGCATCGTCACCCACGCGGAGACCCATGCGCTGCTGCGCGCCGCCGGCCTCGATCCGAGCCGCAACTTCGGCGTCGACATCGCCGGCCGCCGTACGCTCGACCGCGACGGGCGCCTGATCGGCGAGCATGCCTGCCGGCAGACGCTTACCTCCTGGGACCGCGTGTTCCGCATGCTGCGCGCGGCGTTTCCGGCCGAGCGCTATCACCTGGGCAAGGAGCTGCGGCGCGTCGACGACGACGGCGCGCGCGTGACGGCGCGCTTCGCCGACGGCGCCGTTGCCGAGGGCGATCTTCTCGTCGGCGCCGACGGCTTCCGCTCCACGGTGCGGGCGGCGATCCTGCCCGCGGTGCGGCCGCGCTACGCCGGCTACGTCGCCTGGCGCGGCTTGGTCGCCGAGGGCGCGCTGTCGCCGGCCACGCACCGCGACATCTTCGACGCCATGGTCTTTTGTCTTCCGCCGAGCGAGCAGTACCTGGGCTACCCGGTGGCCGGCCCCGACAACGATCTCCGCCCCGGCGCGCGCCGCTACAATTTCGTCTGGTACCGGCCCGCCGACGAGGCGACCGCGCTGCACGATCTCCTCACCGACGCCGCCGGCCATGTGCACGCGCTCTCCATTCCGCCGCCGCTGGTGCGTGCCGACGTGGCCGCCGCTTTGCGCGAGGCGTCCGCGCGGCTGCTCGCCCCGCAATTGCAGGAAACCGTGGCGCTGACGCCGCAGCCGTTTTTGCAGCCGATCTACGATGTGGAGAGCCCGCGCATGGCGGTGGGCCGCATCGCGCTTCTCGGCGACGCGGCGTTCCTCAGCCGCCCGCACGTGGGCGCCGGCGTCACCAAGGCGGCGGAGGACGCGCAGGCGCTCGCCACCGCGGTGCAATCGTCGGCCGACGTGCCGGTGGCGCTGCGGCGCTTCGAGGCGGCGCGGCTCGCGCCCAACCGCCGGGTGGTCGAGCATGCGCGCATGCTCGGCGCTTGCCTCGAGCCCGGCCCCCGCGCCGGAGCGGAACGGCATCACACGCCGCAGGCAGTGATGGCGGAGATCGCCGTGCTCGATTTCATGCGCGCCTAGTCAGCGCTTGATGCCGGCCATCTTCTCCAGCACGGCGCAGACCACGGCGGTGTCGCGCGCGCCGTGGCCTTGGGCGAGCGCTGCGGCGTAGATCGGCGCGGTGGCGTCGAACAGCGGCGTCGGAGCGCCGAGCTCGGCGGCGAAGCGGTCGATGATCGCCATGTCCTTCTGCCAGGTGGAAATTCTCATCGTCGGCTCGTCATAGCGGTTGTCCGCCATCTTCGGCGCCCGCAGCTCGAAGACGCGCGAGTTGCCCGCCCCGGTTCTGACCAGCTTGACCACCTGATGCGGGTCGAGGCCGGCCTTGATCCCGAGCACCATGGCCTCGGCCGACGCCACGTTGTGGATCGCGACCAAGAGGTTGGCGACGAACTTCATCCGGCTGCCGTTGCCGAAGACGCCGAGGTCGTGGGCCTCGCGCGCGAAGTCGGCGAATACGGGCTTGAGCGCGGCGATGCTCGCCGAGTCGCCGCTCGCATAGACCACGAGGTCCTTCACCTTCGCCTGTTCGCCGGTGCCGCTGAGCGGTGCGTCCAACATCACATGGCCGGCGGCGCGCAAGGCGGCTTCGCTCTTGGCCTTGTCCTCGATCGAAAAGGTGCTCACCTCGACCACGATGCGCTTCGGCATGCCGGCGGCCACAATGGCGCGCACGGTGGTGGCCAACGCGTCGGGGTGCGGCAGGCTGGTGAGGATATGGGCCGCGGCGTGCGCCACGGCGCCGGTATCCGACGCGATGTCGATGCCGGCGGCGGCGAGCTCCTCGCGGCGCTTGGCGTCGATGTCGTAGCCGACCACGCGCCAGCCGGCGGCCACGAGATTACGCGCGATCGCCCCGCCCATGATGCCGAGGCCGACGATGCCCACGGTGCCCTTGCTCATTGGATCATTTCTCCCCGGCGAATGGGTCCGGCCCGTCCGGCGCCGGCACCTCGAACGCGTTGATGGTCATGGAGATGAGCCCGTAATAGCCGAGGATGCCCACGAGATCGACGACGCCGACAGTGCCGAGCGCGCCAACGGCGCGGGCGTAGGTGGCGTCGGATACCCGGCGGCTTTGCAGGAGCTCGCGGGCGAAGGCATGGACGGCGGCCTCGTCGCGGTTGGCGAAGCGCGGATCGGCGCCCGCCTTGATCGCCTCGATCGCCGTGCCGGAAAGCCCCGCTTCGCGCGCGAATTTCTCGTGGGCGTGCCATTCGAAGCCGGCGCGCCAGTGTGCCGCTGTTACCAGGATTGCCAATTCCGATAGTCGCGGCGCAAGGCTCGTTCCGAAGCGGCAGAAGGCGCCGAGCTCTTGCGCCCGGGCGGCAAGCGCCGGGCTCGTCAGCCACACCCGCAGCGGCCCTTCCACCTTGCCGCGCGGGCCGGCGACGATCGCGTCGTGGACCTGGCGCTGCTCGGGAGAGAGGCGGGCGATGTCGATGTCGGGGAGGCGAGCCATGGTCGTCCTTTCGCAAGCGGCCCGCGTAGTTTACACGGGGAAAGCGCGCGAAAAAGCGGGGACAGATGCTCAACGCCGCGATCGTCGGGCTGGGCTGGTGGGGCAGGGAGCTGGTGCGCTCGGTGCAGGGCTCGAGCCCGCGCATCGGCTTCTCGCGCGCCGTCACGCTCGAGCCCGATGCCGCCCGCGCCTTCGCCGCCGAGCACAACCTCTGGCTCGGCACCGCCTACGACGAGGTGCTCGCCGACCCGAAGATCGAGGCCGTGGTGCTGGCGACGCCGCACACCCGCCACCGGCCGCAGGTGGAAGCCGCAGCGCGTGCCGGCAAGCACGTTTTCTGCGAGAAGCCGTTCGCGCTCACCAAGGCGGACGCCGAGGCCGCGCTCGCTGCCTGCCGCCGCGCCGGGGTGGCGCTCGGCGTCGGCCATAACCGCCGCCTGTGGCCGTCGCTCAAGGAGATGCATCGCCTCATCGGCGCCGGCGCGCTCGGCACGATCATGCATGCCGAGGGCGCGTTCGGCCACGACTGGCTCGCCAACCAGCCGGCGGGCGATTGGCGCAATGCGCCGGAGGAAACAAAAACCGGCGGCATGACCGGCATGGGCATCCATCTGCTGGACAGCTTCAGCTTTCTGGTCGGGCCGATGCGGCGGATCGCCGCGCTCGGCACGCGGCGCACCTTGCCGCTCGCCGCCGGCGACACCACCGCCGCACTCATCGAATTTGCCGACGGCGCCACCGGCAGCCTGATGACCACGCTGAAGATGCCCTACGTCTGGCGGCTCGCGGTCTATGGCAGCGATCTGTCGGTGGAGAGCGTCGGCGAGAACCGCCTGATCCTGCATCGCCCCGGCCGCCCGCCCGAGGTGCAGGAACTCGCGGCCGCCAACCACATCGGCGAGAACCTCGAATCCTTTGCCGCCGCCGCCCGCGGCGAGGGCGCCTACCACATCGGCGACGCGCATATCCTGCATACGGTGGCGGCACTCGAAGCCACTTTCCGCTCGGCCGCGGCGAACGGGGCCTGGGAAGTGGTCTGAGATGCGGGCAGAATGGACGGATCGCGGAGGAATCTGATGCGGCTCGGCTTCTTCACCATGCCCATCCATCCGCTCGGCAAGGACTGGCGCCAGTCGCTGCGCGAGGACCGCGAGGCCTTCGTGCTCGCCGACGCGCTCGGCTTCACGGAGGGCTTCGCCGGCGAGCACATCACCGACCGCGCCGAGAACATCACTTCGTGCGTGATGTTTCTTGCGTCGCTCGCGGACAGCGTGAAGCGCATGAAGCTCGGCACCGGCACCGTCAACCTGCCGAACAGCCACCCGGCGACGGTGGCATCGCAGATCGCCATGCTCGATCATCTGCTCGACGGGCGCTTCCTCTTCGGTATCAGCCCGGGCGGATTGCTCTCCGACGCCGAGCTCTATGGCAACCTCGACGCCGACCGCAACGCTATGTTCCTCGAGGCGATCAACCAGATTCTCGCGATCTGGAGCGGCGAGCCGCCGTACAATCTCAAGGGCAAGTACTGGACGATCAACGTCGAGCGCCAGTTCATCCCGGACATCGGCCAGGGCTATATCGCCAAGCCCTTGCAACGGCCGCACCCGCCCATCGTGGTGACGGCGGTGGCGCCGTTCTCCAAGGGCGTTACCGAAGCCGCCGCCCGCGGCTGGGACCCGATCTCGGCGAACTTCCTGATGCCCGCCTGGGTGAAGAGCCACTGGCCGAAGTACGCCGAGGGCTGCGAGCGCGCCGGGCGCAAGGCGGACCCGGCCAACTGGCGGGTGGCGAAGAGCATCTTCGTCGCCGACGACGACAAGACCGCGCGCGAATATGCGACTTCGGCAAAGAGTCCGTATCGCTATTACTACCAGTCGCTCGCCACCAAGCTCATCAGGGGCGGCCGCATCGAGCTGTTCAAGACTCGCCGCGACCAGCCCGACAGCGAGGTCACGATCGACAGCATCTGCAACGAGCTGATCATCTGGGGCTCGCCGCAGAAGGTGGCGGACGAGCTGCTCGCTTTCCGCGAGACCGTCGGCGACTTCGGCACGCTGCTCTACGCCGGCAAGGACTGGGCCGACCCCAAGCTCGCGCGCCGCTCCATGGCGCTGATGGCGGAGAAAGTGATGCCGGCGGTCAATGCTGCGATCGGCGGCCGGGCGCGGGCTGCGGAGTAACAGGGCGCGGACTCGTCCGCGCGCAGAGCGCCCACCTACTTGTCGAGACGGCGTGCGTCGTCAGCCTGACGTCGGCTCAGCGCGAAAATTAAAGCGGAATCGGAGCGGAAGCGTCGGCGCTGCCCTGCGTTCAGATTCTTCCAACCAGAAGCAAAATGACGATGATAATAAGTATTACTCCAAGGATCCCAATGGGACCATGGCCGTAGCCGTAACCATATCCTCTACCAAGACCATGAAAGCCGCCGAACAGGGCGATGACCACAATGATGAGCAGTATGAGTCCGAGCGACATGACGTTTCTCCCACTTTGGCGCGACGGCCTTCTCGCGCTTACCGAAATATACCAATTCTGACTCCCCTGTCGGCGGAAAAATCAATTATCCACTTCGGGGTTGGCTTGTCTCGCTGCGTTGCGGTCCGCCTGCAATTCTTGCAAAAGGCGCGGGACCTCCCGTAGGTGTTTTTGGCTATTTGGACGACGGCGAGACGCCGGGTAGCTTATCTTTCGCCCGAGCGCCAGTTAGATCACCACTACGCGCGTTCCGATCTTCACCCGCTGATAGAGGTCGATCACGTCCGCGTTGTGCATGCGGAAGCAGCCGGAGGACACCGCCTGGCCGATGCTGTCCGGCTCGTTCGAGCCGTGAATGCGGTAGAGCGAGGAACCGAGATAGATCGCGCGCGCCCCGAGCGGGTTCGAAGGGCCGCCGGCCATCCACACCGGAAGGTCGGGCCGCCGTGCCAACATCTCCGCCGGCGGCCGCCACTCGGGCCACGCCCGCTTGGCGCTCACCTGCTTGGTGCCGCGCCACTCGAAACCCGCCCGGCCCACGCCGACGCCGTAGCGGATCGCCTTCCCTTGGCCCTCCACGTAGTAGAGGTAGCGCCCGCGCGTATCGATGACGATCGAGCCCGGCTTCTCCTGGGTTGGATAGTCGAGAACCTGGCGGAAGAAGCGCGGGTCCATTTCGGCCATCGACTCGGACATCGGCGGCTCGTAGCGCACCACGTCCGGCGCGTGCCGGAGACCGCTCCAGGGGTCCCGATAGGATGGCATCGTGGTTAGCTGCGACGGGGGCTCAAGTCGCCCGAGCATCGCGCTCCGCAGATCGTTCGCCGAAGCTGGAGCAACAGAAAACGCCAGCAAAACAACCGCGAGCCCGCAGAGACTGGCGCCGCTTTTGCGCAAAGGCGCTTTTCTGTTTCGCGAACCGGTGAGCACGATGGTTTCCGCCTGGCTGAAGCGCACAATCAGGGCGCGAAGGGAGAACGCCGGGCGGGGGAAAAGGTTGCGTTCGCCCCCTACTTAATCGCCTGCGGATTGATCGGCGAGCCGGTGCCGCCGGTGATGACGAGGGGCGGGCCGCAGAAGAAGAATTCGTAGACCTTGTCCTTGGCGCAGTCCGCGGCGAGCTCCTTCAGATAAAAAATCTCGCCCATGCACAGCCCCATGGCCGGGATCACCACCCAGTGCCACGGCTGGTTCGCCTCCTTGGTCTCGTTCGGCCGCACCTCGACGCCCCAGGTGTCGGTGCAGATCGCGGCGATCTCCTTCTCCTGGCACCAGTAGCAGTTCTCGAACTTCACCCCCGGCGCGTCGCCACCGGCGTAGCCGCCCCATTTCTTCTCCGCGAGGCAGCGCTCCATCTGGCCGGTGCGCACGATGACGAAGTCGCCGCGCCCGATCGCGACGCCCTCCTTCTTGGCGCAGGCGTCGAGCTCGTCGTTGGAGATGCTTTCGCCGTCCTTGAGCCAGTCGACGCCGCGCAAGCGGGCGATGTCGAGGAGCACGCCGCGGCCGACCATCTTGTTCTTGGAGTGCTCGATGCCGAGCACGCTCAGGCCCTTGGCGTCGATGAGCTTCGCGTCATAGCCGTTGTAGGCCTTGTCCTCGTAGAAGATGTGCCCGAGCGCGTCCCAGTGGGTGGCGCCCTGGACGCAGAGATTGAGCGTGTCGTCGGCGTAACGGATCTTGTTCCAGTCCTGCCGGCCGGCGATGGCGTCGGTGCCGGTGGCGAGCATCTGGTGGATGGGGTTGAAGCGGCCGCCGAACAGACCGGTCTGCGGGCCGTTCTGGTCGAGCGGGATGCCGAGCGCGAACACGCGCCCGGTGCGGATGAGGCTCGCCGCCCGCACGATGTCCTCGGGCCGCACGTGGTTGAGGGTGCCGATCTGGTCTTCCTTGCCCCAGCGGCCCCAGTTCTTGAGCTTCTCCGTCGCCTCCGCGATCGCCTTCCTGCCCACGGCGATGTTCATGGTCTTCTCCCCATTTTCTAGGCTCGGGCTTTGCGTCCGATGCTCTTTGCGTACCAGTCGTAGATCTCGGCGCCGGTCCAGAACAAGACGCCGTCGCGCTTGAGATAACGGTAGAGCCGCTCCAGGTGCACGATGCGGTGCGGGTGGCCGGTCGAGTAGGGATGCAGCGCGATCGCCATGATCTTCGGCCGCGCCGCGCCCTCGTGAAACAGCCGCTCGAACTGATCGACGCCGCGCTCGTAGAAGTGTTTGCTCTCGTGGCCCTGCAACGCCATCACGGTAATGTCGCTCATCTCCACCGTGTACGGGAGCGTGACGAGATCGCCGTGCGCAGTCTTGATCGTCGACGGCTCCTCGTCGTGGACGAAGTCGCAGGTGTAGCGCAGCCCCGCGGCGGCGAGATGATCCATGGTTTCCAGGGTCTGCGTCAGCCCCGGCGCGAGCCATCCGATCGGCCGCTTGCCGCTGAATTTTTCCAGCACGTCGAGCGCGCGTTGGATCGCCGCCGGCTGGTCCTCGATCTTGTGCATGGGCAGTTGCTCGTAGCCGTGGGCGATGAATTCCCAGCGCGCTTCCTTGGCCGCCTCCGCCACCCGCGGATAGACTTCGCACACGCGGCCGTTCATGGCGGTGGAGGCGCGGATGCCGAGCGACTTGAACAGATCGAAATAGCGCCACACGCCCACGCGCATGCCGTACTCGTGCCACGCCCAATTCGGCACGTCGGGCAATAGCGGCTGGCCCATGGGCGCCGGCAGCACCTGGCGCGGCATGGGCCGGCCGATGTCCCAGACCTCGAGGTTGACGATGGTCCACACGACGACGCGGGCGCCGGCAGGCAGCGTCAGCGGCTCCCGGTCGACGATCGCGCTGTAGCGGGCGCGCTCGCCCGGCGTCATCGCCATCGGACGGTCACTCGGCGGCGGCGCGCGCGGGCTTGGCCGCGGCCGACACCATGTAGTCCATCGCCGCCTGCACGCCGCCCTTCTTGTGCGGAATGCCGGCGAGCGCGAGCGCCATCTCGGTGCCGACGAGCGCGCCGATGATGGTGAGGTCGTTGGTGTCGCCGAGGTGGCCGATGCGGAACATCTTGCCGGCGTAGCGGCCGAAGCTCATGCCGTAGGAAATGTTGAACTGGTCGAGCGCCAGGTTGCGGAAGGCGTCGGCGTCGTAGCCCTCGGGCAGCATCACGCCGGTGATCGTCGGCGAGTAATATTTCGGATCGCGGCACATGATCTCGAGGTCCCAGGCGCGCACCGCGCGGCGCGTCGCCTCGGCGAAGCGGTCGTGGCGGGCGAACACGTTGTCGAGGCCTTCCTCGTGCAGCATGTCGATCGCCTCGGCGAGGCCGTAGAGCATGTTGGTCGCCGGCGTGTAGGGGAAGAAGCCGATCTTGTTCATGTTAAGCATGTCTTCCCAGAACCAGAACGATTTGGTCATCTTCGACGTCTTGGCAGCGGCGAGCGCCTTGTCGCTGATCGCGTTGAACGACATGCCGGGCGGTAGCATCAGGCCCTTCTGCGCGCCGCCAACGGTGACGTCGACGCCCCACTCGTCGTGGCGATAGTCGGTGGAGGCAAGCGACGAGATGGTGTCCACCATGAACAGCGCCGGATGGCCGGCGGCGTCGATGGCCTTGCGGATCTCGGCGACCGGCGACAGGCACCCGGTGGAGGTCTCGTTGTGCAGGATGCACACCGCCTTGATCTCGTGCGCCTTTTCCTTGCGCAGGTGCGCCTCGATCACGGCCGGCTCGGCACCGATGCGCCAGTCGGTGTCGATGAGCTCGGGCTTGAGGCCGAGCTTGCCCGCCATGTTCTTCCACAGCGTGGCGAACTGGCCCGTGTCGACCATGAGCACACGGTCGCCGGGCGAGAGCGTGTTGACCAGCGCCGCTTCCCAGGCGCCGGTGCCAGTGGCGGTGTAGCAGATCACCGGATTCGTCGTCTTGAAGATGGTCTTGATTCCTTCGAGCACGCGCTTGGTGAGCGCCTGGAATTCCGGCCCCCGGTGGTCGATGATCGGCATGTCCATCGCCCGCAGCACCCGGTCGGGCAACGGCGTCGGCCCCGGAATCTGCAGGAAATGCCGGCCCGCGGTGCGCGAGGAATTCTTGGCCATGGTCGTGCTCCCTGGGAAACCTGCTTCAGCGCTGCGCGCGGGCGCGGCTGCCGGGCACTGGATTATCATGCGAAAATCGGCCAAGCGAGTCCGGCCAATGCCCAATGGCAGGTGGGCGGCCCGCGGAGCAAAAGCATGGCAGCGCGACTGACGCCCGGGCTCGAGCGCCGGCTCAAGGCGGAAGCCGTGGGCGAGGTGCTGTTCCACCGCTTCGACCGCGGCCGCTACGCCACCGACGCTTCCCACTATCAGGTGATGCCGGTGGGCGTCGTCCTGCCTCCGACGATAGAGGCGGCCAATCGCGCCATCGCCATCGCGCGCGAGGAAGGGGTGAGCGTGCTCGCTCGCGGCGGCGGAACGTCGCAGTGCGGGCAGGCGGTGAACGATTCGTTGATCGTCGACTGCTCGAAGAATCTGAACCGCATCGTCGAGCTCGACGTGCCCGGTCGACGCTGCGTGGTCGAGCCCGGCATCGTGCTCGACGACTTGAACCGCACGCTGAAACCCCACGGCCTGTGGTTTCCCGTCGACATCTCCACGTCCTCCCGCGCCACGATCGGCGGCATGGCCGGCAACAACTCCTGCGGCGGCCGCTCGCTCCGCTACGGCATGATGCGCGACAACGTGCTCTCCATCGACGCGGTGCTGGCGAGCGGCGAGGGCGCCCATTTCGGCCCCGTCGCGGCCGATCTTTCCGATCTGCCGGCGGACTCGCCGCTCAGGCCGCTCGCGCGCCACCTGTTCGCGCT
>DATNNN010000240.1:0-2578 GCA_035601815.1 Xanthobacteraceae bacterium | reverse complement strand
CGGCCGATGGCGAAGTCGCGGGTGTCGTTGATGGTGGTTTCGGTGCGAAGCGCCTGTCCCTCCTTGTGGTATTGCTTGATGCGGGTCTTCTTGTAATCGACGTGCAGCGAAGGCACCACGCCGTCGGTGATGACACGGGTGCGGAACCGCCCCGGCGTGCGGCGGCTCACCTTGCGGTCGAACACCAGGCTCACTTGGCTGGGGCGGCCGATATCGAGGTTCTCGCGGATCACCTCTTCGAAGAAAACGCGGCCCGTCACCGGCTGGTCGAGCACCTGGGTGAGCGAGAATTCGGCCTGCAGGATGGAGAGGTCGTAGCGATAGCCGGCGGCGCGGTCGCGGGGCGGAAACGGATGTGGCAGGCGCTTGAGCCATTTGCGCAGCAGGCGATCGATCTTGTCCGCCGACAGGGCGTCGCACATCCGCTGCATCAGCTTAGGATTCGCACAGGACTTGACGCCGTTGTCCAGCGCCTCGAACGCCACCCCACGCTTGGCAAGCTGACGCTTGAGATACTCGTGGCCATTGATGCAGAGCTTGGCATTATAGGGAAAGTAGGAGCAGAACTTCACGAAGAACGGCCCGAAGTCCTCATCGACGCAATAGAAATAGTAGTGGTTGACCATCGCGGTGGATTCCACGATCCACGGATAGGTTCCGCCGGTGTACCGGCTGCGGCGACGCTCCGTGCGCATGACCCGCGCCTTTTCCTGGGCCTTGCCGACATAGAGCACGCCCTCACGCTCGCGGAACCGTCGCAGGTATTTCTGCGTGACGTCGTCCTTGCGCTGCCCCTTCTGGAAGGCAACCAGATCGACGCCCTCATGGTGGACGAATTGATCGATGTTGCGAACAAACGCTTCCGTCATCGGTGTCACCGCCGTCGTCGAGGCAAAACGCTGGCCCCGATGAACCCGCAGGTAGCCCACCACGGCTCCCACCGACTGCAAATGCGGGACGTAGACATTCAAGTACATCCGGTCGATCGCCTCGACCTCCAGCTCCACATGCTCACGCAAGACTTCCGCCACCGATCGCGCTATGTTCATCGCGGGCTCCGGTCGTCCACGGGTCCTCGGACCCACCGAGCTTCGAGCTCTTATAACCAGGGCATGTCCCTGCCGGCTCGACCGGAGTCCACTTACACCACCCGCGCCAGCCGATACACCTCGTCGGTCTGAGGCAGAGCCTCGTTAGGTGCTTGAACTCATTGGTGAGCACGCAGACCGGTCCCGGCGCGCCCTGTTGCGCGCCGCGCACGATATCGCCGTCCAGGAACAGATCCTGCGCCCGCGCCGCGCCGGCACAACCGAGAACGGTCGCCGACAATGCGATCGCGGAGAATGTCGGGGTTTTCATCACGACGCCCTTTCCGGCCGAGGATGCAATGGCACCGATCGTTTTTCAATGTGGCGGATGATACGCGCGCGGATGCCGTCTTTGAAGGGGGTGCGGGGAAGTCGCGAGATCGGGCGGATGACCGGCCGTCGCCGCCGACAAAGCTCGGATATTCAAAGACCGCCCGACCGCGATCCGCAACATCGCCGGGCGATAAAGTCCGGGATTTCAGCATTTCCCACGGTGCCCGCCGGTCTCAGCGTCCGCCGGCGACGAGCGCGAGCCGCGGCGCCGGGCGCGCGGCGCCGGCGCCATTATCGAGGGCATAGACGCCGCGCCGGTCGGCCAATGGCTTGAAAGCATCGGTGAGGCCGACGACCGTCTCGGCGGCGCCGAGCACCAGGTAGCCGTCGGGCGGCAGCAGCCGCGCGATGCGGTGGAGAATGTCGAGCTTGGTCGGCAGATCGAAATAAATCAGCACGTTGCGGCAGAACACCACATCGAAGCCGCCGGCGAATTCATGCAGCAGATTGAGCGGCCGGAATTGCACCATGGCGCGGATTTCCGGCGAAACCTGCCAAGTGTCGCCGTTCTGGGCGAAATATTTGATCAGGTGTCGGACCGGCAGGCCGCGCTGCACTTCGAACTGGCTGTACACGCCCGCGCTCGCCTTGGCGAGCACGTCGAGCGAAAGATCGGTGGCGAGGATGTCGATGCGCCAGCCCGCAAGTCGCGTGCCCATCTCCTTGAGGCAAATCGCCAGCGAATAGGGCTCCTGCCCGGTCGAGGCGGCGGCGCACCAGATGCGGATCCGGCGCTGATCGGCGCGCGCCGCGAGCAGCGCCGGAACGATCGCTTCGGAAAAATTGTCGAACGGAATCTTGTCGCGGTAGAAGAAGGTTTCGTTGGTGGTCATGGCCTCGACCACCTCGGCGATCAGGGCTTCGGCGCCGGCGCCGCGCAGCTTCGCAACCAGGGCGCCGAGGCTGGCGAGACCGAGCCGGCGGACGATCGGCAGCAGGCGGCTCTCCACGAGATACTGCTTGTCGGACGACAGCACGAGCCCGGAACGCTCCTTGAGGAGCTTGCGCAGATGATCGTAATCGAGCGAATTCACCCGCGCTCTCCCGCGAACAGGGATGCAATCTTTCCGGCGATCCGATCGAGCGGCAACACCGCCGAGCAAAGCCCCGCATGCGCCGCGGCGCCGGGCATGCCCCAGATCACGCTGGTGGCTTCG